>NZ_JACJTJ010000021.1:0-69481 GCF_014698605.1 Synechocystis sp. FACHB-383 | reverse complement strand
GACTAATGTTCAGTGTTCGGCAGACATGGCTTTTCTTCTCTCCTTTTTCTACTGCACTTACCGCTTTCTCTCTTAGATCTATACTGTAGGGGGCTGGCATCGCTTTTTTCCTAACTCTTTCCCTATATTATGTCCTAACCTTAGCAATCTTTGCTATAACTGGGCGGACGGAGTGTTAATCCAACCAAGGGCCAAAACTGACAACTGGTTTGCCCAACGCCATGGCTTAGACCAGACATTTACCGTCTTGTATTCCGGCAACATGGGACGGTGCCATGACCTGGAAACTGTGATGGCAGCAGCCCGCCTCTTGAACCAAGAAGCAGTTCGGTTTGTCTTCATTGGTGCCGGGGCCAAGGCCCCCATCTGTCGAGACTTCGTACAACGCCACCAGTTAACCAATTGTTTATTTTTACCCTTTCAACCCAAACAGGTTTTGCCCTTTTCCCTCACCGCCTGTGACCTGAGCTTGGTTTCCATTTTGCCCCAGGTGGAAGGCCTGGTGGTGCCAAGTAAATTCTATGGTTGTTTGGCCGCCGGCACGGCGATCGCCGCCATTTGTGCACCCCATTCCTATTTGCGGGGAATCATTGCCGAGGCCCAATGTGGCGCCGCCATTGATAACGGGGACGGGGAAGGGTTGGCCCAATTCATCCTTGAGTTGAAGAATGATCCCCAGCAAGCAACGGCCATGGGACACCGAGGTCGCCGGTATTTTGAAGAAAATTTTACCCTCGATACAATTGTTAATCAGTACCGATCCGTCATTGCCAAAGTTAGTGACCAACAACCTGCCCAGTCTAGAACAAAGAAATCCCATTGCTACCCTGACTCACAACCCCTTTGATCAAATAGCTGCATGCCCCCCCCCTTCGGGAACCTTTTTACCGGATTTTTTCTACCTTATTTTGGTTGTTTTCACCAAAATGTATTTGTAAACGATTAATTTCATAATTTCAACCCATGGGTACAAGTTGTTAGTGATTGCCAAGCAACCAGATTGCCCTCCGGTTTGCTTGCTTTTGACCCCCAGGGCACAAAACAAATCCGGTTGTTCGCTACAGTGGTGGCAGGAATTTAGGGTTTATCAAGGTGCTGACCAAAATTTTCTTGAAGCTCACACTGCCTATCCTTTGCTTTACCCTGGTGGCCTGTGGCGTTTCCCCCAATGCGGTGCAAGCGGAGTCCCGCTTATTTTTACCCCTGTCCTTAGAATTTTTAGATAGCTACACCCTACCAAAGCAGGCAGTACAAGATTTGCCCGTTGGGGGCATCTCTGACCTCAGCTACGATCGCCAACGGGATCTTTACTACGCCATCACCGATGATCGGCGATCGCCCCGGTTTTACACCATGCGCCTGACCGTGGCCGATGGGGAAAAGGGCATAGGCATTACCAAAGCAGAAGTGGTGGCCATGACCAAGCTCAGGAGCAGCGAGGGCGAAACCTACGGCCGGCAATTGTTAGACCCAGAGGGCATTGCCCTGTCCCCCCGCCACACCTTGTTCATCAGCAGTGAAGGGGTTTTATCTAACCAAAGTCCCCCCTTAATTGCAGAATTTGACCAGGCAACGGCCCAGGAGTTGGGACAATTACCCCTGCCCAGTCGATTTTTGCCCCAAGCCGATCCCCCCCAGGGCATCCGGGATAACTTTGGTTTTGAAGCTCTGACCATTGCGGCCACCAGCACCCTAGCAGACGATCCTTTTCGTCTTTTCACCGCCCCTGAAAGCGTTTTAGCCCAAGATTTTGACCCGGACAATCCCCCCCCGCAGATTCCCCTGCGCTGGTTGCATTACGTGATTAATTCCGTGGGGCCCCCCGTTTTGGTCAGCGAAAACCTTTACCCCCTGGAGCCGGCCCCGGTGGGTACCCTACTCCACGGCCTGAGCGCCATGGTGGCCCTACCCAGGGAAGGTTATTTCCTCACCCTAGAACGAACCTTTGGACTGAACGGGTTCCAGGGCAAAATTTTCCAAACGGTCAACGCCAATGCCACCGACACCAGCCGCATCGCCAGCTTCCGCCCCGGCACCAACACCATTAACCCCATGCGCAAACAACTATTGCTCGATCTGGAGGATGTAGGCATCGAGTTGGACAATCTAGAAGGGCTTACCCTGGGACCCCGGTTACCGGACGGTGGCAGCAGTTTGATTGCCATCAGCGACGATAACTTCAGTGAAGATCAAACCACGCAAATCCTACTTTTCCGTTTGCAGGGGGTTTAGCAACGGAGCTAAATGGTCAATGACCGGCTCCCTACCCCCAGTGAGGTGGTGGGCTAGTTTTTGCGCCAGGGGGGGGACATAGACCAAGGGATGGGTAAAGCCCGTGAATAGTACCAACCCTGGTAAATTGGGCATTTCCCCTACCAGGGGCAGGGTTTGGGCACTAAAGGCCACTAGGCAATGGTGGGCTGTGACCGGCAGGGAGGCCAGGCGGGGCAGAATGGGGGCGATCGCCGTTTGTAATTGTTGTTGAGCCCAGGCGAGGTCAGGGCGGTAATGGGGGGAGGTGACCAGTTGACTAATTTGACCGATGAACAATCTGCCATCGAAAAATTGCACTGCCCCCGGTTCCAAAACAGTGGCGACGCAATGGTCGTTGGGCTGATGCCAATCCAAGGTTGGAGCTAGGGCTTCCAAATTGGGGCGTTGCTGTAAATCCGCCGGCATAATCACACAACGGAGCTTTTCCTTGCTGGGGGCGGTTTGCAGAACAGCGGCGTGGGTGAAATAGAGGGGAAAATTACCCCCTAGCCCCGGTAGCAGAGCACGGCTTTGGCCTCCCCCCGCCAAAATTACTTTAGGGGCAAAAAAATTTCCCGCCCCGGTGGAGACCCCCTGCACACGGTTTTGTTTGGTGATTAATGCCTGGACTGTGGCGATGCGTACTATGCCCCCCTGGCGGATAAAGGCTTGCAGATAGGCGTTAACGGTTTTGCCGCCGTGGACATGGCCCTGGGGCACCACAAACCCGCCCCCAATGCCATCGGGATTGAGTTGGGGTTCAATGGCGATCGCCGTTAAACGGTCCACCCGTTGGGGCCGAATTAAACAATGGTCAAACTGCTTAGCTAAGGTTTGGGCATCATCTCCGGGGCGGAGATAGAGCAATAGCTCCAGTTCACGATATTCCGTTTCTCCCCCCAGTTCCTGGCTCAAATGGGTCCAGCGGTACCGACTTTCATGGCACAACTGCCGTTGCAGAGGGGTGGCCCCAGCCCAATAGATAATGCCACCATAGCTCAAGGCCGTGGCGTTGGCCGGCTGACGATGCTTTTCGAGTAACAGTACCCGTTGCCCTTGGTTTTGTAATTCATAGGCGATCGCCGCTCCGGTAATGCCGGCCCCGACTACAATGGCATCGAAATTTTCCATTAACCTTGATTAACAATTTGGCCCAAGGCGGCAAAACCAGGTACTTTCCCCGCCGAAGCAGAACCATCTTTCTCAGAAACAATGACCGCACTGATCTGATCGCTCATAATGGCCACCTTTTTCTCGGTCTGCTTTTCACAGGTCAGTTCCAACAGTTGGGGGCGATCGCCTTGCATGGCAGTAATAATAGTCTGATAGAGTGACTCCGCCGCATCCTTTTCCTTGCGCTGTACGGACACGGGCATGGGGGAATATTTAAGGGTCAAATCAACGCTAATCATGGGGAAACCGTAAACGGGAAGTGGTGAAACAGTCTTGCGACTCTCCCTAACTAGGTTATAGTTTTTTGGCCAAGAAGGGGGGAACCAAGCAGTTCCTACTAGTCCCCATGGGAAACCTGGTGCCAAGGGGGCAACTGAATTAAATCTTCCAGGTTGGCTTGCATGGTTTGGCAAATCTGGTCCAAAGGTAGATCGTTGGCATCGTGACCAAAGGGGTTTTCAATTTCCACCCCAATTTCTTCAATGCCGAAGACGGTGAAGGCGATAATCCCCACCACAAAAGCAGTGGCCCAATGGAGGGTGTTCACCATTTGGAAAGGGGTGATGAAGCAATAGAGAAAAATTAGCTGGCGCAAATGGATGGCGTAGGCCAGGGGAATGGGGGTTTTTAAAATGCGTTCGCAACTACCCAACACATCCACCATGGTATCCACCAAACGCAGCATGGCGGTGAGCTGATAGGGATTGATATGGTTCTGGTCGTATTCCTGTTGCAGATAATTACTGATCCAAAAGGCGATTTCCAGGGGCGGATTATGCAAATCCTCCAGCTTGCGGTAACCGGATTCGGGCAACAGGGCCCAGATTTCTTCATTGAGGGGTTCAGAGCGTAGGTGCAACTTGGTGGCCACAGCAAAGGCCACCAGGAGGTGGAGAATTTTAATCTTGTCTTGGTGGGCTTGGGGAGTGGGTTCCGCCACTGAAACCCAGATGGTGCGGGAAAGGTTACGGATGGTATTAACTAAAGTGCCCCAGGCTTTGCGTCCTTCCCAAAAGCGTTCGTAGGCGGTGTTGGTGCGAAAAACCAAGAGCAGTCCCAAAACAATGCTGGGCACAATGCTTTCCTGCAGGGGAATGGAAAATTCATATCCCCAACCATCCACCAGGGTCACCCCCAGGGAAAAGGCCATACACACCAGCACCCGGGGGGCGATCGCCGGGATGACGGAACCCTGCCAACGCAGGAGCACATCTGTCCAGATGCGGGGCGGACGGGATGGATGGTGGCGGAAAACGCCCAGGAATTTGCTCAAATTTTACTGCTTCCCCATCTCAGATACACATTACCAACCCTGGGGAATGATGCCCCCGGTTATCCCTGGACCAATTCCATTTCCTGGGGAATTAAACTTAACATCTTGGCGATCGCCGTTTCCAAATCGTTATGCCAATAGACGAGGCTGTTGTCGTACATCTGCTGGAGATGGCCCAAATCCCCCTGGCTAAACCGGATCACCACCGGTAGCACTTCCCCTGTGTAGGTTTGCCGTTGGGGAGCCCGTTGGCGCTGGGGCAAACTAGGACCCGTCCCCCGCAAACTACGGTCTTCGCTGGAGGGGTTGGGGGGCAGGGGCAAAAAAGCCCGCAAATCCTCTGCCAAGGTGGGGGTGGCCGCTTCCCTGGTGGCCAGATTAACAAAAATACCTTTGAGGTTGGGGGCCTGGCTGAGGTGATCAAAGGCCAGTTCCAATTGTTTTCCTAGGGCCATGCCACTGCGACTTTCATCCAGTAAATAAGCGCCGGTAATGCCCAAGGACTGGAGCAAGTCCCACGTACTCAGGGCCAGTCCTTCACTGTTGCAAATTAAGCCAATTTGTCCCTGGGCCAAGTCCCCCGGTAGCCAACTATGCCCCGTCCATTGCTCCGAGCCCCAATTAAGTAAATCCGGATGCCGGTTGATCGCCGTATCGTTAACGGTAATTTTGCCATCCAGGGCCATCACCTCCCCGTCAGCGCTAATGCCCAGGGGATTAATTTCAATGACGTCCAAATCGTAGGTGACGAATAACTCATACATTTTTTCGATGATGGCGCTCACCGTGGTCACCAGGGGTCCCGTTAAGCCCATTTTCACCGCCAGCCGCCGGGCCAAGTAGGGGGAAAAATTTGTCCGCAGGGAAACACTCTGCATTTGCTCCAACAGGCTGTCTACATCAATGCCCCCTTCACTGGAACCCATCAACACCGGGCATTGCCGTTGGTAGTCCAGCACGATCGCCAAAAATAATTCCGACTGGGCATCGTAGCGAGCCTCGGCCAAAATCACCTCTGGGTACTCGTCCGCAATGGGCAAATGGAAAATGGCGGAAGCGGCGGCAATGGCATCAATGGTATTTTCCACAAACCTGACCCCGCCGGCCTTACCCCTCCCCCCCGCCCGCACCTGGGATTTGAGCACCATGGGATAGGGAATTTGCAGACGTTTGAGGGCAGTGGTGTTTTGAATGGTTTGGGAGGGCAAAATGGGAATGCCCACCTGTTGGAATAGTTCCTTGGCTTGGTACTCTAACAAATCCATAAATTATCCCTAAAATTTACTCCTGGGCCGCCTACGGCTCCCCACTATGGCTAATTTCTTCCACTAGCTCCGGGGATCGCCGCTCGGAAAAGCCCCAGGCAAACAGTAGCCCAATCATGGTAATCATCAACAATTCCGGTGGCACTAGCTCGGGGTTAATGACTCTGAGCAGCAGCCGCAGACCGACCAAACCCACCGTGATAAAACCAGCATCCTTGAGGTGGGTAAAAATGTCTAACCAACGGATAAATAAACCCGCTAAAAACCGGAGGGCAATGACCCCAATGGTGCCCCCCGCAATGATCAGCCACAATTGATCCGCCACGGCGATCGCCGTAGTGACGCTATCGAGGGAAAAGGCTAAATCGGTGAAGGCAATGAGGGGGATGGCTTGCCAAAAGGAACTAAACTCAAAGGTCTTGTGGTGATTGTCCCCTTCATCGGGGGAGAGGAAGTAGCTGCCCACCAACCAGAGTAAATATAAGGCCCCAGCCAACTCAAACTGCCAATATTGCAACACAAAGGAAGCAGTGACAATGAGCAGAATCCTGAGCACATAGGCAATCACTAACCCCGCATTCAAAGCCCGCCGTTGCTGGGCCGGATTGGGTAAACCCTGGGCGATGGTGGCTAGGGCAATGGCATTATCCGCCGATAGCACTGCCTCCAGGGCAATTAACACTAGCAACATCAATGGGGTTTTGACGGCAACGGCAAAGGACGAGTTGAACAGTAAATCTAGATCAAACATGGGCACAGGGGGAGGGGGAGGCCTGCAGAGACAGACCGGAAAAAACCAAGGCAAGCAAGGTTCAGTTCCAGCCATTCCATCTTCCTTTATTATTAGGGGCTTTGGTGATGGGCCGCTACCCCCTGCCATTGGCGATCGCCGTTGATCCCCATTAAATTCCTTCAGGGTAAAAATCCGTCTCAGGGGAAGTCTCAGCGCTGCCCCCATGGTCTGCAGGGGGAGGGGAGGAAACGGACGGCGGATCCTGGAGGAGGGATTTCACTTGGTCCACCACGGTGCTGAGTTTGCCCTCGTTTAATAGGCCATTGAGCAGGGTGAGGCCACTGGTGGAAAGCAGTAATTTATTAATATCCCCGGCGTTACTGCCGTTGCCATTGGTCCCATTCAATCCAGGGAAGGAATAAATGCGGGATTCCCCCAAGACCCCAGGTTGGGGCGCCAATGCTTTGATCAGATCCGGCAGTTGGGTGACCAGTTCCGGCCAGATGGTTTTCAATAGTTCGGCGCTGCGGTTGGCATTACTCAGGCTGTTTTGGGCTGCGATGATGGCCCTCTGTCCCTCCGCTTCGGCCATGGCTTTGTGACGGTTGGCATCGGCCAGGGTACGGATAGATTCCGCTTCCAATTCTGCTGCTTGCCTAGCACTTTCTGCCTGACGCCGCCGCCGAAACACGTCAATTTCCACCACGTTTTGTTCCGCAATGCGATGTTGCTGGGCATCCTGTTGGGCCACAATCACCGCCAATTTTTGGGAGCGTTCCGCCGCTTCCACTTCCTGGGCCGTAATGACGCCGGATTCCGCCTCGGCCCGCAGAGCTTCCGCCTCCAACCGTTCCTTTTGTTTATTGGCAATGGCGATCGCCGCTGTTTGTTCAGTAATTTGGGTTTTTTGTTCCGCTAGGGCAATTTCTGCCTTGGCCTGTAGTTGGGAAGCTTCAATGGTTTTCTGCCGTTGGATTTCCGCCACTTCCGCTTCCTGTTTTTGTAACGCCTGGGCCACCTTTAATTCCTTATTCCGTTCCTCCAGGGCGATCGCCGACGCAATTTGACTATTTTGAATGGCCAATTCTTTTTGAATCCGTTCTTCCTCCACTGCCTGTTCCTGGAGAATTTTATTCCGTTCCTTTTTCGCCTCTTCCCGGTCTTTGGCCTCTTGGATTTCCCGTTGCTGCTGTGCTTCTTGGGATTCTAATTCCTTCCTTTGGGCTAACTTTAATAATTCAATTTCTTTTTGTTGGGTAATATTGGCATCTTCCTGCTCCCGCTTGATGGCTAAACTTTTTTTCTCCGCTTCCAATTCTCCTTGTTCAATGGCCACCCTGGTGGTTAATTCCACCTCCCGTTTTTGTTGAATCGACCGTTGGATTGTTTCCGTTCTCAGCCGCACCCCCTGGGCATCGAAAAAGTTATTTTCGTCGTAGGTATCACTTTCTTCAATTTCGGAAATGGCAATGTTATTGAGGGTTAAACCAACTTTGCGTAAATCCCCTTGGATTAAGTTCAATACCTCATCGGCAAAGCCCAATTTATCCGAATCTAATTCAGCTAGTTTTTTCTTTTTCGCCGCCGCCCGGATGGCGTCATCAGCCCGTTTTTCCAGGGCATCTTTGATATCTGCTTCAGAAATTTGCCCTTTTTTAGAAAGCCTGGCCGCCGCCGTTAAAATTTCGTTGCGGTTGGGGGTAATGCAGACGTAAAAAGTCACCCGCATATTGGCCCGCATGTAGTCCTGGGTCCGCACGGCCAAATTCCCCGCCCGCACCACGTCAATGGAAATTTCCCGCAGGGACACCCTGGTAATTTCGTGGAAACCGGGAATGACAATACAGCCCCCGTGGAGAATCACCATTTGCTCTTTTTTGAAAACGCCGCCGGTTCTAACCAAAGCTTCGTTATTGGGGGCAATGACGTAAAAACGGGTGTAGAGAAAGATGGTTACTAAAATTAAAAAGATGACGGAGATAATCACCACCGGAAAGACCAACAGAGGTGATAAACCACCGAGGGCAGAATCATTGTTGTTGAACGTTTGGTTGGGATCCTGGGCAATGATTAATTCTCCAGAAGTTGGGCGAGTTTCCACCGTGGCAATTAGGGGTGCGCCGTTGGCTGGCAGGGTGGGCAAAGTCTGGAGAAATTCAAACCAAAATTTACTGTGCATGATATGCCTCCGGAGGGCAAAAATAGCAGTTGTGCAACGTTAAGCATTGGTTAACCAAAATTTGGCAATGTAACCCAAAGCCTTAACCCCATCTCGCCAATTGATTTTCTTTCCTTCGGCAAAGGTACGGCCATAATAGGCCACCCCCACTTCATAAATTCGCCATCGCCTTGGCGATCGGGTTACCTTCATTGTAAATTCAACTTCAAAACCGAAATCACTACAGGTTAAGCGCAGGTCTTCCAAAACTTCCCGCCGAAACATTTTGTAACAAACTTCAATGTCACTGAGGTTAATATTACAGACCAAATCAATCAAACTGGTGATCAATTTATTGCCCAAATAATGATGAAAATAGAGCACTCGATGGGGATTGCCATAGAAGCGGGAACCGTACACCACATCGGCCCAACCGCCATCGATTAACTTCCACATGGGTTCCCAATCCTCGGGGTCGTATTCCAAATCCGCATCTTGGATAATCAACACATCCCCAGTGGCCGCCGCAAAGGCTGTTCTCAAAGCGCCTCCCTTACCCTGGTTCTGGCGATGAAAAATCACTTTCACTTCCCACTCCGTTGCCATCACAAAGCTATGCCCTTGGCGATCGCCATTGGTTTCCGCCGATGGGGCCAGGGGAAAACATTGAAACTGGCCGGCTAAATTGAGGTTGGCCAGAACAGGATGCTGTTCCGGATCGCCAAAGGTATCCACCAACCATTCTCTTGTACCATCCTTAGAACCATCGTCCACCATGACAATTTCCTTCGGTACTTCCGGCAACACCATGGTAATTTTTTTCAGGATCTTTTCAATGGTTTGAATTTCGTTATAAATCGGAATGATGACCGAAAGCTTCATGGAAATTGGCTTAGTTAAGAAAAACAGAAGAAAATATAGAGAGGAAAATCCTTGGCAATGGGGAAGTCTCACCCACCCTCGGCACCCTAAGAGTTATATCATTTGAAGAGAGGCTATTCGGAAAATTGAAGCCTATTTTTAGTCAGAATTAACAGGAAGTAAGTTTTAGAGAATGCAATTTATTGATCAAGCGGAGATTGAAGTGCAGGGCGGTAAAGGCGGCGATGGCATGGTGTCCTTTCGGCGGGAAAAGTATGTGCCAGCGGGGGGGCCTTCCGGCGGCAATGGGGGACGGGGCGGCTCAGTGATTTTTGAAGCGGATGCCAATCTACAAACCCTGTTGGATTTTCGCTATGCGAGAATTTTTAAAGCCGATGACGGGAAAAAAGGCGGCTCCAGCAATTGCACCGGGGCCAACGGCAAAGATGTGGTGGTGCAAGTTCCCTGTGGCACCATGGTTTATGACTTGGAGCAGGACTGCCTGCTGGGGGATTTGATCAGCCCTGGGCAACGGCTTTGTGTGGCGGCGGGGGGCAAAGGTGGTTTGGGCAATCAGCATTTCCTTAGTAACCGTAACCGGGCCCCAGAGTATGCCCTGCCGGGATTGGAAGGGGAACAGCGACAACTGCGGCTTGAGCTTAAACTGCTGGCGGAAGTGGGCATTATCGGTTTGCCCAATGCGGGGAAATCCACCCTCATTGCGGCTTTATCGGCGGCTCGCCCTAAAATTGCCGATTATCCCTTTACTACCCTGGTGCCCAATTTGGGGGTGGTACGAAAACCGACGGGGGATGGCACCGTTTTTGCTGATATTCCAGGGCTCATCGAAGGGGCGGCGGCGGGCATTGGCCTGGGGCACGAATTTCTGCGCCATATTGAACGGACTCGTTTACTGCTCCATGTGTTGGATGTGACCGCTGGGGACCCGATCGCCAATTTTCGGGTGATTCAACAGGAGTTGGAGGCCTATGGCCGGGGACTGATGGAAAAACCCCAAATCATTGCTCTGAATAAAATTGATGCCCTGGACGAAGAAATGATCAGGGAAATTGAAGCGGAATTACAACGATTCAGCGGTGTCCCCTGTTTGCACATTTCGGCGGCCACCCGTAGAGGCTTGGATAACTTGATGCAACTGGTGTGGCAATGGCTCGATGAAATGGCCGCAGCGGACGCAGAAGCCCAAAGGTTGCTGGAGCTGGAATTACAGGCCCAGGCGGAACTGAATAACCCTTTCAACTCTGACGTACCCATTGACGGGGTAACTTACTCAAGCTAAAAGGGAAAGAAAGGTAAAGAATTGTAAACCTAGTTGATTATCCGAGAAAATCCTATGAGTGAAGAACTACAACCGAACCAAACCCCCGTGCAGGAAGACCCCAAATTTGGCTTCAACAACTATGCAGAAAAGCTGAATGGCCGGGCCGCCATGGTGGGATTTCTACTCATTTTGGTGATTGAATATTTCACTAACCAAGGGGTATTGGCCTGGTTGGGACTACGGTAATCGGTTGGGACAATTGACCCATATCTACGGCTACCATGGTTGATGCACCAAACTAAATCGACCTAATTTACCGCCCAAAAGTTAAAAATTAGTTAAAAATTGTCCTTCATACCCCGGAGCTTGCCAAATACCCGCGCTGGCTCCGTAAGTCCCACCTGGGCTTGAATAGCTGGGTTGTCCCACCGCAGAAATGGATTGGTGCGTTTTTCTGTGCCTAACCAAGACGGTACGGTGGCCTGTCCCCGTTGGCGATCGCCTTGCACTGTTTGGAATCGTTCCTGGAGGTCGCCATTGTCGGGGTCAACGGTGAGGGCAAATTTGAGATTACCTAGGGTATATTCGTGGGCGCACCACAGCCGGGTTTGATCCGGTAATTGTCGTAATTTGCCAATGGATTGCACCATCTGGGCCGGGGTCCCTTCAAATAAACGGCCACAGCCCCCGGCAAAAATAGTGTCGCCGCAAAATAAATCCCCTGTAGTTTCGCCGGTTCCAGGAGCAAAGTAATAGGCAATGTGGGCCCTGGTGTGTCCGGGGACAAAATAGACTGTTGCTTCCCTACCAGCAAACTTCAGGCGATCGCCATCTTGGAGAAAAATCGTTTGGCCCGGAATGCGCCCTTCGTCTTCTGCCCCGCCGTAAATTTCTAGGTTTGGATATTGGGCTAATAATTCCCGATTGGCCCCTACATGGTCCCAGTGATGATGGGTGTTGTAAATGGCTACTAAATCAGCCTCCAATTTTTGTAGGTATTCCAATACAGGTTTAGCTACCGCTGGATCTACCACTGCGGCCTGATGCTTCTGGCGATCGTGGAGTAGGAAAATATAGTTATCGGCCAGGACGGATAAGCGATGAATATCCATATAACTTGGGGTTTGCGGACTGAATGGTTATGCCCATCCTAACCGTGCCAAGGCTAACCAAAATTACAATTCCCAAGCCACCACTTTACCCTTGAGGCTGTGGCCCCACCAAGGACTGTTATAGGCAGAAGTTTGCAAAGCCCCCCTCTGTAAAGTCCAAGGCAGACCGGGATCAAACAAAATTCGCGGCGGATTAACCTGGGATAGGCCCAAGCATTGCCGGGGATTGGTGCTCAAGGCCTGCCACAGTTCAGTGGGGGTTACGAGACCCTTTTCCACTAACCCTTGCCACAAACAGGGCAAAACCAATTCGTAGCCGATCGCCCCGGGGGGAGTTTCCGCAAAGGTCTGGGTTTTTTCTTCATAGGTAAAGGCTTGGTGGTCCACCGCAATGGCATCAATGACACCGTTTTTAATCCCGTCAATCAGCGCTAAGCGATCGCCTTCGTTGCCTAGGGGAGGGTCAAAGCGCAAATTAGGATCATAGTGGGGCGTGTGGGGCGGTAAACCATGGGCGATCGCCTCGTTACTGAGCAAAAGATGGTGCCAATTGACGCTGGCAGTGCAGTTTAACCCCTGACTTTTGGCTTGGGCAATTAGTGCTACTCCCCGAGCAGTGGAAATACGCATCAGGTGTACGGGGGTCGGATAATGGGGCAACAATTCCAGCAAACTGGCGATCGCCGCCGCTTCGGACATCACCGGATCCGGTGGCAACCCCAATTGAATCGCCAATGGTCCTTCCCGCATCACCCCATTACCCCGCAGGGAACTATGGAGGGGAACCAGAGCTAGAGGCTTGCCGACCATGGCCCCATATTCCAAAGCCCGCTGTAATAGGCGCCAATCTGCAATGGCCCCCCCATCGCTGAAACCAATTACCCCGGCTTGGCTTAATTCTCCCCACTCAGTTAACTGTTTACCTTGGTTGCCTTGGGTGACGCTTCCCCACCAGTGGCATTGGACTGTGGCCCCATCTTCCCCCTGCTCCTGAGGATGGGCATTTATCCCTGCCATCTGATTTAACCGTTGCTCCAACCACTGCAAAGTTTGGGGTCGGTCCAGGGGGGGATCCATGGTGGGCAAAATGGCAACGTCCCTAAAGCCGCCGGCGATCGCCGTTTGCAGTAATTGGCTGAGGGTTTCCCGGTCTTCGTGGCCAGGCTCACCGCTGTAGCTATACAGGTCTGCCAGACTGGGGGCCAAGAGTAAATTGTCTCCGGGGATCACCACCGCATCCGTTGGTATGGGGTAAGAATCATCCTCTACGGCCACAATGGCCTTGCCCCGTACCATCACCGTCACCCGTGTTTCCGTGCCCTGCATGGGATCTAGGCAACGAACCTGGGGTCGACATTGCGTTTCCATTTAACCTTTTAACCTCGGGGGAACGACGCCACAAAAATCCCCCTAAAATCCTAGCAAAGTTGGGCAACCTTTCCGGATTCTGGGGGTTAACTGTACTTTTTATGCTTGGTCAATCAAAGGCTAGTCTTCAAAGGCGATCTCCACCCCTTTTTCTGTTTGACCATGTTCAACAATATCGAGCCCCACTTTTTCCTGGGACGGTTTTACCCTTAACATGCCCCAAAGGTCTAGTAGGTAGAAAAGGAAAAACATGGTGATGAAGGCCCAAAAGGGGATCACCAAGGAGCCAACGATCTGGGCACTGAGTTTATGTTCAACGTTGGTGCTAAAAATGCCCACGGCAATACCGCCCCAAATGCCGCATAAACCGTGCACAGGCCAAGCTCCCACCCCGTCGTCAATACGTAGACGGTCTAACAGCTTCGTGCCCAGCACTGACAAAACGCCTGCCACCACCCCAATGGCGATCGCCGACCAGTTACTAACGGTGTCACAACTGGCGGTAATGCCCACCAGACCGCCCAAAATGCCATTGAGGGTCACCAGTAAGTTGGCTTTATGTTTAGCTTCCGTAATCCAGTCGAAGGCGAGGGCTGCCAATCCTCCCGCCGCTGCGGACAGGGTGGTGTTCACCGCAATTAACATGGTGGTATTGGTGTTTAGAGCCCCCACAAAGGCCAATTGACTACCGGGATTAAAGCCATACCAGCCCACCCAGAGAATAAACACCCCCAGGGAACTGGAAGTAATCCCCTGGTAACCTAGACTGTTAATTTTGTTGCCCTCAAAACGGCCAATGCGGGGCCCCATCACCACCACGGCGGCCAGGGCAGCAAATCCCCCCACCGCGTGCACCAGAATGGAACCGGCAAAATCATGGAATCCCAATTGATCAAGCCAGCCTCCCCCCCACTTCCAGTGGCCACTAATGGGATAGACCAACCCGGTAATGACAGCGGAGTAAATTAGGTAGGCTTTGAAATACATCCTCCCCATTACCGCCCCGGAGACAATGGTGGCCGCCGTGGCCGCAAAGGCTGCTTGGAACAACCAATCAACTTGGGGGCTGAGGCCTTCAACGTTGTTTGGGGTGTTGGCAATGCCAAAGCCACTCCAGCCAAAAAAGCCACCCAACACTGGGGTTTCTCCGTACATTAGACTGTAACCAAAGAGGAAGTAAAGTAATACTCCTACACAAACATCAAAAGTGTTCTTAAAGAGCACATTAACTGTATTTTTGTGGGAAGACAGTCCCGCCTCCAACATGGCAAAGCCAGCCTGCATGAACAGTACTAAAACCGCTGCGGCCAGTAAGAATAGATTATTAACTGCATAGGTAACTTCTGCAATGGAAATGGTTTCTGTTTGGGCCTGGGCCACCCCGACAAATAAAAATGCCAGCATAGCGCCCAGGGCATAACGGGCAAGGGGAAAAATTTTGAGTTTCATTGCCTGTACTAAATCAACTCCCTGGAAAAAGTGAGATTTTTCTTAAGATTGCATCTTAGGAGGGAATGAATTGTTCACCACCAACTTTTGTCACCGTTTGCCAACAATTTATAAAATCAGGAAAAGCAGTACGCCGATGATATTTGGGTTCCACTCTAGTGAGTAGGGGGAAGTACACGCTAAACTGGGAAGGAGAGGAATTGATCCTCTTCTGCAAAGCTTGCATTGGCAGGAACGCTCTATGGGACCAGCTTCCCTCCTGGTGGTAGATGACGATCCCGATAATTTTGATGTTATTGATGCCCTCCTAGCGGATCGGGGTTATGAGCTTAACTACGCCGACAGTGGCCAACAGGCCATTGACAGTCTAGATACCTTTCAGCCAGACCTCTTGTTGCTCGACGTTATGATGCCGGGGCTGAGTGGCATTGAGGTTTGCCGAGCGGTCCGTGCTTCGGCTCGGTGGCGTGCCCTGCCAATAATTATGGTTACGGCCCTAGACAGTAAACTCAGTTTGGCCAATTGTTTGGCGGCGGGGGCCGATGATTTTATTTCCAAGCCTTTGAATGGTTTGGAATTGCAAGCCCGTATCCAGGCCATGTTGCGCCTGAAGCACCAGTACGATGCCCTAGGGAATTTACTGCAACAACGGGAATCGATGGTGCACATGATTGTCCATGATTTGCGTAACCCCCTCACCAATTTGATTTTGGGGATACAAATTTTGCAGAGGAGCCATTATGATCCTCCCTTGCCCACAGAAAAGCTCGGTCGCCTGCTTCATGCCGGGCAACAAATCCAGCATTTAGTGGACGATATGTTGGTGGTGTCCAAACAGGAGCATGGCAAAATTCGCCTGGACTATCAAGAAGTGGACCTGTTGGCATTGGTTGCAACTGTGCTGGATGATTACGAGGCGATCGCCAGCCAAAAGCAATTGACCCTAGTAAGGGAATGGGAAGACAGACCCCTGGTTGCCAAAATAGACCCCCCCATTTTCCAGCGCATTATCAGCAATTTGCTCAGCAATGCGATTAAGTTTTCCCCTACGGGTGGCAAAGTAGAGGTGGCGATCGTCACGGAGGACAAGAATAAAATCACCATCTGCTTCATTGACCAAGGGCCAGGCATTAAGGACGAACTTAAACTAAAAATTTTTGAGCCCTACGAGGTGGGCACCATCATGCCCAACATTGCCCAAATTGGCTTGGGTCTGGCATTCTGTAAGATGATGAGCGAAGCCCATGGCGGTGCCATCACAGTGCAAGATAATCAACCCAAGGGAGCCATTCTTTCCCTGACATTGCCCCAACATCCTCCGGTGCCGATCGGTTGGGTGCCCCATGGCCAATGGGGGGAAGCGGCGGTCGATAACAGTAAAGAAGGGGGCCACAGGATTACCAAGGTCAACTCCGACCAAGGGCCGGTGGGTTTAGAGTAGATTCACAATTCGACAAACACTAGCAACTATGCCAGCGGAGGGCAGATTTTATTATGTTTAAGCATTGCCTCATTTGTACAGATTTTTCCGATGGACTGCAACGACTAGCGGGCTTTGTGGAAGAACTTTCCCTCTGTGGCATCAGTAAGCTAATTTTTCTCCACACCGTTTCTGTCTGGGAAGATGAGCACCTGGCCAATGTGGATGAAAGTAAGCTCAAGGAAGCCAAAATTTATCTGGAATCCCTAGTGGGTCAGGTGCCGGCAGGGGTGGAAGTGAAGGTGGAAGTATCCTCCGTGCGATACCTAGATTTGGTGAACCAGTTGGTGGAAAGGGAAGCCATTGATGTGATTATTAATGGCATGCCGGTGCGGAGCAATTTGGAGTCAAAGCTTTTCGGTAGCCACACCCTTTCCTTGGCCAAGTCCACCAAGGTACCGGTGATGATCCTACGGCCCCAATTGATCACCACCTACACGGTGGAAGAAATGGCTTTGCGTTGTCAACATCTCTGGCGAAATTTACTGGTGCCCTATGATGCCAGTTCCGCTGGTAACTATCTGGTGGAAAGGTTAAAAACTTCCTTAGAAAAGGCCCCTCCTGGTAAAGTGCAGTCCTGTTATTTTCTCTCTATTTTGGAAGATGGTATCCGTCGTCCAGAACTGATGGAAAATCGTCGTCAGGAAGCTGAGGAAAAATTGGCCATGCTGAAACAGGAATTTAGCTCCCTAGTGCCGGATATTGTCACAGAAGTACGCCATGGTAACCCTGTGCAGGAAATTCTCGACACTGCCTTTGTCAATGATATTACGGCGATCGCCGTGGCTAGTCACCGGACTACGTTGCTGGATTGGACGGTACCTAGTTTGACGGATAACATTTTGAACCGCAGTTGGTTTCCCCTCCTATTTTTTTCCCCTAAAGGTTAGGGAAATGCTCAAAGTTCCCCCTTTAAAAGGGGGATTTTACACTGACCATGTAATTTCCCAAAGAGCATCTAAACAACAACTTCTCCAAATTTCAGACTGGTTTTAAAGAAGAATTGCACTTAAACCAAGCCCCAACCCCTAGTTACCCTGATTAGCAACGAACTGGTTAACCAGAGCTATATCAATGTCTAACTCTTGAGCAATTTCTGTGGTCGTTAGTCCCAGCTTTCTCAGCAGGGGAATAGTTTCCAATTTGCCTTTGAGCAAGCCCCGCTGTTCTCCTTTAAGCAAGCCCTGCTGTTCTCCTTCCTGTAAAATCTCTTGATAAACGGCTGATTCCTTCATAATTTCGCTCCTTAAAATCGTTTTGATAAACTCTGGCGACAGCACAAGTCCTCCAAAAACAGAGGTTGCTGTCATCAGGTTCGCCTTGACTCGACGATCTCTAATCCGGTCCAAAGCCGTTGCCACCTCCTTCAATTTTACTGTCGGGTCAGGGTTTTGGGTCAATATGGCCAGAGGCAATAACCCTAGGCTTTCCATAAATATGTCTGAAGATTGCTCCCAGAGCCGAATAACTTGATAGCGATGTACTGTCTCCCCCAGCTGAAAACTGTCTTGATAAACGAAATCGCTGCTACTAGGTTTTAGATAGACAACAAACTGATACATTGTCTTCCGGGGAAAGCGACGATAAACCCGGACTCGATAGTCCAACATCCGAAAGCCCATATTTTCGTCCGGTTCCGTTTGGAATTCCAAATGCAAAACCAGATCATCAGACTGTTCCAGAATCAGGGAATCAGCCCGAATTGGTTCCAGGGAAAGTTCCGTTGGACTCAGTTTGGTTAATTTGATTGGTCGTCCTAGCAACCAAGCTGCATAGTCTTCGGAAAAAGATTCTGCGAGAAATTTACAGAGGTTGTCAAACACAATCAAGCCAAAACGTCTTTGCCGTTGTCTTCCGGTGTGAGATGGATCCCGTTCAAGAAATACTTGATGCCGCTTTCGTCAATGATATTACGGCGATCGCCGTGGCTAGTCACCGGACTACGTTGTTAGATTGGACGGTACCCAGTTTGACGGATAACATTTTGAACCGCAGTTGGTTTCCCCTCCTGTTTTTCTCCCCCAAAGGTTAACAGTAATTAGAGAAAAACAAAGTCTAGCCAGCTAAATTTTCCTACACACAAATACGAAAAAAAATCCCCACCTCGGCAAAACGAAAGTGGGGATATTACTTGTGGGAAAACTGAGGGATTAAATTGCAGTTGCTCCATTCAGGTCTACACCGAAAATATTAGCTTGGGCGATCGCCTCGGGAGATCCGGCGGCAACAACGCTGGAGGAAAGCCAATTCCAATCGGAACTAGAGTTCCAAATACCAATTTGGTTAGTGTCGAGGTTTTGCCACAGCACTTGATTGATACCCTGTACGGTTTCCGCCGCTAGGGCCTGCCAGTTGCCCAGGTTATTCTCAAAGACTTCCCCTAGGTATTTAATTGGGGTTGTTAAGCCATCCCCGGTTTGGGCGTAGTAATTACCCAGGATGCCTTCCAGCAGACTAACATTGCCCTTGGTTTCCACATTTGTCAGGCGATCGCCTAACAGTCCATCTTCATTAAGGTCAATTTGGAAGGTAACTTCCGCCGCAAGGGTTTTAAAGGAATCAGGAGTCCAGGTTTGAGAGGAAAGCCAGTTCCAATCAGCATCGGCATTCCACAGCCCAAATTGGTCAGTGTCAGAATTTTGCCAGAGGACTTGATTCATTCCGTCCACAGTTTCCGCCTCCAGGATTTGCCAATTACCAAAGGTGCCGGCTACCAAGGGCTGGTCTTCGTACTTCAGGCTCACTTCCATGCCATTGGGCAGTTCAACAAAGAACAAACCATCTTTAGCCACAGTCCCAATCTCGTTGGCGATGGGATCAATTACCGTATCTTCCCGGAAAGCTAGATTTTGAATGCGGGTATCAAATGCCGGGGCAGTGTCCGCTTGGTTGAAAGCAGTGGCGGGGGTATTGAAGTTGGCCGCCAAGTATTCGGCCAGGGCATCCTGTTCAGAGCCATCGGGCGCAAAGGTGGCTAAGCCGGTACGGGGAGCATCGGCAGCTAAGCTCAAATCAACTAAGTTAGCAGATTCGCCACTGGGGAAGGGATAACCATCGCCACCGCCAGCGAGGAAGCCCAGGGTAACCATGCGGAAGGTTCGGCTGGGATCTCCCACCAATTGACCATCTTTAACCACCACATCTAGGTCTTTGCCGGTTTCATCTTCGATCGCCAGGGAAAGAACCCGATTGCCTGGGGCTCGGTTGAGGTCAAAACTGAAAGCAAATCCACTAACTTGGGGAAAACGACCCTGTTGGTTACTACCATCGCTGGCTGCTATGCCGTGTTCCACTAGGGCCAATAACTCAGCGGCGGTTACGGTAATTAGACTTAGTCTATTGTTGAAACTAAGGGCATTGGCAATGTCCGTTTCGGAAATTCCTCCCTCAGGTTTAACCACATTACCATCGCCATCGGTAACCGCTTCGTTGGGTAGTCGCTCCGGTACCCCAGTGCCCCCAGCGGGAACGACAACTCGACCAATATCACCCCGGATGCCGCCGCCATTTTTAAGGGAAATGACCACGGAGGAATCAATGGTTTTGGCGATCGCCAGGTTGGCATCAGCGGTGAGGTTACCGAGGTTGGTTTCCTGTTGGCGAACTGCGGGTCGCAGACCTTCGAGGTAAACATTGGATAGCCCAAAGACATTACTCTCCTTGGCGACGATGACTGTGCGCAATTGGTCCACAATGGCTTGGACTTCTTGATCTATCAGACCGGCGGCATTTAGATCTGCCACCCCTTGGTCATCGGTGGCATAAACTCCACTAATCAGAGGGTCATAGCTTTCGGGAATAATGACCCCCTCCGCATCAAAGTCAATTACGAGGCGGCCGACATATTTATAATTGCCGTCGGTATTAACCACTGCCACAGGGTTACCATCGGCCCCGGTTTTGATGATGGGGTAAATTCCCTGGGCCGTATCCCCCGCCCGCAGGCGATCGTTTTCATCCACCAAGCGGGTATTGGAACCACCGGCCACAATAATGTCCACATGGCTGAGGCGGGAAGCCAATTCCTGCTCAATGGCAATTTGTTGCATGTGGGCCAGCAAAACGACCTTGTTCAGCCCGGGATTAGCCAACAGCAGAGCATCCACATCCGCTTGGATAATAGCCGCGAGGGCATCCAACTCTGCCGCCGTGGGAGTGCCACCAAAGGGACTGGGCAAAACCCCCACATCGCCGGGGCTAGAAATTGTCCTCAGGGTTGGGGTGGTGGCCCCCACAATGCCAATTTTTTCCCCGTTGACAGTGATGACAGTGCTGGCAGCAATTTTGCCAGGGATGGTACTGGCTTCCTGGCCATCCGCTGTGAGCAAAGGGGTTAGATTGCCATCGGTGCTGAAGTCTAGATTACTGCTGAGGTAGGGAAAGTTTGCTCCGGGGAAGTTATCCGCCGGGTCTCCCCCAATCAAGTCGGCGATCAACGCAGTGCCTAGGTCAAATTCGTGGTTGCCAAAGGCGATCGCCTGGAAACCTAACTCGTTTTGAATCAGAATATCCGCCCGACCTACACCGCCAAAGATGTCCTGGGAAGCA
This sequence comes from Synechocystis sp. FACHB-383, assembly GCF_014698605.1. NCBI lineage: Bacteria > Bacillati > Cyanobacteriota > Cyanophyceae > Synechococcales > Merismopediaceae > Synechocystis > Synechocystis sp. FACHB-383. The sequence goes on along the minus strand of NZ_JACJTJ010000021.1, from coordinate 48,526 downwards.
CTGAAGAACAGACCAGGAATATAGGCATCCCCAGAGGAGAGAATGAGGTTATTGGTAAAACCGGCAATACCGTCATTGTCAATGTCCTGTTGTAGTAAGGCATTGAGCACAGCAGAAAACCGGGGCGCATCATCCAACGCAGGGACTCCCCCTTCCTGGTCAGAGGCATGGAATAACTGCAATTTGAAGGGCTGGGGGGTAGGGACATTAACCTCAAAAATGGCAGTGGTTTGACTCACTTCATTGCTCACCACCAACAGCGGCTTACCGTTGGGACTATCGGCGGCATCGATGAAAATTAACCCTTCTGGGCCGGAATCGGTCAAATTAGACTCCGGATCGACGCTGAAATCCCGGGGATTAATATATTGAATAAACTCGGGGGATTGGGGGTTGGTTACGTCGTAAACCATAACGCCGCCAATGCGTTCTAGTCCCACAAAGGCATAGGTACGGCCGTCGATGGTGCCCACTGTCACCCCTTCTGGCTCAGGCCCTTTATTATCACTGCGGTTATCGAAACTATTGTTGTTGTTGCTGGCATTGAAAAAATCCGGTATGGATTCAGCGACAATCCGTTCAAAATCTTCGCCACTGTCGTAGACCAAATTACCGTTGCTATCCCAAATGGAGAAAGAACGGGCACCAAAAACATAGAGTTCATCAAAATCCCCGTCCCCATCAATATCCCCAAATTTGGTGGTTACGGTCAGACGACCAAGGTTGGCATCTGCCTGTAACTCTACGGCATTGGGAAATGCAGTTGGGTCTAGAATTAAATCCTTAACGCGAGCTTCTTCCAAAAAAATATCCCCTTCTCCATCAAACGGAGAGGGAAAAATATCATCGTCAGAAGGGCGGTTGCGGGCGTCCCCTTCGTTGGCAGTGATGTAATAGGTCTGGCCACCGACGGTAAAGGAAGCAATGCTGTCGGGCATATACATGCCGAAAATGGGCCAATTTTGAATATTAATCCCCCCATCCCGATCGCTCGCATCCAAGCCATTACCAGGCAAGCTGTGGTCCTTGAACCCCAGGGGCAAAATTGCTTCCACTGTGGCACTGGCAATGTCAACCACCGCAATGGCATTATTTTCTTGCAGAGTTACCCAGGCTTTGCTGCCATCTCCGTTGAAAGCAATATATTCCGGCTCCACATCTTCTGCTACGGTGCTATTCCGGACAAAATTACCATTTTCATCAAAAATCTGACCAAAAAGTCTCACCCCAGCGGCCAGTAAGTCGGCTTTTTGGGCATTAAAACTATCAAAAGTAGCAGTCTGGGCAACTAAATTGGTAAAACCACCGGTGATATCGACAATACTTACCGAACCCACGGGGTCCACTGTATAGCCTTCGTTTGGCTCCCCTTCATTGGCGGTTAAAACCTTGGTGCCATCGGGGCTAAAGGTGACCATATCGGGTAAAAAGCCCACCAGCACTTTACCCAGGAAATTGCCAGTGGCTGTATCGAAAAACTGTATTTGACCCGCTTCCTGATTGTTCAAATCATCCCGAATGGCCAAGGATACGGCCACAATCCCTGCGCTGGGGGTACCGGCTTTACCCACCGCCACACTGTTAGGTGCAGGGCTAAAACCGGCGGGTAGGCCGTCGAAATTCAGCGCCAGATCCCCCAGCTTGGTGGGGTTGGTGGGATTGGTTAAATCTAAAATTTCGATCACGGAGCCCGCCACCACAAATAGGCGCTTAGTGCTGGGGTCAAAGGCCGGAATTTCTGCCCCATTACTGCTGGCAAAGCCACCAATTTTGCTTATCAAACTAACGCCGTTGTTAATGGTCATAATTGCTTCGGGAATTTCTCAATCAGGAAAAATGGAGGAAAATTTTGGACTTGGGTTGGCGATCGCCGACGGACAGTTCACCTAGTCCCCGCTACAGTTTTTCACAGACAAATTAAGAAAAACTTATGATTAGGCTATGGAAAGGTTAAGTAAAACGCTTAGTTCAGGATAAGGATTGAAGAAAACCCGCCATTGTCAACGGGGAACGAAAAAGCTAAGCTCAAGGGCGGCGCATTGCCCTGACAATTTGGAGTAAATTCCTCGGCAATATCGATAATTCTGAAAAATCCTTAAACTATCTATGCAACAACGTGGCGTGACAATCTGGTTAACGGGACTGAGTGGAGCAGGCAAAACCACCATCACCCAGGCGTTAGAGAAAAAATTACGGGATAGTGGTTACCGTCTAGAAGTGCTAGATGGAGACGTGGTGCGCACCAATTTGACCAAGGGTCTGGGTTTTAGTAAGGAAGACCGGGATACCAACATTCGCCGCATCGGTTTTGTTTCCCATTTGCTTACCCGCAACGGTGTGATTGTGCTGGTTTCTGCCATTTCCCCCTACGAAGCCATCCGCCAGGAAGTGAAACAGACCATTGGTGACTTTTTAGAAGTGTTTGTTAATGCGCCCTTGGCCGTTTGTGAACAACGGGACGTTAAGGGTTTATATGCCAAAGCCCGCAGTGGGGAAATTAAAGGCTTCACCGGCATTGATGACCCCTATGACCCCCCCAGCAATCCCGATGTGGAATGCCGCACCGATCTAGAAGAACTGGATGAAAGCGTCAACAAGATCTGGCAAAAGTTGGTCGATTTACAATACATCGAAGGTTGAACCAATTGGCCTTTATTTGGGGAACAGGGGACTGGGAATCGATGGGCAATAATCAATTTTTTTCTGAAACAGGGGCCCGTTGCCAAGATGGACTCCCTAATTGTGCTGGCCAAGCTCCCATAGCCCTGGGGGAAATGTGTTGATGGGTTCCGGTGGCAAGGCAATCTTTCTAGGTGGGGGATTCCTTGCGCTAGGATTAACTTTGGTTAATATCGATCGCCAGGGGATTAGGTCTGATTAACCAGACTAGTCCCCCATAAAGTTGAATAATTTCCTAGTCGCAAATCTTGCAATGGAGGCAATGAATAGCAGTGAATCCCATTGAGTTGATTCAAAAGGGCGGCGTGGCCATGTGGCCCCTGATTCTCTTATCGGTGTTGTCCGTCAGTACGATCATCGAAAGGTTGTGGTTTTGGGGGCAAATTCTCCTCAAAAGTTCCCAGACTGCTTCCCGCATTTTGGACACGGCGGCCCGGGATTGGGACACGGCCATTCGGGTAGCCCAGGATAATCGGCGTTTCCCCATTGCTAAATACCTACTGGCACCGTTGCGCTTGCCCCACCCAGACCCGGAGGTTTTTCACTTGGCCCTGGAGTCGGCGGCCGATGACCAACTGGCCCTCATGCGGCGGGGAGACAAAATCCTGGAAGCGATCATTGCCCTTGCGCCCCTGTTAGGTTTGTTAGGAACGGTGTTGGGGCTAATCCAGTCCCTCAGTTCCATCCAAATTAGTGATTTGGGAACCGCTTCCACCGCTGGGGTTACCCTGGGGATTGGGGAGTCCTTGATTTCCACGGCGACGGGGTTAATCGTGGCGATCGTCAGCTTGGCTTTTTATCGACTCTTTCAGGGTTTATGGTTCAACCAAATGCGAGTGTTTCGCAAGGCCGGCAGTGAACTGGAAGTGCTCTATCGTCAACGTTGGTTTGAGGAAGAAATGGCCTACGACGAAAGCATGGCCCCCACCTCGGAAGCGGAAAGCATGCCCCAGGAATCCTACTAGTTTTCCTTGCTGGAGTTGTATCCTTTCCCCATCTGAGGTTGCACAACTTAGTTTCGGTTCCCATTTTGCAGTCGTTAGTATGGTTACGGAGTTCCCCCACCGTTGTGAATCTGTAATCAAAGCCTGTTCTGCCCCTCTCCCCTTTCTCTAAAATCCCCATGGCATCTTCCCCTAAAGTTCCCCGGTCTACCCGTCGGCTCCAGGCCTTGCACCATCCCACCAGGCCCCTTTCCCTCTGGCAAGATAGTCAACATGACCAGGGGGAAGTGCGCATTGAGATCATTCCTTTAATTGATGTAATTTTCTGTATTCTCACTTTCTTCATCCTGGGGGCGGTGGGGCTATCCCGGCAACAGGCGATTAGTTTGGACCTGCCCAGGGCCAGCACCGGGGCCCCGCAGATGCGGGAAATGTTTATGGTGAGCTTGGATGATCTGGGGCAACTGTATGTGGAAAAACAGCCAGTGAGCCAGGAGCAGATGGTCAGTGCCCTGCAAAATTACCACCAATACAATCCCAGCGGTTTGATTGTGCTGCATGCTTCCCGCAATGCTAGTTATAACGATGTGGTGCAGTTACTAGATATTCTCCGCACTGTAGGTGGCGATCGGGTGGCCCTGGCTACCTTACCCGGCGATGGCCAAACTCCCCCAGGCATGAGTCCCAATGGTTTTAATGATCCCAACTTGGGAATGCCGGGCATGACTCCGGGCAATGCTTTCCCCAATAGTCCCACCCCTGGAATGCCCAATTTCAATAATCTAAATCCTGGTGGTTCCGGTGCAGGCACCCCTAATTTTAGTAATACTCCCCTGCCCGGTATGCCCGATGCCAATGGCAATATGTCCCCCAACCCCGGCATGAATCCCGGTTTTCCCGGTGGAGGCACCATGAACCCTGCCCCCAATTCCCAGTCCCCCAATTTACCTGGGATGGGTAACACTACCCCCAATGCCCCCCAACAGTAATTGGTTGAAACTGCATTGTCCATGATTTCGGCTCGACAATTGGCCTTTTTAGTTCTGCGGGACATTGATCGCCGGGATAGTTACACTGATGTGGCCATTGACCGGGCTCTGCAAAAACATTCATTGTCTCCTCCCGATCGCCGTTTATGTACGGAATTGGTGTACGGAGTGGTACGCCGGCAGAGAACTTTGGATTGCTTGATAGAATCCCTTGGCGATCGCCCGATTAGTAAACAACCCCCGGATTTAAGACGGATTGTGCACCTGGGGCTATATCAATTGGGTTATTTGGATCAGATTCCGGCTTCGGCGGCGGTCAATACCAGTGTGGATTTGGCTAAGGCCAATGGTTTAAAGGGATTGAGCAAAGTTGTTAACGGTATGTTGCGGCGTTACCAACGGGGGCAGGAAGGGGGAGAAGAAGTTTTAGACCAGGGAAAAATCAGTTTAGGCGAAAAATATAGTTTCCCTGATTGGTTGGTGGATTTATTTGTACAAACCTGGGGCCAGGAAGAAACGGAAGCTCTGTGTGCTTATTTCAATCACAACCCCTCTTTAGATATCCGCATCAACCCCTTGCAAACCAGTCGGGAAGCAGTGGCCCAGATGTTGGAGTCCATGGACATTACCGCCACCGCCATGGCCGGTTTACCCCAGGGGTTAAGGTTGACCGGAAAAACCGGGGCCATCACCCAACTGCCAGGTTTTACAGAAGGTCTCTGGACTGTGCAGGATGCTAGTGCCCAATGGGTGGCCCAAATCCTCAATCCCCAACCGGGGGAAACTATTTTTGATGTTTGTGCAGCCCCCGGCGGTAAAACTACCCATATGGCTGAGTTGATGGGGGACCAGGGACAAATTTATGCCGGCGATCGCCATGGTTGGCGCTTACAAAAGTTGGCCGTTACCCAACAAAGATTAGGACTAACCAGCATCAAAACCTGGGAGGGGGATTTGATTCAACCAGGGACAAAACCTCCCATGGAGTTAGTAGACCGGGCCTTGCTAGATGTACCCTGCTCCGGGCTAGGAACTCTGCATCGCAATCCGGATCTACGTTGGCGACAAAATCCAGATACCATTGCCACCCTTTTACCCCTGCAACAATCTCTATTAACGGCGATCGCCCCTTTGGTGAAATCCGGCGGCACCCTGGTTTATTCCACCTGCACCTTGAACCCAGCGGAAAATGAAGCGCAAATTAAACAGTTTTTGCGAGACCATGAAGATTGGCGGGCGGAAAACTTTACCTGGATTAGTCCATCGGGAGATCCCCAGGCCATTACTGACGGTATGCTGACTATTCTTCCCCACCAACATCAGCAAGACGGATTTTTCATCGCAAATTTAAAGAAAGCTTAACAATCCTAACGGCGATCGGCCCTTCCCCCCACAATAGGAATAGTGAATCAAAATTCTGGTTAGGGAGTTAATGTCCTAAAAACAATACATGGGACTTATTGCTTGACCGGAAACTTTAGCTGAGTTAACTGTACCATTCCATCCCTGGGGGGTAATGCGCCATGACGAAAACCGCTAAAACTAAACAACTACTCAAAATTCTGATTGGGGCCGCCTGGCTAGATGGGGTAATCCAAGTGGAAGAAAGGCAATATCTACGTCGCTTAGCAGCGGAATACAAAGTAGAAAATGATCCGGAATTACAGGCCCTTTTATCAGAACTAAAATCCGTGGAAGCGCCCCAATGCTATGCCTGGGTGAATGAATATTTGGGGGATTATCCCAGTGAAGAGGAATATTCCGAATTGCTAGAAGCATTGAGTGGCTTGCTCTACAGCGACGGTGATATTCAAACCCAAGAAGCCCAGTTACTAGCTTCCCTGCAGGAATCCGATCCTGGCCATGGCCCCCCCAAATCATCCCTGGATAAATTTCTCGGCAAGGTTCAGCGGCTTTACCGTCGTGCCCTCCAAAAAGCTAGCTAAATTTTTGCAACTCTGGGATTTTCGGGAGAAAACATGATGACTTGGATGACGATCCCAAGCTTGGTTCTGGGGTTGGGAGTTTTGGTGGTGGGGGCAGAAATATTAGTTAAAGGGGCTTCCCGCATTGCCCTAATGTTCGGCATTTCCCCTTTGATCATTGGCCTCACCATTGTGGCCTATGGCACCAGTGCTCCGGAGTTAGTGGTGAGTTTGCAGGCGGTCTTTGCCGGCCAGGCCGATATTTCCATCGGCAATGTGGTGGGTAGTAATATCTTCAACATTTTGCTGATTTTGGGTGTCTGTGCCACCATTACTCCCCTGGTGGTGGCCCAACAACTGATTCGCTTAGACGTACCCATTTTAATTGCCGTCTCCGCCCTCTTAATGTTCTTTGCCCAGGATGGTCGAGTTAACCGTTTGGATGGATCAATTTTTGTCCTGGGGGCAATTCTCTACACCACTTTTTTGATTTTCCAGAGTCGGCGGGAAAAAAATCCGGAAATTGCCGAAGAATATGCCCAGGAGTTTGGCGAACCTGTGCCCAAAACTGGCCAGCAAATTATCAAGCAAGCTGCTTACATTGGGGCAGGCATGGGGCTATTGATCTTTGGTTCCCGTTGGTTAGTGGAAAGCTCCGTGGACATTGCCCGGGCCCTGGGCATTAGTGAGTTGGTCATTGGGCTAACTTTAGTTTCCTTGGGCACATCTCTGCCGGAGTTAGCTACTTCCGTGGTGGCCAGTTATCGGGGGGAGCGGGACATTGCTGTGGGGAATGTGGTCGGCAGTAATATTTTTAACATTCTGGCGGTGCTGGGTTTTGCGGCTAGCCTTTCCCCCACGGGGGTGGCCATTGCCCCGGCGGTGATTAAATTTGATTTGCCTGTGATGTTTGCAGTGGCGGTGATCTGTTTGCCGGTTTTTCTGACCGGAAGACTAATTTCCCGTTGGGAGGGAATCCTCTTTTTGGGCTATTACTTCTCCTATGCCACCTATTTAGTGTTAAGTGCCACTAGCAACGAAAATCTCTCCCTCTTCACCGATATCATCCTGTTTATTGTCATTCCAGCAACGGCGATCGCCTTGGGGCTGTCCATTATTCCCAATCTGTTCAAGGGCACCAAAACGGCACCGAAATCAGATAGCGACTGAAGTTTGTTGAGTGTCAGACAAATTAAGAAAAAACACTACATTGCTGGCTAGCAATCATACCAGTGGGGGCAAAAATTACCCCATAGACAAAATTGGCTTGCCAGGGAAAATAATTTACCTTGGGCGAGATGCTCCCATTCCTTTAAGCAAATAGATTAGGGGGAATGTTCAACACAGGGAACTTCATGGGTAAAAACGTTAAGCTAAAACAGAACTGGGCGCTCTGCCTGGGGTTGGCTGTTTGGGAGCAAATTGTTTGCCATGTTACGTCTCATCACCCAGTCCGGTGACATTGTTCAGGAGTTGCGACGTTTACATCATCGTCCCGTCCTTTCCCCCTGGCCGGTGATGGCAAAGGTGGTGGCGGCGATGGAACATTGGGCTACCGTTAGCCAGGATTCTCCCCCCAGGGTTAGTGGGGCTGAGTTGGATGCGGCCTATCAACGTATTAGCCAGGAAAAATTGTTGGTGATTCGCCAGGCTTGCAACGCCCTAGAGCAGGTTTACCGTCCGCAATTGCCCAAGGCCCAAGTGAGCTTTCCGGAAGATGGCACAGTGCGGGGGCAAAGGTTTTACCCGGTGAGAAGGGCTGGTTTTTATCTGGAGACCAAAAGGGGTGATGCCCTGGGCAATTTACTCCGCCAAGGAATTTTGGCCAAGACTGTGGGGGTAGGGGAACGGGTTTTGGTGACGGAAACCATTAGCCCGACTATTTTGGTGGCGGCCCAGGAAATGGGCATTGAAGAAATTTATCTAGCTGCCGGGGTGCCGGCGATCGCCATGTTGACCTGGGGGGCAAAAAATATTGCTCCGGTGGAGTCCATTACGGGGGCAGGATCTCCAGAGGTAATGGCGGCCAAACAATTGGTGAGTGGTGTGGTGACCATTGACCAAACCCTAGTCAGGACAAATTTGATGGTGCTAGCGGACGGTGAAGCCAACGGGCAATGGCTAGCCCTAGATTTGTTGGCCCATGCCGAACAATATCCCAATGCCAGCGCAGTGCTACTAACCGATCGCCTGGAGTTGGGGGAAGAAGTCATCCAATCGGTGAATCGCTATTGTCGGGAGCAGGAACATTCTGTGCATACGGAAAAGGCCCTGGCCCATTATGGCCTAGTGGCGATCGTGGAAGACCTGGAAGCCTGTGGAAATTGGGTCAATGAGTTCAGCCCCCATATTTTACTGTTGGCCATGGTGGACCCCTGGACCATGGTGGAAAAAGTCCAGCGAGCCAGGGAAATTTACATCGGCCACCACAGTCCGAGCATTTTGGGTCATTACCTAAGTGGGGCTGCCCGTCTGCAAACCCAGGATGGGGGCGTGGCCTCAGCTAGTGAACTGGCTTTCCATTGTTTTCTGCGCTCCAGTCAACTACTAGACTACGGCAATACTCTGCCACCTCCGTGGTTGAAGGATTTAGTTAATTGGCAGGGTCTAACGGCGATCGAAGAACGTTTGGGGCAACTGGATCGACTCAATGAGGATTAGGTAAAGCAAATTTTACCTAGACTTTTTCAGTTCTGGAACCATAAATTCCATCTATTGCCCTGCGCCAAGACGGAGTAGTAAAGACTGCAAACCTTGCCCTGCTTGGCAGTTTTTGGGAAAGGAAACCTACTTGCCCAAGTTTAACCATAGGAACCATACTGCTTGATTAGCCAGGATCTTCAAACTTATAGCCCAAACCGATCACCGTTTTAATAAAACTAGGATTAGCGGGGTCCGGTTCAATTTTCTTACGCAGTCTGCGGATATGGGTATCCACCACCCGTTCATCGCCAAAAAAATCATCGCCCCACAACTTTTCAATTAATTGGGCCCGATTCCAGACCCGCCCCGGATAACTCATAAACGTGGCCAATAAATTAAATTCCAACCCTGTCAACTCCAACTCTTCCTGGCGATCGCCTTGATAGCGACTAGCCTGATGTTGGTCTAAATCCACCTGAAAATGGCTTGTACGATAAATTTGTCCCACTGGTTGCCCCTGGCGCAATTGCCGCCGCAATAGGGCCCGCACCCTGGCTACCAATTCCCTGGGACTGAAGGGTTTAACCAAGTAATCATCGGCCCCAGTGGAAAGGCCAATAATGCGGTCTATTTCCTCCCCTTTGGCGGTCAACATTAGAATATAGGGGTCCTTATTGCCTGGTTGCTGGCGAATGCGGGTACATACTTCCAGCCCATCCAATTTAGGTAACATCAAATCCAACACAATGAGGTCCGGGGCCTGTTCCTGAAAAATTCTTAGACCCGTTTCCCCGTCATTGGCGACAGCGCAGGTAAACTGTTCCCGTTCTAGGGTTTCCCTAATTAACTGGGCTATTTCCTGGTCATCTTCTACAATCAAAATATTGGGCATGGCAATGAATCAATCCTGTTCCTCCACACTGCGACTATTGCGCCACACCTGCCAACCCAAATAAATCAACAGCAGAGTGGCACCAATGGCAAAGCCCCAACCACTGGGAATATTGGAAAATCCCAAAGCTAAGCTACCGGCCCAGAGGGTCAGGGCATAGATAAACAGCACCGTTAGACGGTGGGAAATGCCAGCATTGATCAAGCGGTGGTGCAGATGACCCTTATCAGCCTTAAAGGGAGATTTCCCCTTAATGACCCGGGAGAGAATAACCACCGACATGTCCAAAATGGGCACCGCCAGCACCAGATAGGGCAATAAAACCGCTGTCACCGCCACCGTTGCCATGGCTGCTACTTTAACCAGGCCAATCACCGCTACGGCCCCCAGGGTAAAGCCCATAAAGTAAGCTCCCCCATCCCCCATAAAAATCTGGGCCGGATTGAAGTTGTAGCGCAAAAATCCCAATGCTCCCCCGGCCATGGCCGCCGCAATTAAGGCCGCCTCCGACTGTTCCATAAATAAGCAGAGCACAAACAGCACCACCGCCGCAATGCCACACACCCCCGCTGCTAAACCATCCAAACCATCAATCCAGTTAATGGCGTTAGCCAAACCCACCAACCAAATCACCGTGATGGGCAAACTTAAAATGTCTAGGTACACCAAGTTTCCCAGGAAAGGTAGGGTAAAAAAATCAATTCTCACCCCCATATTCCACACCACCGAGGCGATCGCCACCTGGGCCAATAAACGGGAAAAAGGACTCAGATCGAACAGGTCATCAAATAAACCAATGCCAAAAAAAGCTAAACCCCCCAGCACTACGCCCCAGACTTCCCATTCTCCCTTGGTGCTCATGGTACCGAAGGCCCCAAGGTTCCACACCACCAACAGAGCCACCAAGCTACCGAGGAAAATGGATACTCCCCCCAGGCGCACCATGGGTCGATGATGCATTTTTCGAGCACTGGGCTGGTCTACATAGCCGGCCCGTCGCCCCCAATGATTGATTAACGGTGTCGTGAACCAAACCACAATCACCGCCAAAATAAATGCAATGAGATAATATTGACCGCCGAGCATGGGCAAAGATGGGATTGGGAAGGGTTCATGGTAAAGTTTACCCCATATTTGTAGGGTGCTTAGTCACTGTTACCCAGGCAGTGGAGGCCGCAGGCCAAAACCCGATGGTCTAAGGTCACGGCGAACTATTTCAAGCTGACTTAGTGTGCAGAATCGGTTTACGAATCCATTGGTAATGGGCGGGGGGAAGACTATCAGGTTCCCCTATGACAAGCACCTTGCTTTCACCTTATTTTCTTCACCTTTCCTTGGGCAATTAACCGTGACGTACCCGTGCTGCATCAAAGATGATAGCGTGGGTTTTTCCCTTCACTTAAGCTAAAACTCCCCAAAACGGACTCTAGAATTTTCCTCCGGTGCTGGAGGTGTCAAACTAGATCAAACCTTTGACCCCGCTTCACAAAGCCGAGAAAACCATCTTCCACTGCTGGAGGTAAGGGGCCCGGCTGGTAGCCATAGAGCCACATTTTTGCTTTGATGGCGGCGGGCAGTTTCCGCAGCTCGTTGTAATGGGCGTGGACAGGGCTGGGATAGGGAGAAATTTCGCAATCATGGAAAATAACATCGGCCCGATGGAAATAGTCCTGCAGGCGATCGTAGCTAAATTTAGTGTCGTTGCTAAAGAAAACTTGGGAGTGATTGACCGTGAAAAAAAGACCATAGGCAGGCATTAACATTGCCCCCGTATCCACATGGTTGAGCTTGATCAACTGAAAAGTGATCTTCTCCCAGGTAAACGTTTCCCCTGGCCCTAAAGCATGGACTTGAAAATAATTATCAACTTTGGTCATTCCCCCTTCAATGGCTTCCATACCTCCAGCGAGGGATCTTTCCCATAAATCCGCCGCAATGTCCTGGCTCAAATATAAATTTGGTTTACCACAGGTGGGATCAAACATAGTGGTAAAGCCGACGTACTCCAACCCCCCCACGTGGTCTGAGTGGAGATGGCTAACGTAAATATCTGTGATATCCCGGTGGTTAAGACCAAGGGCATGGAGGGAAAAACGAATGTCGGTGCCACAGTCAATCAGGAATTTTCTGCCGTTATCGAGGGTGAGAATGGCATTGGATTGAAAATTATCCGCCCCCACCGTGAAGGCAGAACCGGAGCCAAGAAAGGTTAGGTTAGCAGCCACGATCTAGCCCCCCTGAGCGGCAGCAATGGCGGTGGGCTGGGCCAGTGCTCCTTGATAAAGTTGACGAAAACGCTGGGCGATGTCGGTGGGCATTGCAGAAAAGTGGACGTAAAAACCGTGGCTCTCCCCCGGAACTGAGTCTAATACTTTGGCGTAGAGTGCCGTCGATGGCAACCCTGGCCCCCTCAGGTTAATTTTAATATTGGTTAGACTGTCTGGACAGTGTTGATCTGGAGAAATCTGGATAAACCCACCTTTAGCGGAGATTTCCCGCAATGTACCGGGAATTACTGCATCGGTAATGTGTTTTCCTTCTAGGCAGACGTATTCTAATGATAATGGTTCTGGAATGGGTAGATATTTTTGTTCTTCTACAGCAAGGGAAAGATTATAGGGGTCTCCCACGCCCGCCACGTCCCAAATGACCACTGGGTCTTTAACTCCTTTGGGTTGCACTGTTCTGTGACCGTTGACTTGGACTTGATCGCCAGCGGCCTCTAGGGTAGTGGCGGAAATAAAAATTTGTCCCCCGGTGGTGTAGGACTCAATGCGATAGGTGAGGTTGACCTGGGCCCCCACCACGCCATACTTGGTGCGCTTTTCAGAGCCGATGTTTCCCACCACCACTTCGCCGGTATTGATGCCAATACCCATTTCCAGGGGTTGTAAGCCCAGCCCTGTCACCTGTTGATTGACTTCCCGTAGGGCCAGTTGCATTTCCACCCCACAGGCCACCGCCCGCAGAGCATCACCATCCTGGGAAGTGGGGGCTCCGAACAAAACGAGAATACCATCACCCATGAATTCGTCAATGGTGCCGCCATGGTTGGTGATGACATCAGCCATTTTGCCAAAGTAGATGTTGAGCACCTTAACCACTTCTTCGGGGTTGAGACCTTCGGAGGTGCTAGTAAATCCCCTTAGATCTGAGGTGAGGATGGTGATTGGACGGCGATCGCCACCCATTTTGAGACCTTCGGGGTTTTCCAGTAGGGTGGCCACCACCTGATCGGTTAGGTAACGGCCAAAGGTGTTGCGCACCTGCACCCCCGCCCGGGCCATCCAGGTGACAATAAATACTCCTGACCCCAATAAGCCCAACATCGGTGGAATAAACGGCAGCCACCATCCCATCACCAAGGCCCCATAGGTAATGGCCAGTAACGCCCCTAAACTACCCACAATGGCGGCGATCGGCAGCCACTGCCCTCCGGAACGCCGAGTGGCATAGCGCAACTGCCAGGTAATCACCGCCCCCAGGAAAGACCAGAGCCCGACCCAAAGCCATTCCAGCGGCTCAGACCAACTTTTGAGCAACGGTTGACCATCAAGCCCTGCACTAATGATTTGGCTAATAATATTGCCATGGATCTCCACCCCTGGTATGGCACGAGATAGCCCAAACGTATTGCTATTGGGGGTGAAATATAGGTCCTTGAAGCTTTCCCCCACCTTACCCAGTAGGATGATTTTGCCTTTGCCCCAGTCCGGCGGCAATTTATCGGTCAACACATCGGTGAGGGATACTTGGGGAAAATTAGATTGGTAATCAATCAGTAATTGAAAGCCCCCGTCATCAGCCCGGATATAACCACCGCTATCGGCGTGGAGAGGGGAAAATACCACCTGATTTAAACGGAAGTCGTCACTGCCTTCACTGATGGTCTCCGGCGCAATTCCGACGTTATCAAGGAAGCGTAAAGCCAAATGTAGCCCAAAGCTGTAGTGGGGCTCCCCGTCTCTTACTAGATAAATAAAACCCCGGCGGACAATGTTATCAGCGTCGATAATTAAATCATTGGCGCCCACCTGGTTATTTTCCTTTAATAACGGGGGGGGATTGACGGTTTCAATGCCTGGTTTGCCCGCTACTTTTTCAATGCCTACTAAATTGGGAGTGCTGGTGAATACCTCTGCCAACTCTTCTGTACCCGGTGGCAGGGGCAAGTCTCGATAGAGGTCCAGCCCGATCGCCGCTGGTTGTTGTTGCTTCAGCTTGGTGAGGATTTTTGCTAGCAATTGGTCGTCAATGATCGGAGTGTTGAGGTAGGTAACGTCCTGTTCATCAATGCCCACAATGACAATGCGATCATCTTCGTGCCTTGGTAAAAGCCTTACCCCCGCATCGTAGCTCTGCCATTCCAACACCTGTAAAATGCCGGTGAAGCGGAACAAAATTACCAGGGCCGTCACCGTGGGGGTCGCAATCCAAATCCCCCGAGACTGCCAAAGAAACTTTTTCCAAGCTGACGGTATGGTCCAACCCATTAATATTCTCTGGTATTTCCTTTGATTTTCCCCTGGGGTCAGTTAGCCAAGGCGGACGTATTGACCATTTGGCAACATTCCACCACCGGAGCTTCCGCCCAGGCCGCAAATCCCCCCGATTCTAGAAATTCCTGCCATTCCTGGGGTTCCTCCTTGGCGATCGCCGCTAGGGCATTGAGGGCATCTAACCATAGACCCTGTTCGGCATAAAAGGCTGCCTCTGCTAGGGAGGAATCGGCATTGGTGGGGGCTTGGTCCAGGGGAGTGTAGTTCACCGTCAACTCCACTGTGAGATTGTCTTCGGTGTTCTTAGCATCACAAATTAGGGTCAAGGTAACGTTATAAAAATCGTCCTCCATGGCATTATCCGGCAAGCTAACGGGAAAACGAACAATGCCCCCTTCCTTGGGCACAGTGAAAGTTGTTTGGTTTTGCTCCTTGGTAATGGGATCCGCCAACTGCACCTGGGCTGTCAGTCCTGGTTGGGGCGGCAGATAGGCGTAAATAAAAGTTTCTTTGCTAGCGGTGTTGTGGAAACCGCTCCCTTGGTTATAGTCGCCAGGAATTAAAAGCTGAAAGGGTAATTTAGCCTTGGTTAAACAACTGCCACCGCTAGTTTGCCTGACTCCCCCACCGCCACTGGTGGCCGTTTGTCCCCGGTCACTATTAGCCTGGGGAAATTTTAGGGCGATTAACTGGGCAGAAGATTTGGGCGTGGAGCCATGGGAGGGGGAGATGCCAAAGGGAAAAGCGAGGGCCAAACCCATCAAACCGGCAAAAAGCAACTTTCCTGGGCGGTTAGACATAATTAACGCTTCCTGGGCAGGGCAAAGGGCAAAAACGGAGTTATTTTCCCCCAAGATAACAAATTATTTTCCGCTTACTGTTGTAAATGCCGGTTAAAAAATTGGCTCAGTTCCCCAAAAACTTCTGCCGATTCCGGTGTGTCAAATTGGTAGAGATATTCAGCATGGGAAAGTCCTTCAAATAGTTGTAAATCTACTACCCCATTGTTTTGCCGCAGTTTTCTTTGCAGTCTAGCGGTATCGCTCAAGATTAAATCCCTGGTGCCACTAATGAGCAGAGTGGGGGGCAAGGCTTCTAAATCGTTATAAAGGGGGGAAATAAATGGATGATCAAGGGGCAATTTTCCCGCATAGAGTTGAGCTAAACCTGCCAGTAAACCGCCGTAGCTAATGGCGGTGCGGTCAACATATTCATTGGTGAAGTAGGTATCTCCAGTTTTGGTCAAATCCACCCAGGGGGACAGGGGGGCGATCGCCGCTGGTAGAGGTAAATTAAGTTGCCGCAGTTGACAAACCAAGGCTAGCAATAGGCCGCCTCCAGCAGAAGTACCAAACAGACCCATGCGACTAACTTCGTAGGTTGTTACCAACTCCCGCCACACAGCCAAAGCATCCTCCAGGGCAGCAGGAAAAGGATGGTCTGGGGGTCGACGATAATCGATGCTAATCACTTCAATCTGGCCATAATGGGCCGCTAAAATTGCTTCCCCGCTCCCCAACTCCCCTCCAGCGAAAGCATAGCCCCCGCCATGGAGATGCACCAAAATTCTTTGGCCATTGGTCGGACTAATTACCGGGGGAATCACTCGATAAACATTTACCCCGGCGATGTTTTCCTGGGTCAAGGTCACTGGAAATTGTTGCCTTAGTTGTTGAAATAAAACTTCGCTGGCTTGGTCATAGCTATTAATCAAGTCCTGCCAAGCTTGCCTATCTTCCAGGGCCGGCACTTGTTTGATCGCTTCCATGGCTCCCTGCAACGGTTGGGCGATCGCCTCTTTCAATGCTGGGCTAACGGTGGCTGGTACGGGGAGTGAACGAGGGGGCAAGGGGCGGGAAGAGTAGGCCATAGTCTGGGAAAGGGGGGATGGGAACAATAAGGCTTTTGTGCTTAGTCAAATCGATAATTAGTGGGAAATGATGGAGAAATTTAGGCTCTGGGCAGACTTAACCTTTACCATCAAAAAATCTCTGTATACTGGACTTGATCTTAGCCGACTATACGCAGTGGGGTACTAATCATGACCAATCAACCTAACCAAGTCGATCCAGAAAGCAGAAACTGGGCCATGATTGCCCATTTGAGCACCTTTGCGGGTTACCTGGTGCCATTCGGTAACATCATTGCCCCGTTGGTGGTGTGGCTGATGAAGAAAGATGAGCTGGAATTTGTAAATGATCAAGCTAAGGAAGCGTTAAATTTCCAGATTAGTATTTTGATTTATGTGATTGTTTCCGGCATTTTAATCCTGTTATTAATTGGTATCCCTCTTTTGATTGCCGTTTTAGTTTTTGATTTGGTAGTAACGATTATGGCGGCAGTGAAAGCTAATGAAGGAATTCGATACCGCTATCCGCTCAAAATCACATTTATCAAATAAGAATTTAGCGGACTAATAAAACTATTTGTTAATTGGTCAAGATCATCTATATTTCTTGTAAATTAGTTTGAAGTCAGCAAATAAAAATAGTATTTTACCCAACAATCATTTCTTCTGAGCCGAGGCGACTCCGGTTAGCAATCAGTTTGTCCAGTGGATTAAATGGTCGTTAATTCTCGCTAATTTCCTTGGGCAAAGGAATCGGTTTGTGTGTGCAAAAAATTATTTTCAATTAAACTTTGATTAACTTACTAACACTTTGCTTGGCAAATAATGTTCAATAAAATTCACCACTGTGCTTAGTCCTGTAGCTGTTTTTAAATTAGTAAATACGAAGGGTTTTTCCCCGCGCATTTTTTTTGCGTCCCGGTCCATCACCTGCAAATCTGCTCCCACCATGGGTGCTAAATCTATTTTATTAATCACCAATAAATCTGATTTGGTAATTCCTGGGCCGCCCTTACGGGGAATTTTATCCCCCGCCGCCACGTCAATCACATATAGGGTTAAATCTACCAATTCTGGGCTAAACGTAGCCGCTAAATTATCTCCCCCACTCTCCAAAAACACCATATCCAGGGGCATAAAACGGGCTTCTAAATCAGCGATCGCCGCTAAATTAAGGCTGGCATCTTCCCGAATCGCCGTGTGGGGACAGCCCCCCGTTTCCACCCCCAGGATGCGATCGGGGGTAAGGGCTTCTGCCCGGACTAGAAATTGGGCATCTTCCTGGGTATAAATGTCGTTAGTGACCACAGCTAACTGGTATTTTTGCCTTAAGGCTTTGCAGAGAGCTTCCAAAAGGGCCGTTTTGCCAGAGCCCACAGGGCCAGCAATGCCAATGCGGAGGGGAGTTTGAGCCATGGTACTAACAGGAAAAAAAGATCAAGGGCGATTTTCAGTGTAACGCCTAATTTATTTTTCCTTCCGTTAATTTACTGGGGCGGAACCGGTTTGGCCGGTGTTAGAATTTGTCCATCAGCAAAAGTTCTGCGGCTCTCTCAATGCTTGATCTGATGGGCTTTTAGCCCCTGGGAGAACCCCGGCAATATTGAACTCTCTAAGCCCAAGCATCAGATAATGTCAGCGCACTTAGGAAGTTCTCCGCCCGCCACCATTGTCTTAGTTAATCTCTACCTCAGAATATCTGTGAATTTTTGTGACTTTTTGCCAGCGAAGACTGCAAATTTTACTGATTGAAGATCAGCAATGCCAGGTAGAATTGCTCAAGATTTTGCTGGAAAGTCAATCTTTTTTTGCGGTACAGCTCCAGGTGGCCCGGACCCTGGCTCAGGGTATTAATCGACTCCAGAGTGGTATTTTCGACACCGTTTTGCTGGATTTATTTTTACCGGATGGTCAGGGCATTCCCGCTTTAACCACCATACAAAAATTTGCTCCCCATATTCCCATTATTGTACTGACGACGGCCACAGATTTAAATATGGGTTTAGCGGCACTACAAAAGGGGGCGGAAGATTATTTAGTGAAAGAATACCTGCGGGAAAGTCAGATCGCCAAAGCAATTATCTATGGCTTGGAAAGAAAGAAAACTAAACGGCAATTGCAGACACAAATTGAGCGGGAACGACTAATGGGTCGTATTTTGGAAGAAATTCGGCAGTCATTGGATTTATCGGTTATTTTGCAGACCACTGTGGACGAAGTTCGCAAATTTCTCCAGGTTGATCAAGTGGTTATTTACCGTTGCTATTCCCCCACTGCGAGCAGAATTCTAGTAGCAGCACCTAGTTCATCTCTGCTAACCAGTGGCGATCGCCGTCATAGTCCCCAGCGGGGGCCGGATTCCAACGGGGAACCCACGGAGCCGATTCCCTGCCAAACCATTAACTCTCTCCACCCACTTCCCATTGCTCCAATCACCCTAGGACCGAGGGCTAAGGATGGAGTGCTCTTAGTCCCCATCTGGCAGAAAAAGCCCCATCAAGAAGATCGTCTCTGGGGGCAACTGGTGGTCCGGGTCGGAGACCAACAACGGTCATGGTTACCCTGGGAGATAGAATTTTTGTGCCATCTCAGCAGTCAAGTGGCGATCGCCATTCAACAATCGGCCTTATTCGCCCAGGTGCATTACCTGGCTAACATGGATGGGCTGACGGGCATTGGCAACCGCCGTTATTTGGATCATTTCTTGGAACAACAATGGCAAAAATTAGCTAAAAGCCATCAATATCTCAGCCTAGTATTGTGTGACATCGACTTTTTTAAACAATACAATGACACCTATGGCCATCTCCAGGGGGACGAATGCCTCAAACAAGTGGCTAAGTTGATGGAAAGAGTGATCAGGCGGGGTACTGATTTAGTGGCCCGTTATGGCGGGGAAGAATTTGCCTTGGTGTTACCCCAAACTAATCATCAGGGTTGCCAGGTCTTGGTAGCCCATCTGCAGACAATTTTTAAGCAGGCTCAAATCCCCCACCGTGGTTCCATCATTCAACCCCATCTCACCTTGAGCATTGGCAGCACCACCATGGTGCCATCCCCAAATATGGTGCCTACAGAATTAATTAACCAGGCAGATCGGGCCCTATTTAAAGCGAAAAAGGCCGGTCGTAACCGTCACTTTAGTTTTGCCGATTAATTTGGTAAAGATAATACTGCTCCTCTTGGATAAAACTATGACGAAATTCTGCCAAGGGAGTGATGGTTAAGCCAGGCTGGGTTACCCCTAAAGGATAGTTTAAAATCAGAATTACCGGTGGAGCGAGCTTAAGCCCTAATTGTTGATCAATTTGTTGCAAAATTTGCTGTTGATCCACTTCCTGTCTTTGGGCTGTAAAAATCACAAAACTGCCCAAGGCCTGGCTTTCTGGATAATAAATCTTTCTATTGAGGTGGGCGGCAATGGGGCTAACCATAAAATCATTACTCCCCACTAAAGTTGCTTCTTGAAGTCCTTGATTGACTAAATAATCTGCCACTGCCCGACTGGCGGAATAGGGTAAAAGTAAATCCCTGGTATATCCCACTAAACCCCCAATTAATTGACAAACTAAAATTAAACTAAATAAATAGGGGACTAATTTCTGACTCCATTGCTTCAGTCCCAACCAAAATTTTTCTCGCAACAGGGGCGTGGGAGATAGGTAAAATTTTAACCAATAGCTAGCAATTAGAACCAAATAAAGGCTACCGAAATGTCTGGGGGCACCTAAAAATCTGCCGTAGGTGAACAATAAAATTCCCCCACTACCTAACAAATAAAAAAGGAAAATCAGCGGATAATCACTGAAATATAATGACCAAATCAGCAAAAAAATCAGGGAAAACAGACTAAAAATTCCTAAGTCCAAAGGTCGGCGATCGGAAGGAACTAAAATTGTGATGTAACCATTCCAAACTCGGCTCAAAGCCTGCCCTAAACGATACCAATCCCATTGCAAAATCCATTGATCCGCCCCGCCATGGAGGGTGCTGTCCCCTGGTTGCACCATTACCATCACCGACAGGGCCACGGCCGCAGTGAAGAACAAAACACTTACTGCCCTGTCCCACCAAGGAGCCTGGAGCGTAACCCCCAACGGTTTTCGGCAAATCCATTCTATCCCCAAGGCGATCGCCAGGCAGACACTGATCATTAAGGCATAGGCGTTGCTGTTGGCCATGAAGGCTAAACAAAAAGCCAGGGGGAGATAGGTCTGTTGGCGGCGGGGAAACAGGGCACAAAAGGCGAACAGTCCCAGTATGCCCAACGCATAGTTACGACTAATGAGGAGATATTCATAAAAAGGCAAATAACCGAGACAGAAGATTAACTTTTGCCAGCGGGGAAAGGGACTATAACGCAAAAAAATGGCGATCGCCACCATGGCCAGAGCGAGGTGAAATAACTGCATGGCCAGCAGGTTAGGGGTCAATTGGTTTAATAACCAGAGCAACCCGTACCACAGCAGGGGATGACCTTCGTAGCGCACATTGCGCCAAAAATCAGCAAAATCAACACTATCCCGGCCAATTAACCAGCCATTGACCTCATCTCGCCAAGGAGCATGGTTTAAAGTTCCTATCAAACCCAGACAAAAAATGCCCAACCAGAGCCACCATTCAAAGTGCGGCAGGCGATCGAGACGGCGGGCAAGGTTCAGTTTGGCCATGGAAAAGGGGTTTAATTTGTTTGCTGGACACCGTAAATCAGCATGACCAATAGGGGCGTAGCCAGGGTGAGAATAACGGTCAAGGGGGCACCAATGCGGGCAAAATCTGTGAAGCGATAGCCACCGGGGCCATAAACCATGGTGTTGGTTTGGTAGCCAATGGGAGACATAAAGCTATTGGAAGCGGCAAAGGTAACCACAAACATAAACGCCAAAGGGTTTAAGGCCAAACTTTGGGCCACCTGGAAAGCAATGGGGAGCATGAGTACCACGGTGGCATTATTGGACAAAATTTCCGTTAGCAGGGCCGTAGCTAGGTAAAACAAAAGTAGCAGAGCGTAGCCGGAAAGGTGCCCCCCTGTGTCGGCCAAAAAACTAGCGAACCAGGCGGTGGTGCCGGAATTTTCCATGGCGGTGCCCAAGGGAATTAAACCTGCTAAGAGAAAGATCACATCCCAACGAATGGCCCCGTAAATTTCCCCCGGCTTCAGGCAACCGCTAATCACCATGGCCATTACTCCAGCCCAACTGGTGACGCTAATGGGCAAAATATCTAACCCCGCTGTGATAATTACCAAAGCGACAATGGCGATCGCCGTTTTGGCCTTATCTAGGCGGAGATTATCCAGGGGTTTTTCCTCCAACACCAATAGCTCCCTGGTGGTCTGCAAACCAAGAAAACTTTCCCTAGGGCCCTGGAGCAGTAATAAATCTCCAAACTTTAGGCGCACTTTCCCTAAACGCTGGCGGATTAATTCTTCCCCCCGACGAATGGCAATGACCGTAGCGTTATAGCGTTGCCGGAAACGTAAATCTTTCAGGGTGGAACCAATGAGGCGGGAGTTGGACAGAATCAGTACCTCCGCCACCTTTTCCTCCGAGGATTCCAGGGGCCCTGCCTGGCTAGTTTCAGCACCGACAAATTGCACATCGGCCAGGATTTCAATGCTCCGTTCATCCTTAATTCTGAGTAAATCTTCCCGTCCAGCCCGCACCAATAAAATATCCCCCATGGTCAAAACCCGGTCCGCCAAGGGTTGGGGGAAATGGGTGTCGTTGTGGATAATTTCCAGCACGTCAATGTCAAATTTGCGTTGAATTTCACTCTGTCTGAGGGTTTGGCCAATCAGGCTAGAACGGGGGGGAATAATAATTTCGCTGACGTAATCCTTAATTTGATACTCCGCCGCCACATTGCCATCGGACACACTGCGCCTTGCTGGTAACAGGGCCGGGGCCGCCAGCACAACATAGGTCATACCAAGGCTAAAGGTAAGTAAGCCCAGGGGAGTGAACTGGAAAATGCTGAACCCCTGCCCGGTGAGTTTCTCCGCCAAACCACTGGCCAAAATACTAGTGGACGTTCCCAGGAGGGTAATCATGCCGCCCAAAATAGTGGCATAGGAAAGGGGAATTAATAACTTGGAAACGGAAATCTGTCTTTGCCGAGCCCACTCTTCCACAATGGGCAAAAAAATGGCGACGATCGCCGTGTTGTTCAGAAAGGCGGAACTAGGCCCGACGATCAGCCCCATCAGTAGCAGTTGCCGCCGTAAACTATTGCCCCCAAATTTGATTAAACTATCCCGAATAACCTGGATGATGCCGGTGCGGGTGATGCCGTAACTTAAAATGAACATGGCCATGATGGTGACGGTGGCGGAACTGCTAAACCCCGCTAAACCCTCCGTGGGGGTGACTAAACCCAACACCATTAAAATCACAGCCACGAGAATGGCGGTGGTGTCGATGGGCAACCACTCCAGCACAAACATCACCAACGCAAAAACAATAACTGCCAGAGTGAGGGGAATTTGATAGTCTGCCAGCCAGGTTTGCAAAAAGGCCATAGTTATCCCAAAAGGTAATTAAACAAATTCTTCCCCATTGCCAGCGAGTTCACAAGAGGAAATAGTCCGATAACAATGCGTGTCATTCTGTGCGGTTACTACGGTCAAGATAATGCCGGGGATGAAGCCCTTTTGGTCTGTTTACTGCAAATGCTTCCTGCTACGGTGGAGCCAGTGGTGCTATCTGCCAATCCCCAGGTCACTAAGGAGAGATACGGCGTTGAAGCCCACTACAACCGAGATTGGGGTAAAATTTGGCAACTTTTAGGACAATGTGACGGTTTTGTCTGGGGGGGAGGCAGTTTAATGCAAGATGTGACCAGTGTGGTTAGTCCCCTCTATTACGGTGGTTTGATGGCGATCGCCCAGATGCGGGGTTTAAAGACCATTGCCTGGGCCCAGGGCATTGGCCCCCTCCAAAGGCCACCGTTGCGCTGGTTTACCCAACAGGTACTGCGGGGTTGTAACGGCATCAGCGTGCGGGATGAGGCCTCTCTCCGGCTGGTGGAAAGATGGGACTTAAAGGCTTTTTTAGCTGCAGACCCTGTGTGGTCTCTAGCCGCTGAAAATGCGTCTCCTTCCCCTAGTCCTTTGCCCATGGTGGCGGTGAATTTGCGAGCCCATCGTCTATTGACCTTGGAACGTTTGGCGATAATCACCCAGGCCCTCAAAGACTTTCAACAACAGACCCAAACCCATTTGCGGCTCATTCCCCTGCAAAAATCCCAGGATTTAGCCATTGCCGAGGCGATCGCCGTGGAACTGCCGGGGAGTTATGAAATTCTTTACCACCCAGACCCCAGGGAATGTAAGGGATTATTCCGGGGGGCGGAATTCACCATTGGGATGCGACTCCACAGTTTAATTATGGCGGCAGCTGAAGGCAGTGCCTGCTTTGCCCTTAGTTATGACCCCAAAGTTAGTCGTTTGATGGCAGAGGTGGAAATACCGGGTTGGGAACTGGCTAATTTACCCATGGATAGCAACGAACTCAGTCAAATTTGGCAGAATCATTTCCAGCAACGGCAACCTTGGAAAGGGGCGGAGCCATTACAAAAATCTGCCCTCCAACATCAAGCTTTATTGCAAAAAATTTTTGTCGGCTAGCTTTTGGGGTGGGAGTGTGGTAAGAATAGTAGCCCGAGGGAAACGATTCCTTGTTTCGCCAACGTCATTGCGGAACCTTAAGCTTTATTTAACTATTGCCCCGGTTCCAAAGCCCAAATATATCGCAAGATAGATTGCAAGCAGACAAGACTGTCCTAGGCTGGTACATAATCTGTGGCCTGCCTAAATTTGTCTACAGGACTTCAGTCCTAGAATGGTTGCAAAGTTTTGGCTGTTTGGGCTGTGTCCCATTGTTGCCCCCTGGCCAAAACCTCCAATATTTGGGTGTGTGGAATAAAAATTTAGTCCTTCTGTCCATTATCATTTAGCGACGATGGAGCCGGGAGGATTGTTGCAATGGCCGTAGCGAAAATTTTGGTTGCATCCAGCCAGCCAAGCCGAAATAGAGACCAAATTTTATAAAATTTTTTCCGTCCCCCATGAGTCAACCCAACTATTATCAAAATCTTTTAAATTTTCTCCGCCAAGACCTTTCCCTGCCGGCCGAATCCCTGGCGATCGCCGAGCGCACCGCCTGTAACGCCATCGACAACAGCAACAATTTACCCATCATTCTTTGGCAGTATGGGTTGATCAGTTTGGAAGAATTAGACCGAATTTTTGACTGGCTAGAAAAGTTTTAGTAGGGCCATCGCCATGCGGACGATCGCCGAAATTAACGATAAACTCAGCCGGGGACAAGCAACGGTTTGGACAGCGGAGCAGGTCAAAGCTCAAGTGGGGGAACTGGGGATTGCCAAGG
Organism: Synechocystis sp. FACHB-383; assembly: GCF_014698605.1. Lineage (NCBI taxonomy): Bacteria > Bacillati > Cyanobacteriota > Cyanophyceae > Synechococcales > Merismopediaceae > Synechocystis > Synechocystis sp. FACHB-383. The sequence continues at coordinate 23,716 of NZ_JACJTJ010000021.1, read as the reverse complement.
TAGCAGCACAGGTAGATGTGGTCTGCACTGGAACTTTTGAGCCAATGGAATCCTCCGGGGCGGTGATTAACCTCGGACAAACGGATCCCCCCATTAAAATTCGTCAATGCTGGCTAGATGGCATTCCGGCCTATGCAGGCTTTGGAGCGGTGGATTTATATTTAGGCGCAACGGCGGCGGCGGACATTACCAACACTGGCGATAACCTCAACGAAGGAGAAGGTCTGGCGGAAAGGGGCGGTGGCCATATTATTGAAGACTTAATTGCTGGTAAAAGTCTGCCCCTGCGGGCTGTGGGCCAGGGCACCGACTGTTACCCACGTACTACCTTGGAAACGGTAATTAGCACCGACCGCATCAATCAGTTTTACCTCTACAACCCCCGCAATCTTTATCAGAATTTCATTGTGGGTGTGAACGGTGGCGATCGCCTACTTTATACCTACCTAGGCCCTCTGCAACCCCGCTTGGGTAATGCGGTGTACTCCAACCCCGGCGCCATTGGCCCCCTGTTTAACGACCCCCTCCTCCAGGCGATCGGCATTGGCACCAAAATCTTCCTGGGGGGTGGCGTGGGTTACATTGCCTGGGAAGGCACCCAACATTTTCCTCTGCAGAAACGTCTGCCCAACCACACTCCCATTGGCCCGGCAGCCACCCTAGCCCTAATTGGTGATGCCAAACAAATGGATGCTTATTGGGTAAGGGGTTGTTATCTGAAAAACTATGGTCCCTCTTTGATGTTGGGGGTGGGGGTGCCCATTCCTGTGTTGAATGAACAGGTAATTGAGCAATGTGCCGTCACGGATGAAGACATTGTGGCTCCGGTGGTGGATTTTTCCATTCCCCGTCGGGTCAGGCCCACCTTTGGTTTAGTTACCTACGGCCAGCTCAAAAGCGGCAAAATTACCATTGAAGGCAAAACCGTGCGGGTGGCGCCCCTGGCCAGCATTGCCCGTTCCAGGGAAGTGGCGGAAACCCTCAAAGCTTGGCTGGAGGCTGGCACCTTTTCCCTCACGGAACCAGTGGCTTCCCTGCCTACTGATCGCATGTTCCTTGCCCAGGATCCCGTCGGGAATCTGTCAATTTAGGTTAAGCCTGGTTCGATGAAACCCAATTTTTCCTAGGCCATACAAATCCTAGTCGGCATTAGGAATGGACCACCCGATGGTCGGGGTTAATGAGGCGGAAAAATTTCTGCTTCAACTGGCGATCGAACACTTCCCATTTCAGCTTGGTATATTCCGCTTGGTCATTACATCCCGTTAGGAAACCGACGGGAATTTCAAACCCCCCGGCCATGTCCCGGCCACCACCGTAGTAACGTCCAGCGCCGTCCATCCCCAAGCTATCTTTTAAAAATTCATCGGGGTCTAAAGTCAGCTTATTGGTACGGAGGGAACCAATGACCAACTCAATATCATTGGCCCGGTCATGGACAATGCCGTAAACCAAAGCGGTGTGTACGTTTTCCTCCGTAGCTAAAAAGTCCGCGGCCTGGGGAATGGCATCCCGTTCCTCGTAGCGGAGATAACCCACCCCTGCCAAGGAAAAGTTATTTTGTACGACTCGATTTTGTAAAGACCGCTCAATCACTTCCATCACCCGTTTGGATCGGGCCGATTGCAGGACTGCATTGAGTAACTGGGCATCATAGATGCGACTGAGGTAGGCCGCCGCCATGAACTCCGCTTCCTGGGCCTGGAGCAAGTTAATGGTGTCGGAGCGCAGGCCATGCATCAAAGCGGTGGCGCATTTAACGTGGGTGGGGTTACTGCTATTGAAATCTAACGTGCCCCCCTGGAGATATTCAGTCAAAATGGTGGCGGTGGAACGACTGCCTGGACGGATATCCACAAAAGCATTTTCCGCTTCTACTTCCTCTTGCTGGCTATGGTGGTCGATAATCACCACAACGGGAATATCTGCTTCTTGTACTAAAGGCATCAGTTGACTATTGGTGCCCTGGCTATCAACCAATACACAGCCTTGGTAATCGGAGAGGTCAATATCCTTGAGCATTTGCGGGCCCCAGCGTTTGGCGGGCAGGCCGGTCAGCTTCACCAAAGCAATATTTTCCTGGTGGGAAAGGGTGCCAGCATAAACAATTTCACACTGGATTTCGTACTGGGCCGCAATCAGTTGAAATGCCCAGGCACTGGAGAGGGCATCGGGGTCAGGAAAATCTTGAATTACCAAAATAAACCGTTGGCCCCGGTGTCCTTCCAGATGGTGCTGGAGTTTGATGATTTGAGCTGTGTTAGCAGCGGGAATACGGGGAGAAATGGCGTCCGGAGAGGCAATACTCCTCTGGGCACTGATCTGTTGGGGGGAGGGAACAGTGCTGGATTCTGGGGCGGAAAGACCGTTACTGGGCCGGGAGGAAACAGAAGCCATTGCCAAAAAATAGGATAGGAGAGGGTGTTAAATAGATCATAACATTGAGTCTAAGCGCACCCCTCTATGGGTGGAATTTACCAAGCTTCCACCTGGAGTAACAAAGGGTACTGCCAAGAACTTAATGGATTACCGGTGCTCACCAACGCTTACCAAGGACTACTAAGCATCGTGAAAGATGCCCAGTAGTAGGGAGCCGAAAAATCCGTTTGCCCCAGATCAATTAGGGATGGTGGCAGGGCGATCGCCCCCCGAGAAATGCCCGACTGTTCCAGTTCAGAGGTCAATTCTCCCCGGAGCATTTTTAGTTGGGCCTGGCGTAGGGCTTCGGCTTTAGTGGTGGTTTGACCCAATTGTCGGTAGAACTCAGTCATCAGTACCAATGTCGCCCCGTCATCCACATTCCAAAAGCTAGCTAAGGCCGATTTAACCCCAGCCTTGAGGGCTAGGCCAGCAAAACCTAGTTCTGCTTCGTCATCCCCCAGAGCAGTTTGGCAAGCACTCAGTACCAATAACTCTAAAGTTGAGGACGGCCAATTTATTTGGCTCATTTTGTCCAAATTCAACTTATCGTCCCAAAACTCAATGTAGGAGTTACTGGGTTTACCGGAACGAAAAAAAGAATGGGTGGCCAGGTGAACTATGTTTGGTTGCCTTTCGGCCAACTCTGTCTGGAAACGATCAATGGTGAAATCCTGGTTAAGAAAAGTTTCCCCCTGCCAACGTTTTTCGTCTGTACGATCCATGGTCATTGCCCAAAGAACATTGTCCAATTCCACTGGCACTGCTGGCAAAGGACTTTGGTCAGCAAACTCCGATGCCCCCATGGCCAAAATATTGCCCGGGTGAAGTGGTTTGTAGTTACTATCAATCAAATTAAAAGCAGGGATATTGGTCAGACTATATTTCTCCAGGAGATATTCTTGGCCATCAAATAGGGCGGCCATGGGTAAACCCCGCACCCCATTACCCAAGCAAAAGAGCAAGGTGTCGATGCCTTGGGCTTCTAAGGTTTCAGCATAGGGGGCAATAATCCATTGGTACAATTGCTGGGCCGATTCCCGGCGATTGACGTTGACGGTTTGGGATAGTTGTAATTCCCGCTGAAAGGTGGCCACTACCGGTCTTAACACCGCCTCCGGTACGTCATGTAAATCCACCACAATGGGGTCTAGGTCAGGGGTAACTAGTACCAAATGTAGAAATTCCTTTTCGGGAATGATCCATAACACGGCGGGTTTTTTGCCCGTTTCTGCAGCAATTTTTTGCAGGGTGAGGGCAATATCCTCTGGGGTTTGGGTCACTTCGGCCAGACTTTCGCCAAAATAGGCGGCGAATTCCTGTTCCCGGGCCTTTTCCATGGCGACAATTTTTTCGCTCATGGTTTGGGCAAAGGCAGGGGCCACACCGAAACTAGCCAAGGTCAATCCCAGGCCCACTGCCATCATTTTTTTAACTAAAGACCTGGACAAACTCCGGCGATCGCCGAGGGATAATGGGCGGATAACTCTGCTGTATATGGTGGTTGTCATTTTTAGTCCCCTTGGTTTGGGGCGATTCCCGGTCAAGAATTTCTCTGATTGCGGTGGGAACCGCTGCCCTTCAACGTTACTAGTCGATTTTGGCAGAAATCATCCCAGTTTTGCAGATTACTTTGTTATCTTCGTAGGTAATTAGAAAATTTTATAAACTCAGCCCTTACCACCATAATGTCGGAACTTAGCCTGGCCCATCAGGATTACCCCGTTGACGACCTCGAACAGCTATTAACCATTCTGCCCCGTTCTATTCAAGCCATCATCGCTGATCACCCCCAGCGGCAACAGTTAGTGGAAGTGGTCATGGACCTAGGGCGATTACCGGAGGCCCGCTTCCCCGGCACCGCCGTCTATTTGGGGGATAGTCCGATCGCCAGGGAAGATTTGCAATATGCCATCGACCGAGTGGGGCTGTTCAGTAGTGATAACCGAGCGGGTATTGAAAGAACCTTGCACCGCATCAGCGCCATCCGTAACCGCACCAACGAAATTATCGGCTTGACCTGTCGGGTAGGCCGGGCGGTCTTTGGCACCATTAACCTCATCCAAGACCTGGTGGAAACTGGCGAATCGCTACTGCTGCTGGGGCGACCTGGGGTAGGCAAAACCACTGCTCTGCGGGAAATTGCCCGGGTGCTGGCAGATGATTTGCATAAACGGGTGGTGATCATCGACACCTCCAACGAAATTGCCGGGGACGGGGACATTCCCCATCCGGCGATCGGTAGGGCCCGGAGAATGCAGGTGGCCAGGCCGGAATTGCAACATCAGGTGATGATTGAGGCAGTGGAAAACCATATGCCCGAAGTGATTGTCATTGACGAAATTGGCACGGAGTTGGAAGCTTTGGCCGCCCGCACCATTGCCGAACGGGGAGTGCAGTTGGTCGGTACAGCCCACGGTAATCGTTTGGAGAATTTAATCAAAAATCCTACCCTCTCAGACCTAGTGGGCGGCATTCAAGCGGTCACATTGGGGGATGACGAAGCCCGGCGACGGGGTTCCCAAAAGACTGTGCTGGAAAGGAAAGCTCCCCCCACCTTTGCCATGGCAGTGGAAATGTTGGAGCGGCAAAAATGGACTATCCATAGTGATGTGGCCCAAACCATCGATAATCTGTTGCGGGGCCGCCCTCCGGTGGAACAGTTACGGTATATGAATGAGCAAGGGGAGCTACAAATCGAAACGGTGGAAGCCCAATCCCAGGAAAAAACGCCCCAACCGCCCCCCTATTTTTCTTTGGGGTTAGTGGACGATCGCCAGTTGCGGCCAAGACCCACAGGTTTACGTTCCACTGGGCGGATGAAACCCCAAGCCCCCCTCCATGCCAACGCCGATCAAGTGCGGGATTTTGAGCGGTTACTGGAACAGTCCTGGCAACAGTGGGAGGGGGATGATGAACCCAAAGTCAGGGTACCAGGGCCCAACGGTGAAGATTTGCCGGTTTATGTTTACCCCTACGGCGTCGGGCGATCACAGTTAGACCAGGTGATTGAAATTTTGCAGTTACCAGTGGCTGTCACCAAAGATGTCCACCAAGCCGATGCGGTGTTGGCCCTGCGCTCCCATGTCAAAGGCAACCAAAAATTACGACAGATGGCCAAGGGTATCCAGGTGCCCGTCTATGGGGTTAAATCCAACACCATTCCCCAAATTAGCCGGGCTCTGAAACGGATTTTGGGCATGGACGAACCCCACAAAGCTGAGGCGGCCGATCTGCGTTTATTTACCCGCAGTGGCAGTAACGATGAGTTAGAAGCCCTGGAGGAAGCCCGTTTAGCTGTGGAGCAGATTGTTATTCCCACAGGGCAACCGGTGGAACTGTTACCCCGATCGCCCCATGTACGGAAGATGCAACACGAACTGGTGGAACATTACCGTTTGCAGTCGGATAGCTTTGGGGATGAGCCGAACCGTCGCCTAAGGATTTATCCCGCCTAGCTGGGTCAACAATTGGGCTGTGGCCTGGGTGGGATCTGGGGCTTCCATAATGGCCCGGACGATCGCCACCTGGTTGGCACCGGCTTCCATAACATTCCCCAGATTTGTCCCATCAATCCCCCCAATGGCAAACCAGGGCAGCGGGGAGTTGGCGGCCGCATACTGTACATAATCCAAACCAGCGGGCTTTTTCCCGGCTTTAGTGGGAGTGGCATACACGGGGCCCACACCAATGTAATCCGCTCCCTCGGCGATCGCCTTGGCCATTTCCTCTGGGTTAGTGGTGGAACGGCCAATGATTTTATCGGGGCCCAGTAGATGACGGGCCACAGCAATGGATAAATCTTGCTGTCCTAAATGGACTCCATCAGCATCCACTGCTAAAGCTAAATCCACCCGGTCATTGACCAAAAATAAAGCTCCGTACTGGGTACATAATTGCCGCAAATCCTTCGCCCGTTGCCACCGTAACTGGTCTTCCGTGTCTTTATCTCGATACTGGACTAGCTTCAATCCCCCTTGGAGGGCCGCTTCCACTGTAGCCAGTAAGTTTTCCTGGGGAGAAGTGACCAAGTAAAGGGAACATTGCCTTAATTTTTGCACTAGTTTAGCCCCCAACAACCCGCTTTCCAGGGCATAAACCCGGTAGCGTAACTGTTTACAACAGGCTCCCATGGCCGGATCTCGCAGTTTACCGTATTCCTCCAGCACCCTTAACGCTTCTTGCACCCGACAGAGATTGGCCTGCAACAGCGCCCGCACATCAGTCCGTTGGCTTTCCTGGGGATGGGTCAACCGGGTGCCCACATCATTGGGGGTGTCCCTCGCCGCCCGCAGATCGTCTTGATGCCAGGGAGCCAGGGCTTGCCGCAGTTGTTTACATTCCTCTGCCCAATGCTGATGGTTCAGACCAAAACGACACCATTCTTCCACCGTCCGTAACCCTTCCCGGGCCCGGTTTAAATTGGCATCCAAAATTCTGGCGATCGCCATGGGGGAAGATTGTTGCATCTGTTTAGCTCAGATAGGAAAAAACGGGTTTTTCGCCACATTTACTCCCCAAGTTGATGCTAGGGAAACTCATTTGGCTAAATCCAGCAAAATTTTGTAATTAAACGACAACATCCTCAACAAACCACTGATTTTGTCCCCGTGGGAGCATCCACCCCTGTCGACTTAGTGGGCTTGGCCTTTAACCCCTCGGCCATGGCTTCAATGAAAGCGGAGACTCGGATGGGGTCAATGGCTTCGTTAATATTGCCGTGGCGCTTGAGGGAACTGGCCACAATTACCCCGTTGGCCGCTTGGATCAACTGGCCAATATTGTCTTCGTCTGCCCCACTGCCAATGAACACTGGAGTGCCTTTGGCGGCGTTGGTGGCCAGTTCCAAGTCTTCTAGATTGGGGGGACTGCCCGTGGCCCAACCAGACAGGATAATACCATCGGCCAAACCCCGCTCAATGGTATCCGTTACAGCGGTGGTCAAATTGGGGGTACCCAAGGGTCGGGCATGCTTGACTAGCACATCGGCCAGGATGGCCACGTCACTGCCCAATTCCCGCCGATAGCGCAACAGTTCGTGGGCATTGCCTTCAATCAAGCCCTGATCCGTGGCCATGACCCCCGTGAGCACATTAACCCGGATAAATTTTGCCCCCACGCAACTGGCGATCGCCAAAGCACTATGGGCATCGTTACGCAGGACATTGATCCCCACCGGGGCCACCACCAAATTTTGCAGGCGATCAACAATTAAGGTCATGGCGCTGACCACTGCCGGATCTACCCTTTGTTTGGGGAAAGGGGCATCGAAAAAGTTTTCCACAATAATGCCATCCACCCCCCCAGCGGCAAGGGCCGTGGCTTCTTGTTCTGCCCGTTCAATGACGGCGGTGAGATTGCCCCCCCAACGGGCCGACGTTGGCAATGGTAGGAGGTGTACAACGCCAATAACAGGATTATGGGTCTGAAAAGTTTGAAATAAATCCACTGCACTCGATCCTAAACGCCCCTGGGTACCGGTCGGGCCCTCGTTGTCCAAGACAGGCGGGTTGTAAATTAAACAAAGCTAAGCCAATTAAGAATTGTACCCTACCAGGGAAATTGACCGGGGGCCGGTTTCACCGCTCAGGGTATGATTTAGGGGATATGGCAGAATAAGTTGTTGACCTGAGGTTGTAGCTCAGACGGATAGAGCAAGCGCCTCCTAAGCGCTGGGCCGCCGGTTCGACTCCGGCCAACCTCGCTTCCTATCTACCATTTTTCCCTTTGCTGTCAACACTCACCCCCCTAACCATGAGAAAAAGACTCACCCGCTTCCTTTCCCTCACCCTGGTGCTGGGCCTACTCTGGTTTGGCACCGCCGCCTGCGCTAGTCAACCCCCTTCCCAGTTTGACCAGGCCCAACAGGAAAGCACCCAACGGGGCGCTGAGGCAGTCACCAAGGAATCCTCCAAAGGGGGAGAGTTCAATGTCTTTTTCCCCCAAGCTGAAGGGGAGTATGAACGGGTCTTTGCCCAGGAAAAGCAGGGCTTTGCGGAAATTAAACTCAAACAAAATGGTCAAGATGTGGCGGTAATGTCCATCAATGACGTCAAAAATAATCCCACCGCAGCGGATAAATTTAAGGCCAGCACCCAAGCGATTGATGGTTTTCCCGTAGTGCAACAGGGTACCACTGGCACGGCTTTGTTAGTGGGCGATCGTTATCAGGTCAAGGTTTTATCCCGATCGCCGTCTTTCACTCCCCAGGAGCGGGAAGCTTGGCTGGCTAAGTTTGATCTCAAGGGGCTAGAAAATTTGAGCGCCAGGAATTAACAGGAAATTAGAAAAAAAGTTAAAACCGTTTAGTTACCAAAGTTCCCAACCCATAGTCCACCGATCAAACAGGAGTTTTTTGCGTGAGTAAGCCAATTTTTAAGTTAGTGGATGACCTACCTACGGGCGGGTTGACGGTGATGTTGCTCAATTCCCTGGATTTTGTTGTGCCGGGGCAATGGGAAAATTTGGTTGGTTTTGAAAATACAATCAAAAAAGTGACTGGGGAAACCGATCCTGCCTTGGTGAAACAAATTGGCGATCGGGCAGTGTGGTTGTTTAACGATAAGTCCCAGGGTTATCAAAATGCCCTCTGGCTCTACCAAACCGTGGACTCCACCGACAGTGCTCTGGGAGCGGCGGCCCTGGCCAATAAGGTGGGAGAAAGTATTAATTTCCTCGGTTTTTTAAATAAAATTACCCCCAATCCCCAAAAAGCCCAGGCCATTGACCTGTCCATTAAATTGGTGGCGGAATTGGTGGCTTTCTGCCAAATTAACGGCATTCCCGGCAATAGCATTGGGGATTTTGTCCGTTCCCTGACGGATTACAGCGGTGAGTCCTTGATGCGCATGGCCGCCCTGATCAGTTTTGACGGCATCATTCCCTTTGGTCCCAGTTTTGTCCTGACCACCATGGATTTTTTGGAAAAGTTGACCCCCAAGGAGTTGGAAGAAAACAAGACTTTTAACAAAATTAAGCCCCTCATTCCCGGCAATAGCACCAGCAGTCAACTGGATTTTATCGGTGAAAGTTTTGGTTCTGTGCAGGGCTGGATGACCGGCTTTGTCGGCGATCGCCAGCTTACTAGGGAGAAAGTGTTGGGCAAATTGCGGAATTTCATGGAGGTGACGGAGGATAAAATGGATTATCTGGCCGCCTTCATTGACATGTCCACCAATTACTACGAGCACACGGGCATCCAAACCCTAGCCCACCGCTTAATCGAACGGGCTGTGGCGGAAATTTAATGCGCCTAATGCTGATCTGGTTGATCAACAAAAATGGCCAAGAAACTACTGCTGGTGGGGGGAGGCCATAGCCATGCCTTGGTGCTCAAACATTGGCGTCGCCATCCCCTGGCCGCTGTGGACCTAACGTTAATCAGCGATGTTAGCCAAACTCCCTATTCCGGTATGTTACCGGGGCATGTGGCGGGCTTTTATTCCCATGCTGAAAGTCATATTGATTTACCCAGGCTGTGTGCTTCAGCGGGGGTTAACTTTGGGGAAGATAAGGCGATCGCCATTGACCCAGAACGCAATTTACTAACTACCCAGGAGCGGGGACAGTGGAGGTTTGATTACCTTTCCCTTGACATTGGCAGCACCCCCTTTATTGACGATATTGCCGGGGCAGAATATGGCATTCCCGCTAAGCCGGTGCCCCAATTTTTGGCCGCTTGGCAAGCCCTGTTGCAGAACATTGACCAAAACCGACCGGAAAAATTCACCTTGGCGATCACCGGGGGAGGGGCCGGGGGCTTGGAGTTGGCTTTTAATGTGCAAGCTCGTTTAGTGAAGCTTTTCCCCGCCATGGCTTTGGATGTGCAAATTTGGCAACGGGGCGCAACCCTGTTATCGCACCATAGTGCCCAGGGCAGAAAACTGATTGAGAGATTGTTGGCGAAGCGAAATATTACCGTGGCACTAAATCGTCCTCTCACCACCATTGAGCGCGAGCTTTCCCCCGATGATAGTCGATTAACCTGTTACAAACTTGGGAGTAATGACCATTGGCGATCGGTTAACGCTGTGTTTTTAGTAACCCAAGCCAGCCCGGCCCCTTGGTTCGCCCAATCCGGCTTAAGTCTAGATGGCCGGGGCTTTATCTCGGTCAAACCAACCTTACAGAGCTATTCCCATCCCCATATTTTTGCGGCGGGGGATGTGGCCACCATGGTAGACCAGCCTCGACCCAAGGCGGGGGTATTTGCTGTGCGCCAAGGAAAGCCACTGTTCGACAATCTGTGCAGATTTGGCCTAGGCAAAGACCTAAAACCATTTATCCCCCAGTCCCAATACCTGAGTTTGCTGGGCACCGGAGATGGCAAGGCGATCGCCCTTTGGGGGCCTTGGGCTAGTTGCGGCCAGTGTTGGTGGAGGCTTAAGGACTACATTGACCGTCAATTTATGGAACAGTTTTGACCCAAAATGGGCAGTTAGTAGAATTAAAGTTACCCAGTCATATGTCAATGATCAATAAAATATCAATAGACTTTATTCAATGCTACTGGGTGACACTATGTTGAGCAAAATGAGGAGCAATTGATTGGGAAATAAGCTTAATCAAGGTTGGCTTTACACTGACCGGATCAATGCCAAAGGAGCAGGTCAAACAGTGTTGGATTTCTACAGTCAACGCTATGGCCACTCCGATCGCCAAACTTGGCAAGAACGCATTGAACGGGGACAAATTCAGCTCAATGGTCAGCCCATCAATCCCCATCACCCTCTGCAATCAGGACAAATTCTCACCTATTGGCGATCGCCCTGGGCTGAGCCGGATGTGCCCCTAAGCTTGTCGGTGTTGTACCAGGATGAAGACATCTGGGCCATTGATAAGCCAGCGGGATTACCGGTGTTACCGGGGGGAGATTTTGTTTACCACACCGTCTTAGAACAATTAAAAATTCAGTTTCCCCAGGAATCATTGTTTCCCCTGCATCGCTTGGGCACCGGCACTTCAGGGCTTTTATTGCTTGGTCGTTCTGCTCTGGGGAGGCGGGAACTCAGCCGTCAATTTCGGGAACGTCGTTGCCGCAAAATTTACCGCACTCTCATCGGTCCCTGTACTTTGCCGGAACAATTTGAATGTCACCAGGTGATCGGGAAAATTCCCTATGCTCCCCTCGGTTATCTCTATGGGGCCACCGTCCATGGCAAATCAGCCCACAGTTACGGCCGCATTTTAGCCCGATCCCCCGAAAAAACCTGGCTAGAAGTGGAAATTACCACAGGCCGACCCCACCAAATTCGCATTCATCTGGCCAGCTTGGGCTACCCTTTGCTTGGCGATCGCCTCTACGACCCCGGCGGTGTCCCTTTCAACCATCAAACCAACGCCCGGCCAAGTGACAGTGGCTATATTCTCCACAGCTACCAACTGGGTTTTCTCCATCCCCGTACCCAAAAAAACATCACTCTAACGGCTCCACTCCCCCCCGACTTAAGGCTCAAAGGTGATAGTTGATACCGACCATTGCGAACCGCAGTGAATAGAATAAACTCAATTCAACTTTCTAAAACCATTACCTAAACAAATACAACGGCCCAACCCCACTCCAGCTTTGACATTAATGACCCTCTGTTCGTGTTTTGCGGTCGAAGTCAACCCTTAAATGCAAATAACGCAATTTTAAAGTAACTTTTGTGCATGTTACTCCCCTTTCAAAGGGCAAAGGTGCTGAATGTTACGGACTATCGATCGCCAGGCTAGCTACCATCTGCTCCAGTTAATTTAGATTTATCCACAAAGCTTGGATTCTGTCTGGCCTGGCAAGAGGATTAAATCGATTGGCTGATTGTTTCTATCCTGAGACTCTGTTACAATTCTTAACACTGGCTTAACAATCCCTTAAGAATCTTAGTGTAAAGTCTTAAGAAAATCTTAAGATTTCCCTTCCTGAATCCCATGTATTGATTCTGTCCTGTGCCTAGACCTAGACCTCCAAAGAGAGTCCGCCGGTCGCCAAGTTCCTCCCCTGGAGCCATCCCTATTGAATCCTGGAAAATCTATGTTTATATTTCCACGCTTTCCCCTGTCCTTGGCTGAGAATAGTTTTTCTCAGGCTGAGATTGCCACCCCAGCCTCCACTGATCGCAAGCAATATATTAAGCAGGCCCTAGCTAAGGCGGTAACAGAGCGTGGATTCAGGCTGGATTTTCAACCCCAATGGGATGGGCAGGGAATTAATTTGGTGGGGGTAGAGGCCCTGGTCCGTTGGCAAGATCCTAGGTTGGGTAATGTTTCCCCGACAGAATTCATTCCCATAGCGGAGGAAGCGGGACTGGTAACGGCCATTGGCGAGTGGGTCCTAGGGGCCGCTTGTCGTCAATATAAAATGTGGCAAGCCCAGGGAGTGCCTCCTTTTTTGTTGGGAGTGAATTTATCCTTGCAGCAGTTGCAGAAAGCTGATTTTGCCCAGACGGTCCAGCGGATTCTGGAGGAAACTGACATGCCCCCAGCCCAACTACAGTTGGAGGTGACCGAGGGATTAATTTTTAAAGATTTACAGCACACCATTGGGGTTCTCCGGGACCTACAACGATTGGGGGTATATTTGGCGATCGATGATTTTGGCACTGGTTACTCTTCCCTATCAGTGCTGAAGGAACTACCCGTCCACACATTAAAAATTGACAAATCTTTTTTAGCGGATTTGGAGACGCACCAAAAGGCGGAAGTTATCCTCGAAAGCATTATCAACCTTGGTCAACGTTTGCAATTGATTGTGGTGGCAGAAGGTGTGGAAACAGAAAGCCAACTCCATTTACTTCAATCTTTGCAGTGTGATGTGCTCCAGGGTTTTTTCTTCAGTTGCCCCCTGAACGAAGACAAGATGACCCATTATCTCCACCATTGTTGTTCCACCAAAACTTCGAGCAAGGCGATCGACGCCCATTAGGTTTTTAAAATTGCGGGCATCGGCTCCGTTGTTTATCTTTAGCTAAATCAATAACTAAATCAAAAATTTTTATGACCGCTTTGACCCTGCCCTTTTCCGAGGATCGTGCCATGGCTAATCAATTGCAGCTCCCTAGGCTCCAAAAATCTCAAGATAATGAGATTAAACGGGCGATTCCTCGGGAGCTATTGGAGCAGTTAATGGCCGAGCAGTTCACCGGTCAACTGGTTATCCGCAATCCCTTTGATGAATTTGTTGATTGGCAAATTTACCTGGGTAACGGCAAAATTCACTTCGCTAACAGCGCGGTGGGTAATGGGAAGCGTCTGAATTATATGTTGGGCAAGTTGTTCCAGCAGGGTCATCTGCAACTGCCCGCCCAGTTGGATAGTGACTATAACTATATCTGTGAGCTATGGAAAAAAAAGTATTTTTCCTTTCAGCAAACTCGGTCAGTATTAACCCAGTTTACCCAAGAGGCTCTAGTCCAGGCCCTTTCCCTACCTAAAACTGAATATCGCCTAGATCCTAACAACAAATTAAGACATCTTTTCTTGAATCTGAATTTGGAGCAGGCGGTGGGCCCCATTGAGAAGAAAGTAAATTACTGGTGGGAATTACGTTCAGAAATTAATTCTCCCTTTCAACGGCCTTTGGTGCAGGATGTCCGGAAGTTGCAGGGGACTTTAGCAAAGGCTAATTTCGAGACCACAGAAGAGTTCTGGAAAGCTTTTCAACAGAGTTTGGAGAATTTGAATTGTCTTTATGACATTGCCAGTGCCACCAAATTGAGCACTCTCCAATTGGCGATCGCCATGCGAAATTTAATCAAAGCTGGGGATATTACCATGCTCCCCTACCAGGAAATTGCCATTGATAACCGTCCTTTGGTGGTTAGTGTGGACGAAAACCAAACCCATCAGCACGTTGTCGAATATACCCTAGAAAAAGGTGGCTATCGAGTTAACACCATTACCGACCCATTTAAGGCTTTGGCTTCCCTCCAAGGTCAAAGTCCTGATTTAATTTTGATTAATGCTGACATGGAAAAAATGGATGGCTACCAGTTAGCTTCTCTATGTCGTAAATCGCCCCAGCTTAAACAGGTGCCCATTATGTTAATGGTGGAGAATGACAATTTAGTCCATAGCATCAAGGCCAAAATGTCTGGGGTGAATGATAATCTGCAAAAGCCTTTTTTACCCCAGGATTTATTACTAAAAGTCAAAACTAATTTGCGGGAAGTGGCCCCCGCCTAGGGGTGGGCATGATCATAAAATCACTAAGTTGTTTTTGATATTTTAGCCTGGCCAGAAGTCCCGTTTTTCTATCACTAGAATCCCAGTTTACACAAAATTAAAGGGACTACCTATAACCTGTTGTAACTGATGTCAAAGGGAGTTACTGCTCTTTACTGAACAGACTTGATCTGATAAACCTGGGGCAGTAGTTAGTAGTTCATCATCTACCTTGGTATCTGGTATATTGTGCTTTTCGCAGGATATTGTTTTTCCCAATCAAACTTTGGGAAATCAAGGCCTGGATGGGTCACAACAACCATGGACACCAATACTCTACTGCTAATTCTTGCCAATATCGTTGTGATTATTGGCTTGGCTCGCCTGATCGGTCTGCTGTTTGCCCGCTTTCAACAGCCCCCTGTGATCGGGGAAATTATTGCGGGGATTATGTTGGGGCCTTCTCTCCTCGGTCTGTTGTCCCCTACCCTAGAAAAAAGTTTTTTCCCCGCCACTACCCAGCCATTTCTATATTTGCTCTCGGAAATTGGCTTAATTTTTTATATGTTCTTAGTGGGTTTGGAGCTTAATCCCCAACATCTGCGGCAAAAATTAAAAGTTGCCATTGTCACTTCTAATGTCAGTATTTTCTTTCCATTTGTGCTGGGGGTAGTGCTGTCTTTTTTTGTCCTCTACTCCCTCAATCAACCCAATAAAACCAGCTTTATTCCCTTCGCCCTCTTCATTGGAGCCGCCATGTCGATTACGGCATTTCCGGTGCTGGCGCGTATTTTAAAGGACACCGGCCTGGATAAAACCCCCCTCGGGACCCTGGGTTTAACCTGTGCTTCGGTGGATGATATCAGTGCTTGGTGTTTATTGGCGATCGCCATTGCGGTGACCCGTACGGACAATATTTTCGGTGCCTTACCCACCCTATTGGGCATCGCTGTTTATACCGTTTTTATGGTGACCCTGGGACAAAAATTATTTAAATATATTCTTCGTAATTATGGCCAAACTAATTACCTCAACAAAGGATTATTAACTTTTATTTATATTATGGTTGTTCTCTCAGCTATGATCACGCAGTGGATTGGCATTGATGTGATTTTTGGTGGCTTTATTCTGGGGGCAATCTTACCTAAAAATACAAACCTAAACGCAGAATTAACCACTAAAACTGAAGATTTTGTTTCCACATTTCTTTTACCTATTTTCTTCGCCTATAGTGGATTAAGTACAGATCTTGGTTTGCTAAATAAACCCTATCTCTGGGCAGTGTGCGCCTTAGTGGTGGCGGCGGCGATCGCCGGTAAATATTGGGGGGTTTATGTGACTACCAGGGTAATGGGAGTGGAAAAACAAGAGGCTAAAGCCTTGGGCTGGCTAATGAATACAAGGGGTTTGACGGAATTGATTATTCTCAACGTGGGTCTAACACTAGGTGTAATTTCTCCGGTAATTTTTACCATGTTTGTGATCATGGCAATTATTACTACCATTATTACCTCTCCTTTGGTAGTCAGAATTTATCCTGCACCAGCCCGCTAAAAGCTTTGATTGCCTTTGCTTTAATCCAGCTCAAGTATTGATGATTCTTCCACAAGCAATGGTTTAAGTTTTGAAACTGTTCTGTTGCCATGGCTATTGCTAAATGGATAAATTTTCCGCCCGTTGAATAATATTTAAGAGCCTACCCACCTGTTCTGTGCCCCGCACGCTAATTTCACTGTGACAGAGTACTAATTTTTCCGTTACCCTGGCTAATAAATCCCGCACGATGCGCTCAAAGCGTTCCTGGTCCCACTGTAATTGTTCTGGTTCCGTCCAGGGCTTTGGTTCTCGATGGCGTAGTAACAGTGGCGATCCAAATAGCTGGGATGCTCCCCCCATTTCCCAGAGGCGATCGCCAGCATCCAGCCAAAAGTGCCAGCGGTGTTGGCTACGGAGGGAACGGTATTGGTAAATGGTGGCCAGGGTAATGGCCGGTGGTGGGGGTAGCCAATCGGGAATATCCGGTCGGGGTTGGGCTGTGACCGTGCCTTGACTAAGCAGTTGCAAAAATAGGGCCAGCTTTTCCCGTATCTGGGGCAGGTTTTCCCCGTTGGGGTAGGAATTACCCTGGAGTTTGCTTTGTACGCGCCAAAAGTGCTGGAGAGTTTCCATCAATTCCCGCAAAGAAGTCAATTCCCCATAGGTGAGGTGATGTTCCGGGGGCAGTTGCTCACGGATAGCTCTATCCAGCATGGTGACTGGTGATAGTGTCTCCTGGGCCAAGGCTTGTTTTTGCTGGCTTAACCAATCCCGTAAAGCGCCATAGGCTTGGCTAGCTTGGTAGCCGAAACGGTCCCAGCGGGGATATTGCTCTATGGGCATCAAAGCCGGGGCTTGGGGATTAATGGCGTAGCAGGTATCCGCCAATAGCCCTGCTCGCACGGGATCGATCGCCAGAGTGGTGTGGGTTCCAGAGCGTCGTTCACTCAGCATTACCAACATTTCCGCCACCTGTTCTCGGCGGGCCCATTCCCCCAGGTCATACACCAAGGCCAACAGGGTTAATAAACTGCGAATTAAGGGGGCACTACTAAGGGGGCGTTGCTCATTGAGGGCGATGGTGTCAATGCCAGCTTTACTAAAAATTTCCAAAAAACTGTAGCGGGCAATTTCGTCCAGACCGGGGGCGATGATGGCAATGTCCTGGGGCCTAATTTCCCCTTGGTGCACTGCCGCAATAATCTGATCTGCCGTTTGTCGCAACAGTTGGGCCCGGGAAAAGGTTTGCAGAGTCTGCACTTGAGGCGGCAATATATCCGGCGATCGGGGGTCTTTGAGCAGAGTCAACACCTGGGCCGATAATTGGGGCACAATGCCCGTTGGTCTTTCTAACCGTTCCACCTTAGCCCCCTGGGCCAGCACCGTCAAAGCATCGGGATCGGCATTTAACCCCAAACGCACCTGACCGTCTGGATTAAAGCTAAAGACAGCCCAGGAACAATGGGACCGCAACTGACTAAATAAATCCACGGCGATCGCCGGATAGTCGTCCACGTCATCAGCAAAAATTGCGTCGTAGCGTTGTCGTAAATATTGCTGATATTGAGGTTTTTTCAGTAAATATTGTCCATAACAGTGAAAAATCAGCCCGTAGGTCAAAAATCCTTTTTCCAAACACCATTGCCGCCAATGTTGCCAAAAGGCGATCGCCTCTTCTGGGGTAATTTCCCCTGGGGTTACCCTGATTTCCCCTGCTGTTAATCGTTCCCACACCTGGCGATCTTGCCAACCCGCCGCCCCCGCCAACTGACCCAAATCCAACAAATTACGGACTAACCTAGACCTCTGGGCTGCATTTAAGGAGCTATCCCGCCCTGGATATTGACTCTGCCATTGCTCCACCGCCAACCATTGTTCCGTTTCCGGTCGCAACTGGGTAGGGAAAAGTTGCCGGGTAATCCCTTCCTCTAGCAATAGTGGCCAAAATAAATGCACATCCTCCCTCATCAGTCCCAGGGGGGTTTTGCCCATTACCGGTGCGTCGCCGCCGATTTCCCGCTCCAAACTACGGCTTAAGCGCCGTCGGGTTTGGCCATTGGCCGCCAATACCAAAGCCAATGTCGGTTGATCCAGACCCCGGTGAAATTCTAAACTTTGCCACCACTGGCCATATAACTGGGTTAATTGATGGGTTTTGCCGCTGAGCGATCGCCCTTCTAGCCAGATTATTTCTGCCAAATCTTTTACCCCTGATAGTTCCCGTTGGTTCTGCTAAGATTCCCTGTATTGCTCAATCCCAAAACCTTACGGGTCAAACCCTAGGCCACCGTAGTTTGGGCAGCTTGAACGGAAACCAAAACTTTATCAGACAACCTTATCAAACAACATCTTAGCTGTTTTTTCACCCAATCATCAGTCAATGGATTTAACAAATTGGTGGCAAGGGGCAACCCAGTGGTTTGGCAGATCTTCACAAAAATCCCTGGAGCAAGCCTTCCGGTCTGCACTAAAAATAAAGGAAATTGAAGATCAATACTTTCAAGGCAAAAAAATAGGGCCAGAAAATTGCGATTACAGTGCCGACACCGTCACTTATTTTGCCAACCAAATTCAACGGCATCTGAGGAAAATAGAGCAGGAAATTTACCACCTCAACAGTGACCAAGAATTTGTCAAAATTCTGAGTCTAGATCCGGCGGTTAAACAGGATCCAGAAACGGAATATATTCTTGACCGACTGCAATTTATTGATGACATATTACAGCGCTACGATGGCGAACTCCCCCAGATTCATCCCCCCAAGCAAATTGCCAATGGTGGGGTGCTAGATTTACCTGCCATAGCTGTTAACAAACAACGACAAGTCAGCAAAAAACGTCGGGAAGGTTTTCAATACATTCGGCGGGAAGATACCCAACAAAAGGTCGACACTGCTACCCAGAAGTCGGGTGTTTTACCCCGTTCCTTTTTACGTACCATCGACCGTTTGAAGCAGGAAATGGACCCCCAGTCCAGCGACACAGAGCAAAAGGTGCTCAAACAGTATCGCAATTCCCGCTATAAAACTGCCCTCTCCATTAAATTTATTTTAACTTTAATTATTGTGCCTCTTTTGGCCCACCAATTAACTAAAACATTTTTTCTTTTGCCTTCAGTGGAATCATTTTTTGAGCGCAATAATGAAATTGTGTTCATTAACCAGAGTATGGAAGCAGAAGCCTATCAGGAATTGAGTCATTTTGAAGAATCCCTCCGCTTTCGAGAACTGTTGGGCTTTGGCAACAAACTTTCACCGGCAGAGAAAGAGGAAAAGCTAGCGGAAAAAGCCAAGGAAATTTCCGAAACCTACCGCCAGGTTAGCACTAATGCGATCGCCAACATTTTTGCTGATATTTTTTCCCTGGTGGCCTTTTCGGTTGTTTTGATTAATAGTCAACGGGAAATCGAAGTTTTAAAAGAATTTATTGACGAAATTGTCTATGGCTTGAGCGACTCAGCTAAAGCATTTTTGATTATTCTCTTTACGGATATGTTTGTTGGTTTCCACTCTCCCCACGGTTGGGAAGTGATTTTGGCTAGTATTGCCCGTCATTTTGGCTTGCCGGAAAATCAAGATTTTAACTTTCTTTTCATTGCTACTTTTCCGGTAATTTTAGACACAGTCTTTAAATATTGGATCTTCCGTTATTTGAACGGCATTTCTCCCTCCGCCGTGGCGACTTATCGCAACATGAATGAGTAACTTGGCAAAACAATTCCCCCAAGCGCAGTGCCCAAGGGGGAAATAGAATAATTGAGGCGACTAATTAGTAGGTAAGAGTAACTAACTTGGGCCCCGAAAGTCAAATTAAACTAGCTCATGGCCACGCCTTGACTGGCATAGTCGGAACGAAAATTAGCCAAAACTTTACCTTGGATGCGGACAGCACTGTTGACAGCTTGGTCGGTGTTCAAACCAATTTCCTCAGCTAAACGTACCAACAAAGATTGCTGGCGTTTTTTAATGGCCTGGGTTTTGCTGTGCAGACGGGCCCGGACCCGGTCCTGGAAAGAAATTTGGCTGGGGGCCGCAGCAACTTCCACTTTTTTGGTGGCAGTGTACAGTTCGGGCTGCAAATCCCGAGCGGGGTTAAAGGAAACTCCCCGGTAGGTTAGATTGACGTTAGGTTGAATGACGTTTTTGGCGGTGGTGCGACGGAAACGATAGTCCAAACCACGGTAACTGCCGGCCAGCCCCAAAACTTCGGTTTCCACTTTGGGGGGATTGTAGTCGTAACTGACTCCACGGTAACTTAATTGCATAGTGCGCTCCTAATTGTTGTTGAAGGTAGAGGAGGCGCGTTCCTTCAGGAATATATCCCTACTTCCGTCTTCTTCAAAAAGAGAAGATGAACGATTTACTTTCTGTATCCATTTTTACGTTTTTGCAAAATTATGTCAAGGTTTACCGAGTTAAGTGAGGACTTCTTAACATTTGCTTAAGGGTTGTCCATGGCACGCCTAACAGCCATTGGCCAAGGTTTGGTCCAACTTCATCGTCTTTATGGCGGCTCGGCTTGGCATAGCTTCCACCTATGGGATCAAAGAAATCCATTGATTTTTTATTTGATTGCTGGGCTGGAACCTCGGACCGGGAGTGCCCTGTCTGCTAGAAGGGCTACCTACCATGGCTCCCCTTGCCTGTACCATTGCCAAAGTTTTTCATTACTCCTATTGCCCATGGCCAAAATCATCAGCACCGTCAATATGAAGGGAGGAGTTGGCAAGACCACTTTGACCGTTAACCTCGCCACCTGCCTGGCCAAATATTTTCAAAAACGGGTTTTGGTGCTGGACTTGGATTCCCAAATTAGTGCCACCCTCAGTTTGATGGCGCCCCATGATTTTGCTGGCATCCGCAAAAAAGGGAAAACCCTCAGTTATTTGTTGGGTAATGCTATCCAGCCCAATCCCTACAGTAAATTAGATATTTTCGATATTATCTGCCCAGAAATTTGTCAGATTGAGGGTTTGGAACTACTACCCGGAGACATTGAACTTTACGATGAATACCTGGTTTCGGAAAAGCTCCACCAAGCGGCGATCGCCACGGAAAATCCGAACTTTGAGACGGTGTGGAATAAGTTTGAGGGGACGTTGATCAAGGAAATGTTAGCGCCAGTGCTGGAGGAATACGATTTTGTCATCCTCGACTGTGCCCCTGGTTATAATCTGCTGACCCGCAGTGGCATTGCGGCCAGTGATTTTTATTTGTTGCCAGCCCGCCCGGAACCTTTATCGGTGGTGGGGATGCAGTTACTAGAAAGAAGAATTGAAAAACTGAAAGAAAGCCATAAAGCGTCTGATGATCCCCTGAACATCAACCTAATTGGAGTGGTATTCATCCTCTCCGGTGGCGGCCTGATGAGTCGTTACTATAACCAAGTAATGCGGCGGGTGCAAACGGATTTCACCCCGGGGCAACTTTTTCAGCAGTCCATCCCCATGGATGTCAATGTGGCCAAGGCGGTGGATAGTTTTATGCCGGTGGTCACTTCCATGCCCAATACGGCGGGGTCTAAGGCTTTTATCAAGTTAACCCAGGAATTTTTACAAAAAGTAGAAGCCTTTGGCTAAGAAAAAGCCCCCATCATTATTTAACGGGGACTGGGTAAATACTGATTTGGTAATGTGGCTCTATTTCTCTTCATCAAAGGAATCCAGCCATTGGCGAAGTTTTTCCCCGGCCACTTCCCGACCCCCAAGCCCAAACGCTAAGGCAATCGCCACGGCAATACCACCAGTCAAAAGACCAAAGGCTAAATTAACAATATTGGGGGCAATGCCCATTTGTTGCAGAGCCATGGCCGAAACCAATACCAAAATGGCAATACGGGCGGTGTGACCAAGTAAACGGGATTGACGGGTGCCGGTGCTGGTAATCAACTTAAACGCCAAGTTGGCCAGATAGAGACCAAAGGTGAAAATCACCAAGCCAATTAACACCTGGGCCGCCACCTGGAGAATGACCCCCATCACCGTGGTGAGGGCGGCAATTTGCAGAATATCCACCGCCGTCAGGGTCGCCACCAACATGATGCCCACTAGGACAATGATGCCCCCCAACTGGGAGGGAGTTTTCAACGCCACACCGGACGGAAGGTTTACCTTGGGTTCCCCATCTACTTCAACGGATTGGTCAACGGACTCTTGGGGACTATTGAGATCAAAGCCAAGCAGTTCAAAGAGATTGTCAAAACCAATGGAACTCAACAGGCTACTAACTAGGTTGGCTACGTACTGACCCGCCACAAAGGCTAAAACCATCACCACACTGGCGGCAAAAAGTTTCGGTAATAAAGCCATTACCTGGTCAAGCATAGCCGTAGCTGGCTCGGAAATGGCGTTAATTTGCAGGGCGTCTAGGGCCGTGATGGCCACTGGAATCAAGATTAATACATAGACAAAAACACCGAGAATATCGGCCAAATTTTGGCGACCTTCTCCTCCCCGCAGTCCGAAACGCTCCCCTAAGCTATCAATGCCGATGCCATCGGCCAAATTAGTGACCACTTGACTGACAATTTTAGCCACCACCCAGCCCACGGTGCCGATAATGACTGCGCCGAGGACGTTGGGCAGTACCAGCAGGATTTGGTCTAACAATCCCTGCACTGGCTCTAAAGTTCCCTGTAATCCCAAGGTGTTGAGAATTGAAGGTAGGAACAATAGAAAAATAAACCAGTACAGGGCATTGCCGATGGTTTCCCCCAGGTTATTGGCGGCGTTGCTGGCTTGTTCTGAGTCATCGTCCTCGGATGTCAAACCCAGTTTTTGGGATAAACCCGATTCCCCCAGGGCTTTGCTGGAAACAAGCTTCACCAAGGTGGCGATCGCCCAGGCTAAGGCACCCAAAATTAAAGCTCCAATAATTCTGGGGAAGAAAACAGTAATTTGCTCAAGTAGGCCGTTCAGGGGTTCCGATACTGCTTCTAGATCCAGAGCATTAAAAAAAGCTACTAGGGTAAATAGGAGCACAATCCAAAAAGCAAAGTCCCCCAGCCATCGCTCCACGGGGGGAGTTTTAGCTTCGTCGCTATCGAGAAATTTAGCGGCAAGGATATTGTCCAAATGGGTTTTTTGGAATGCTTTGGTTGTGATACTCCGGCAGATATTGGCCACCAGCCAACCGACAATTAGGATTACCAGGGCTTTACCCAAGCCAATGAGAGATTCCGTTAGATTTTCTCCGGCTACTCCGGCAATATTTGGCATGTCACCGGAAATTTGACCAAGCAATGGTGCTGTCTTGGTGATTATTGGAAGTTCCAGAAAAATTTCTGATCTGAACATTTTCTATTAAAAATTAAGGCTAACAAGTCCCTTGGATAATATCTAAATATTTAAAACAAGACAAATTTTAAGTTAAGAAAAATTAATTTTATTAACTTAATCGATTTAATTAATACGGCAGATTCTGTGACGAGGTGGTACAATGAGGGACAAATATTCAGGGGAGTTCATCGAAAAGTAAAATGCCAGCTCTATCAGTTGATCTAAGAGAAAGGATAGTCAAGACCTATGAAGGTGGTGGAACCTCAATTAGAAAAGTAGCAGAGCAGTTTCAAGTAAGCAAAACGACCGTTCAGGATTTGCTTAAATTGAAACGAGAAACGGGACA
>NZ_JACJTJ010000020.1:0-16670 GCF_014698605.1 Synechocystis sp. FACHB-383 | reverse complement strand
TTCTCTACCCGATGGACAAATTCTTTCTGATATTGCTCCCAGCGAATGGGCAGATTAGCGGGGTCTTTCTTGAAATGGGCCAACACATCCGCTTGCTTATCGTGGAAGTCTCCCCCGTACCGTTTCAGCCAGTTCTTCGCCAACCAATCGCGGAAATTGGGGTCTAGCTTGCCCTCAATGTTCCAAGGGCCCTGGGGCAGCCAATCAAAGCCTTGGTTCTTACTAGTGCGTTTTTTGGTACGGCGGGCGGCGGAATATTTTTCTTCTCCTTGACCTACAGGTTTTGCAGATGAGTTTTGGCTAACTTCTGCCGTAGCTAGTTTTTCTGGGATTTTTGGCTTAATTCCATTACTTCGTCCATTTGTATTAATTTCTGGATCTGGAATTTTTTCTTTTTCCTCGCTCTGGCTTTCTGAAGAATCTAAGAGAATCTTAAATTCTTTATATAAGGATGAGTCCCAATTTTGGGACTGGGGATTACAATTTTGGGATTTGATTTCCAAGTTTGGGTCTTGAGTCCCATTTTTGGGACTGACGCAAAAGCCAATTATCTTCTGGCTAATCAGTAAACCTGAATCAACTAATTGACCTAGGGCACGGTAAAAGGTGGTCTTGCTGATGCTTAGGGCTTCGTAGGCCCTTTCCCAACTGATTTGCACCTGGCGGTTTCCAAAGGGGTCGAGACGGCAAATCCATAGCCAGAGCTTATGGGCGGACTTTGGTAAATCGGCGGCGATTAACTGATCGATGGTTTGGTTGGTTAGCTTGTAAAATTGAGTCATATTAAATTGTTTTTGGGGGCGTTGGGTGCTTAAGGCCCTCCGCCTTTTTTGTTTTGCTAAAGGATAAAAATTGGAGAAGTAAGTTCCTAAATTGCAATTTCATTTTCAGCATTGCGCCCTTTTTAGCAAATTTGAGACTGATTTGCGTGGATTTACGGAGATAAAGCGCTGATCTGATTGATGCAATTAAGTCTTGAAAGTGTCTAGTTGCAGGTATAAAGGCTTAAGGTAAACCTATGCTAAATAAATTAGATACTGTTTAACTGAACGGCCATGACAAAAACGTGCCTTGATATACAAAAACTCATAAATTTGATGAATGCCACTCATGGACTAATTCCTGGAGCATAACGATCCTCTTCTGTGTGTTACATTGGTATTGGAGCCACCTATTAATCTTTCGGGTTAATTTTAGCACCATTAGTTCAGAAATAAAGTTAATTAAA
Organism: Synechocystis sp. FACHB-383; assembly: GCF_014698605.1. Classification (NCBI taxonomy): domain Bacteria; kingdom Bacillati; phylum Cyanobacteriota; class Cyanophyceae; order Synechococcales; family Merismopediaceae; genus Synechocystis; species Synechocystis sp. FACHB-383. The sequence continues at coordinate 15,442 of NZ_JACJTJ010000020.1, read as the reverse complement.
GTAATGAAGAGAGACTTTATAGAGGTATTTCGTGCCAAACTACATGCCCATGGAATAAAGGGGAAGTTTTTAGCGGCTGAAGCAGGGAGAACCCCCCAGAACATTTCAGAGGTCTTGAACCGTAAGGTATCTCCTTCCATTGACAGTCTCAACGAACTGATTGATGCGGCTGACCGCTTGTCGCCAGGGTTTGCCGATGATTTTTATGCGTCTTTATCCTTTGGAGCCTTATCTCCTGAGCTTTTGGTTAGAAATTTGGATTCTTCTCAGTTGGCGGCTTTGATGTTTGCTATTGGCCAACGCATCCAGACTCATAGTCCTCAAAGATATTTGGAAGTCGGCTAGGATAATTTTTCCTAATTGCACGTTTTATCTAAGTCTGTGCCTTTCTCTTAAGCCATTCCTCCCGTGAGATAGTGCCAGGGGCCAAAACTGTTTGTTTCTCTGGTTCTCGTCGTTGTCCCATCTTGAGGGGCTGGGGTTTTTCTCTTCTCCACAGGTCACGGCCCAGGCCAAACTTGGCGCAACACCTTCTCAGGGCCATGGCTTCTGCATTGGAGCTTGGATCGCCGTAGCTACTACAATCAATGTCCTCGGTGCCGGTGGCCTGCCTGGTCAAACTGCGGTCATCCCCATGGATCGTCAGGGAGCCAGTGAGGGTTAGGCGATCGCCAATCTGTTGGGTGTCAATGATTAACCATTCCCAACCCCCCAGGCCACAAAGGTCGTCGAGCAAGTCTGCTAGGTCATACCAGGCTACAAAATCAACGGAACCAGTTGGTTTTTTATTTTTGTAGGTTTTTTTCTGGCTAATGAACTGGGGAGCAATGGGTTGGCGTAGGTTTTCGAGAATTTCGTTAAGGAGCATGATTTGTTATCCTGAAGATCTTAAGTAGAAGAGTGGTCGCCCTAAGGGAGATCACTTTCTTTTTGGGCAGTTTTTGACTTGCCCAGGTCTTTGGGTTTACTTGATCATCACTGAATACTCCTCAATATCGGCTAATTGGGCAAAAGAACAATCTGGGTTAGCCTGAACGTGTTTTTTAAGCTCCGATAGACGGGGGCTAATTTCGACTTTCATAAATGCCGCTGGTAAGTCTTCCAATGGGCAATTGAGAATAACCTTTGCTGGCTTTTTTCGTAGCGATAAATTTACCGATACTCCACTAACTTTCTTTTTACCTAATTTCTGCATATTGCTAACAAGGTAATTGCGTAACCGCTGGGATTGGTTTTCTGATTGTTCTGCCAAATCTCGTAACCTTCGGTATTCATTTTTACGAGCTTCTGTGATTGCTTCTAGGTGCTTAATGTAAGCGGCAACATTACAGGCTTTAGCATCAAATTCTTTGCCAGTCAATAACCAAGTTTCTAGGATTTCTCCCATTAATAGGTCTTTTTCAGATTCGCTTAAATCTTCCCGGTCTTGAACTTCTGAAATCTGGTCTTCAAGATTGGTAATTTCGTCGGACAGTTCCCAAAGTTTAGGGGTTTTGCTGGTGCTTTTAGTGGTAGTTGTCATGATAAATGTTCCTTAAGTAGTAGAGTGGTGGAGGCCCCAAGGGGGGCTAGGGATTTTGCTAGGGGCTTAGAAATGTAACCAATTGCGGTGGTAGTCTTCCGTTTCCTGGCGGGAATAATAACGGTCGTCGTTGGCCAATTCTTCCTCAGTCAGTACGCTTTCAATTTGGGCTAATAGGTCGTAGGGGTCTGAAAAGCTCACATCGTTTTTGGCAAACTCTAGGGCCTTCTCAATTACCGCAATGATGGGGTTTTCTTGGGTTTTATTTTCCCGGTCGATGAAATAAAGGCAACGGGAGATCGCTTCTTTGGTGTCGTGGTGCATGGTAAAAAATCCTTAAGTAGAAGAGTGGTCAGCCTTTTTAGGACTTGCTGAGGTCGGGAGATTTTAACTTAGGGCTTCCATTTCCTGACAAACTGTTTCCAGTGCATACCAGGCTAAGCAGTTATAAATTAAGTCGAATTCTTCACGGTAACTGCCATATAGAGCTTTCCCAATTTCATCCGTTGAAAAATCACCCTTAATGCAGTTAAAATTTCTGACCATATTGATTACATCTTCTCCTAAATCATCCGCTAATTGGCTTAAGGATTCTAGGATTAATTTCTTATTATTGCGCCAAAATTTAACGGTTTCTGCATAATAAATAAAACCATTAAATCCAGAATCTGCACCATGATTTGCAACGTCTTTATAATGTTGCAATAATTCAGATTTTCCCCCCATTTGACGAGATACAGCTAAGGCTAGGGATGGATTGGACAGTTCACACAATTTGATAATCATAAAAATCCTTAAGTAGTAGAGTGGTCGAAGCCCCCAGGGTGAGGGCTATTGAACTATTTAGAATGGACAATAATCCCGATGTTTGAGAATCTGTTGAATTAGGCTTTCTAATTCCCTTTTCAGGTCTTCTTGCTCAGTTTGTTGTGCAAGCTTATCTAGTTCTTTGCGTAGGCTTTCTAAGTCTTTCATTAGATTGAAAACCCCCAGTCTTTGCAAATAGTGGTCAATTCTTCCGCGAAAGCTTCACCATCTTTTCCTTCCCGGTAGTCGAGAATTGCTTCCTTGACTTCTTCCCACATCCCATCCGGTAATTCGCTTCGCATCATTGAACAGACTGCGGCGATCTCTTTTGCTTCTTGAATGGTCATAATTTTTCCTAAGTAGTTGAGTGGTCTAGGCTTTTGCCTTATGTGCTTATTATAGCAAGTATACATGCAATAAGCAAGGATTTTTCAAAATTCCATAGCCTGTATACCTGCTAGAATTGAATCGAAAATATCAGGTAATTTATGGGTACAAAATCTAGTGGCCGTCCTGGTGGTAATCCAGCCTTAGAAAAATTTCAATTCACAACTGATAAAGATGAGTCGTGTACGGCAATTCTGAATCTCCGTGTTCCGCCGTCGATGTTGGCCAAATTAAAGGCTTTGCCTAATTGGACGGATAGGGCACGGGAAAAATTAAGTGAATTGATTACTGATTAACGCAAAAAAACTTCCCCCCAGGAGAGTGGGCGGGAAGCTGAAAACAATAGGAAAAACTAAGAAAAAAGGGCCAACTGAACAGCGGCAGGGCGGGCCACCCACCAACCCCCCCCCAGGGAGGTAAAACCCCAGCCGGGAGGGGCAGAAACACCAGGGGGCAGGAAGGCCAGCAACGGCAGGCCAGACCCCAGGGCAAAGGCAGCAGAGGCCCAAGAGCCAGACCCCAGCCCACAAAAGCAACGGGAAGACCGGGCCGAAGGCAACAACCCACCAGGACAGCCGGCCGAAGGGAAAAAACACCACAGACCGGCCGGGCCACCAGCAGAGAGGACAGCAGAAACCACCGCCACCGAGCGACGGGCAAAGGCAGAACGGCGGCAGACAGGGAACGGAGAGCGGCAACCGACAACGGGGAGAGAGAGCGGGAACCGGAAAACCCCACAGCAGGGCAGGCCGACAGCAGAGAAACAAGGCAGGGCGACAGGGCAGAAACAGACAACACAGCGCAACCCCCAGGGGAACAACCAACAACCCCATTATAGCACGTATACGCGGAAAAAGGCAACCCAGGGCAGAGCGGCCGAGCCACCCACCGACCAGCCCCCAAAACAAGGCACACCCCCCCTGTCCATTGAAACTCCACGCCCCTCCATCCCGCAGATGAGGCTTGGGTCAAGGCAAGGGCCGAACCGACCAATAAAAAATGCCCCGCAGGGGCAACCACTAGAAGGAGGGTGAAGGCGGAGTTTACCCTTGCCGGGAAAGAGCGTGGTATAATTTTACTAGCAGGGGGTGATTGATCTACTAAAAAATCACACTTTTTTATAAAACTTTTCTAATACTTAAACTATATCTTTCCCCAACTACTTTTATTACTCCATGACTTTTTTTACCATCTATTTCATATATTCCTCCATCTTCTAATATTTTTCTTTCTCCATCATATTCAAACACACAAATTCCACTATTTATAATAATTACTTTTTTATCAAAACAATCTCTATCTCTATGTAAATTTAATTTACTTCCATCTCCATATTTCATCAATAATAAACTATTAAAATCTTCACCATAAAATTCCAAACATCTTTTTTTCAAACCATTATCTATTTCTAATCCTTTAAATTTTTCATTTTTCCCCAATTCAATTCCAACACCAAACCATACCATTTTCCTATCTTCTTTAACTTCTTTACCAAACCATTTCTCTTTAATCATCAAATTATTTTTATCCACACACCAATTTTTAAATTTTACTTTTTCTACTTCTCCTAACTTTTTAAACATCTTTTTCTCCTTTTAAACTTTCTTATATTATATCATTTTTTCTATAATTAATACATTAAATTACTTTTATTTTCAATACACCAATATACCCTTTCTCTCCTCTCTTTTTTCTCTTCCATTCCCCACTAAGTTTTTTTTTGCCCAAGAAAAGCAAAAATCATATTCCAAATAAAATTTTTTCCTTAAATGGAATAACACCAAAAAATTTTGACGAATATGATAAAATTCCTCGTTGCAAAAAAAAACGGTATTTCCGGATCTTCGATTCCTTAGAATCAAAAATAAAAACATCGAATCCGCTCATCTTTCTTGCTTTCCGAAAAAAGAGCTGCGGACTAATCAACCCGTGACCGCTGACTTTGACCGGACTACAAAAAGGGGGAAGGGTTAGGGAAGGGGGTGTCCCCCCCCCTCTTGCGGCCTTGGGCAGGTAGTCGAGTGAAATATTTATTGCTCTGACCGACTAGGCCACAGGGTTTTATCGTCGAATATTAGAATTGTCCTTTGCCCTCTTGCTTTCTTGCCCCCACTCGGGGGGCCGCCGGTCAGTGGCTTTGGGTATTGATGATTAGCTTTCGTCCGGCGGGGGGGTGGGGAGGCAGTAAAAAAAGGGAGGGACGACGACCATAAAGTGCCGGGAATCACATCTTTATTCTTGCTTTCTTGATATTAAAGTTTATTGTTTTTATCAAAACTAATTGTTTTTCTTTGGATTAAATAAAACTAAAAATATGCTCAAATTTATAGTCATTGCATTACTTGCTGGATTAGCAGGCTATGCTCTTGGTGTTATGGCCGGAATCTTCATTGTCAACAATTTTTCTACTAATGTTCAGGACAAACCCTTGGAATTAGCGATGACCTCAGTCTTTTTCTTTGGCCCAGTTGGAGCTTTTATAGGATTGATTATTGCGGTTGTATATCAACTTTTACGTCGATATTTATGAGTGCTTTATATCCCTTATAAAAACTGCCTACACCCTCAATGCAAGGTGGTAATCCACGGTGCCATCAAATATAGACCCCACAGAAAGCCGGGCTTTAGCCGGGCGGACTTTGCTTACCATTAGTAACCATAATATGAAGCTGGTTATTGTTACACCGATTACTGGGTCTTTTTCTCCAATGGCGATCGCCCCTAGAATTTGATTATGTTCGATAATCTGTGCAAATTTATGGCTGAATCATTTTCTGAAGATTATATTGCATTGCCTGAGTATTTAGTCCTTTTAAGCAACTCATACAGTTTTTCAACAGATTCGATACTTATAAGTGCCTTAGATGTCAGGAGCTTAGCAACCACTGCACGAGATATCTCAAGCATATTGTGATAGTCAGATTCACTTATATTCTTGTTGCCTGAATGTACAATTGCTGATCGCAGCCCATACAATTTCTTAACCTTTGCTTCGATTTCTAGCCTATCCTTGATGTCCTTACCAAGAATAAGGGCTGTACCCTCTGATATTTGGTTAAGAATAGACGGGGTTATTATAGCTTTCTCACTATAAGTGAAAATAATTTCTAGTGCTATTGCGGACTTAAGAAATGCACTTTGAGGTAAAGGTTCAGCTATTGATTGTCCGATCCATTCAATAGCTAAAAGAATTCGTTTTTGAAATTTATTCAAGTTATTACTGCTGGCAATATTCCAAACATATTTATAACCTGCCTCATCATTTAAAAAATATGGATCATCTAGTGGTATTAGCTCAAATGAGCCATGATTGCTTGCTGAATTAAAGACTTCGCCATCATCAGAGAAAATATATGCGCGTCGATGACGCCAACCTTGATAATTTAATATGCCAACTTCAAAACTTGATGTGGTATTTCCAATGACATACCTCAAGATTAACTCGAACCGTTCAAACGCCTGATCTGCAATTTCGACCGCTTTTTCAAAATGCCTGGCTGTGGCTTGCCACTCAATTAAATATTGAGGAGAATCTCCAAACCAGATATTTTGTGAATTCAACTTTGTTTTTGACTCAATAGTGTTTTTTTGTGACTGAAACTCATAAACTGTATATTCACCTAGCGATAATGGAGAGCTTGGGTTATTAAGAATAACTCCGTGTATATCTCGAAATACTGAAAATGTCTTTTTCTTTTCTGCTTTTAGTTTTTCACAAAACAAAGCCACATTTTCTTGTTTTACAGAGCTTCTTTTCAACATGAAATCACTAAAATGATTGATGAATAAAGACTCATATTTTTTTAATGTATAAGTTCTCTCAATTTCAGAATCTGAGGAAAATGCATTACTAATCGCATTAAAATATTTAAATTTATTTTCATCTACAAAGTTTATTGTATTGTTCCCAAGCCCAAAGCTCTGAAACGAAATATCATTCCTTCCAAAATAGTCGCCTATTTCAGACAACTCTATTATTTCGTTCACAACTTTTAATAGACTCATAATTTTCCTTTGCAATATAAATAGTGAATATACCGCAGATCTTGGCAATAGCGTGACACAGCAAGTGTGAATTTTATATTCCGGTGTGTTGATCTCCGTTAACCCCTAGTAATTTTTATCGTAGTTTCCGACTGTTAAGGCGATTCTAACTAATGAAGACCTATGGCGATCGCCGAAAGAGCCGCTTTGCCGTGTTTCATTAACCCCTAGTAATTTTTGGATTATCATCCATGGCTTTAATGCACGGTGGTAATCCACGGTGTCATCAAATTTAGACCCCATAGAAAGCCGGGCTTTAGCTGGGCGGACTTTCCCTCCCATTAGTACCTACATTCCGCAGGTAGAGGAAAATAAATAATAATTAAAAGAAGAATAGAGTGGAGGTAATAAAGATGGAGCCCGAACTACAAGTAGAAAGTCTAGACCACCTGGGACTAGTAGCCGGGGTGATAGACGAATTGGGGTTAGTAGAGTTGACAAACGAACTACTGCCAGGTCATCACCAAAATCATTTGAGCAGTGGAGAGGTGGTCAAAGCAATGATTCTGAACAGCTTTGGATTTCTGAGTGCGCCGCTGTATCTGTTCAGCGAGTTCTTTGAGAGTAAGGCAATGGGGCATTTCCTGGGGGAGGAAATAGAAGCCAAGCACCTGAACGATGACCGCCTGGGCAGGGTGCTAGATGCCCTGTACGAACGTGGGGTAACAATGTTCTTTTTGAGGGCAGCCCTACAGGCAGTAGAGCGATTCAAGGTGAGCACAGAGCAATGTCATCTGGATTCAAGTTCCCTGTCAGTGCAGGGGGAATATAGCAGAGAAGGGGAGGACGTTAACGCCATCGCAATTTGTCGAGGCTACTCCCGAGACCACAGACCAGACCTGAAACAGTACATAGTCAACCTAGTGTGCAGTCGTGATGGAGGAGTGCCCCTGTGGTTAAAAGTAGCTAGTGGCAACCAGAGTGATGGTCCAGGATTTGCCCAGATTGTGCAGGAATTTCAGGAGCAGTGGGAAATGGAGAGTCTGTTTGTGATGGATGCGGCCTTCTATAGCCAGTCCAACGTAGAGAAAGTATCCCAGTGGAAATGGTTATCACGGGTGCCCCAAACCATTGGAGTTGCCAAAAAGCTGATTCAGGGTTCGAGGGAAGACTGGAGCCCGGTCGAGTGTAATCTTCCCGACTATCAGATATGGGAGAGCCAACAGAATTATGGGGGACAGCAACAGCGGTGGTTATTGATTGAGAGTGGCAATCGCAAAGATAATCAAGCCCTGTGGGAAAAAGAACTAGATAAATCGGAGAAAAAGCTCAAAAAAGAACTTAAACGGCTTCAAGGAACTGTTTTTGCCTGTCAGCCCGATGCCTATGAGGCCCTTCTCCAATTCACAGAGTCCCTGGAATATCACCAGTTGGTTCAGGCGAGTCTCCAACCTGTCCGTAGTCAAAGGGTACCGGGACAACCCCGTGGACAGAAATCAGCCATGCCAGTAGAGGGGTATCGCATCCGGGCACGGTTGGAACGCAAACCCGATGTTGAGACCCAACTCACTCAGCAATCGAGCCGTTTCATTTTGGCTACCAATCAGCTTGATACCCAGCAATGGCCTCCCCAGAAACTTCTCGAGGAATATAAACAGCAACAACGGGTAGAGCGAGGTTTCCGTTTCCTCAAAGACCCACTTTTTTTCACTAGTAGTGTCTTTGTCAAAAAGCCCCAGAGGGTGGAAGCCCTAGCTCTGATCATGGCTCTTACCCTTTTGGTCTATGCCCTTGCTGAGCGCAAATTACGGCAGAATCTCGCTCTTGCCCAGGAGACGGTACTTGACCAACGTCGGCGACCCACCGATAAACCCACTTTTCGCTGGATTCTGCAGAAGTTTCAGGGTATTCACCTTGTTGTACTCAATGGCGTACAACAGATTACTAATCTCACTGATGAGCGCCGACGCATCATTCAGTTATTTGGTATTTATACTTCTCGTTACTACCTACTTACAAATACTACTCTTACCTGCGGAATGTAGGTTAGTAACCAATAAATACTTCTGGCGATCGCTAAGATTTTCTAATTTCTCTGACTTAACGCTGTGCTCTGCGGAAAATTTGTCCGGCAGTAGTGCTTTCATAAGCCTATTCACCCACTGTTTCTTTTATTAATCTCTCTAGCACATTCTTTATTCGCTTGAATGAGTTTGGGAGATTTCTATGGGGAGTATTAGCAACTACATGAGTTAGGTGTTCCGGGCACTTGATTTGCTTATGTCGATTTACTAGGAGCTCATACTTATTTTGACATGCCACAGGAATATTTAATTTGCTATAGAATAGCTGGGTAGCGGTATCGGAAGCAACAAGATCTGTTTCAAGATTATACTTCATGCAAATAACGTTATATCTCTCTAATAAATCTAGTGCTCTACTATGATTATTTCGCAACAGTAAAAGCAAATTGCTTCTGTCGCTTCGATTAGGGATAATATGCTCTATAAGTCCCTCGTCAGAATAATTATTCGCATACTTTGGAAAACCATTTCCATACCTGCTGGTTTTTAATTCCCCGTTTGAATAAGGGACAAAAAAATCTTTATCGACAATCAGTACATATTTCAATTTTAGATCATTGAGAAGAAATAGCGGGTATTTAAGATTATTGATCCCATCGAGGTTTAAAATTGACACTGGATAATCATCAATATCTACATTTCTTTGAAGGAGAAGCTGTTTTACCACTCCTGCGTCAGTGCTACTTTCTACAACAATTATCAATCTGCTATAAAAAAAATCACTATTTCTGTAATTATGGAATTTATAATACTTCAATTCTTCAATACCATAATGAACCCAAAAATCATCTCTAACGTGGCTTAGCTCTGTTTTAAAGCCTCGCGATGTATCCTCTTTTTTACGAAAAAGAATTATATTTTCGTGTCCAAGCGAATCTATAATTACTGTTGAGTGAGTTGTAAACACTACCTGAGATTCAAATGAGTTTTGCCCTGGCGTCAAAATTCGTTTTACGAGTTGTCTTTGTGATTGAGGATGTAAGTTTGTCTCAGGCTCTTCTATTCCGATAATGATATTTGCACTATTCAATGACCCAAGCATTCTATACAGTGCAATAATCGTGAGGCTTTGGACTCCATTCCCGCAGTCATCAATGCGATGCTCGCTCCCATTTTCAGTTATCGAAAACTCTAGACTTGAAAGGAAATCAGAAAAATGGATATTAGAGCTAAATCTAAGATCAAAATCTAGTTCTGATCTATCTCCGTAGTAATCATTAAGCTTATTGCTTATTTGCTTCAATGCATTTTTCTGTAGGTAATCTGCAGCATGTGAAAATTTTGGAGTTACAGTATCTCTTGTCTTAAATTTATCATTCAGTAGTGCAGATACTACACGTTTAATCGCCTTTTCTTCTTGCCACTTTAATTCTTCTTTGCTTCTTGTTGGAGGAATAAATACAAAATCAACGTGCTTTTTTATTTTTTCTATAAAATCTAAACCAATGCTTGTAGGATTGGGGTTTTTATATGAGAGAGTAAAGTTTTTTGTTTTTGGAAGGTATTTTAGTTCTATTTTTAGATAGCCTGTGTGTGAAGCACTTTGAATGTCCTCATCATTTGGTAGATCAGAAAACGTTAGCATTATGCATGATTGGCTTCTATTGGAATATTCATGACTAGAGTTGTAGAAAAATGCCTTTTCCTCATCTAGATTGAAAAAAGCATTTAGTGCTCTAAGCAATGAGGATTTGCCTACATTATTTTCCCCCACAAGCGCACAAACTGACTCAATACGAAGATCGCATTTTTCGATACTTCTGAATCGCTTTATCCCAATTCTACACAATTTCATTTATATGAATATCTCTCAACGTTTACCGACTAGCTTAACTAGTGAATATACAGTAAATGTAATATATCTACGTTATTTTGGTGGAATATTGGTGCAGATTCTTAGGAATAGTGTGAGAGTAAGTGTGGATTTTACATTTGGGTATGGCGATCGCCGTTAACCCCTAGTAAAGTCTGGTGACAGTTGGGGAATGTCATTTTGATCCTGACGCACTACGTTGGCTTTTTGTCTTTACTTAGATAAAACAAACCTAGATTTTGACTGCCTTTACAGAACCCTTTGGCCGCCCTCCCTTTTGGCCATTCTCACGGGAAGCTCGCCGCTTAGCTTCAGAAGTCTGTTTTCCCCCTTGACGACCAATCTCTGCCATCCAAGCCTTCGTGCCGAAAATTCCTTGAACCAAGCTGAGAATACTAAAATCCGCATCTAGACTTGGCCAGTGCACACTTAACCCCGCCCGATCCAACCAAACATCATTTAATTGCTCCACTGTTGCCCCCTGCAAACCCTGGATCAAATCTGGCGGCACGGCAAACTGTGAACCATTAGCGAAATAAAAGACAATTAAATTCCGTTGATGGTCATATTCAACCTGACGGACACAGGGGCCGGCATTTTCCTCGGCGATCGCCGTTTCTTTTGCCTGGGCTATTTGGTTGGCAAGGGCCTCCTCGCTAAAATCTATTGTCCAATTACGTGCCATGAATCCGGTTCCACTCCTGCAAAAATAATTCTTGGTGTTCGGCCACTAGCTTTAATGCCCTGATAGCATCCCGATTAGTGATACTGGGGTCAATGGTCACTAATGAGGGAGCTTGATCCTCTGAACCGAGATTGATCTTAATCCCCGGTTGATTGCGGGAACTTTTCCGACCCGGAAAGACGTGAACATGGGCAGGGACATGGTCGTTGGTATAAATGAAAACCGTTAGGCCATGCCTAGAGTCTTCAAAGATTTTAGGCATAATCAATTGATGGATAAACCTAGAATAACCTAAGCAGTTAGGTTTATTCAATCCTTCTCACTGCCGTTAAATTTCCCAGGAAAACTTGGCGATCGCCAACTAGCCCCTAGTAATTTATCTAGTCCTTGCTTTCTCGCCCCCACTCGGGGGGCCGCCGGTCAGTAGCTTCGGGCCTTGATAATTAGCTTTCGTCCGGCGGGGGGGTGGGGAGGCAGTAAACAAGGGGAGGGACGACGACCATAAAGTGCCGGGAACCATATCTTTATTTTTGTCTTCTGGATATCTAAGTTCCAAGTTTTAAAGCTTATCTCCTAGTAATTTCTGGTGATTACTTAAGATTTGGGAGTTTCGTAAAGAATTATTAACTCTTGTTTTTTACTTTCAGACAGTTGGTAGCAGCCAATAAGCTTATTAAAGTTTGAGGTTTTTCCTGGAACAGATTGTCGGTGATCGCTCTAGTTTTGAGCGTTATCAGGAAACTTTTTTATGATTATTCCATTTGGGGTTGATATACAGAAGCTTTCCTTAAAGTCAATACTTAGGTAGCTTAACTATAATTTTGTAGATTCATTAAGGAATTTTTATTATGGGAGAGTGGTCTAGAAGAATTGGTGAAGTAGGAGAAGAAATCGTTGGAGAATTCCTTGACTTGATAGGCTGGGGAGACTCACAGCGTAACTTAACTCTTCCCTGTATGAAAGGTTTACGCCATGGAAATAGTGGAAAATCTCGAACAACACATGGGATAGATTATTTATTTTCTTATGAGTCTCAGCTTTCTAACAGGACACTTGACCACTTAGTGATTTCAGTCAAATACACACTAGATCCATATCCTGCAAACTCAAACAGCAAATTTAAAGAGCACTTTTTGGATTTGGCTAAAACAATGGAATGCTTTAAGGGGTCAGAAATTCGCCAGTCTTCCAATAGCCAATTTTCAGGTATAGATCGTGCCAGAGAAACAGGAGTACTGTTTTGGCTTAGTCATGACACTTCAGACACAGGTGACGTAATTCAAAAAGTTTCAGGTGCCCGCAATCTTGATGATTATAATTATGGCTCAATTTATGTGGTAGATAATAAACGTGTGAGTTTCATATACAATACTGTTAAATATTTATCAAGTAATAGACCAGATTCAGATATCGAATTCTTTTATCCAAATACTGGCAAAAATTACAATCCTATTAATAAAGAAACATCAGGTAAAATCCTTCCGGTAGAGTTTGTCAACTCTAGTGTGCTACCATTAAAGCTTAGTAACAAAGATGATAGTAAGACTTTTGTTGTAGCTGTGATGGATGATTTTCAAAAAGATAATTTGAAGAGATTGATGGGACTTTCCTATGAAATTACATCAGACTTCGCAAAGGATACACTGATTTTATTTCCGAATTTTGATCGTATCCGTCATGAAAATCAGGTGAGCGAGGCAAAATCTAGTTTTAGAGATAAGAGATTTACCGAAAATGTTAGAGTTTCTAGTTATCGAGCAGACTTTAGGAATACGAGCAATGAATAAAGAGCCCGAAGATATCGATCAAATTCTGCCTTTTGGAGAATTATTACGCGGATTTATGGAGCAATCATTTGTAGGAAATGGTGATCTTAAAAATATACTCAGAAATCGTGGAATATTTACAAATAATACTGAGAAACACTATACTATACCAATTTTGTCATCTACAATTTTAAGTCCAAGTGAATTTGATTATTTGAGAGAATGTCAAAATTCAAAAGAAGATAATCCAAAAATTATTACGCAAACAATTGAATGGAAATCAAAAGAAACTTTATTTGATAGCGCGCCAGAAAATTTAAATATTAATTCTATTTTAGATCTAGAATTTTCTAATTATAAAGTTGTTGGAAGCCCAAATTTTGTTGCTATCGAAGGTAATCCAAATTATATAAAAATGGATTTTTTGGTTGAACGGGAAGATATGTCGAAAAACTGGTCTACTAATAAGAATGTATTTCCAGGTAGTTTAGAATTAAAAAAGATGGAAGATGAAGATGAGATTAAGCTGATCGTTACACACACAGCAAATGAAACTAAATACGTTGCATCGAAAGTTTCTAATAGCTTGGTAAGACATTTTAAGGATAAAGGGCATATAGATCAATCTAAAAAAATTGAAAAGATTTTATTTTCGAGATTTTCAAATTCTGGAAGGATTATATATCTTCTCTCGTTGACAGAGAGCTCTATTTCTACAATTCTTGATTTTGTCGATATTGTAGATATTGAGTTTTCACCGGACACTAATAACCCTCTTCCAAAAGGGATTGATTGGATGCAACAAAAAATTAATGATCTAAAATTAAATGGTAATGCTTTACATCAAACTTTCTTTTTTAGTGATAAAAGTTATCACGAGTTTTTAAGCCTTTACCAGGTGGATTCTAAATTTAAATTTGATGTTAAAGGATTTACTGGGCAATGTGTCATATCGGTAGGATTTCCAGATTATGGAAAGACAAAGAATCTTAATGCAGAAATGGAAGTAAATATTAAAAGTATGTCTTTTAGTATTCCACCAAAAGGAGTTAATAAGTCAGAAATAAAGCAAATTTTACTAAAAGAAATAGAGGATCAAAAAATCAAAAATTTTAAACAATATGGACTTATTTAAAACATTCAAAAATGAGTGATATTTACTATGAACTGTTATTTGACAACAAAGCAGAAAAAGTTAATAGAGAAATTCTATACTGTATTTTAATGATACTCACTACCTCTTACTTTTGCTATTAAAATTCCGATCGCCAACCAACCTCTACTTATTCTGCTGCCGCCAATCCCAAGGGCGTTCAGCATTGCCATTAGCCCAAACCCCACCTTTATTGGAAATCGCCTGCTGTTCCAGGAATTCATACTGCTCTGCATTCTCAGGGCATGACTTGTTATAACGTTCATAGTAGTGGGCCATACCTGCCAGAATCATTTCTCCATTGACTCCCACCTCAATCCCTGGAGTGTCAGTCATTGCAAAAACTTCCACCACACTACGTCCATACTGATCTTTTTCCGCCCCCATCAGAATAATTTCTCGATTATCCGTCAACATTGACCGGAGATAATCCCGTGCTTCTATTCCCCCAGCCTGCTTAATTTCCGGGGCATCAATGCAGGCTAACCTGACCTTAATTTCCTCATTAGTCACGTCGGCCACGGCCCGAAAAGTATCGCCATCATGGACTGAGCCAGGCTTGACCCGCCAGGTTTTGTCGGGAGTCTGGTTTTCAGTGACCATAGTATTTTCAACCATCTCTTGCATTTGCTCTTGATTACAAGCAGTAATCGTGGCGGCGAATAGGGCCAGGACTAACCAAAGATTTTTGTGCATATTGTTAACTATAAAATCCGGCAATTATAAACGTCAAAGCTGAAATTGATGAACAAATAAAGCAAGAAAAAAAGCCATAAATCGGTAACAAAAAGAGCCTTGACAAAAAGAGAGGGACATATAAAATAGCCCCACTCAATGACACTCACTGTAATTATGAAGTACAAAATACTTTCCAGTCTAGCCTTGGCTGCACTGGGCATAACGGCGATCGCCCCTAGTGCCTTTGCCAATCCAACGGTGGGGCGCGAAACCCGCACAGGAGACATATACGTTTCCGGTTTGGGTAGTTATCAATCCATCAAAGGGGAATATTCATCCCTTCCCAGATCAACCAATAAAAACGCCAACGAGTGCGGTGTGATCAAACTAAGTGGTTCCTCCACCAGCTTGCCCATAAATGCCGGAGATACTTTCAAACTAAATGGAGGTGCGGACATTGCCTTTAACTCTCTGGTGGTGGAAGCAGAGCCAAAATGTTCCAACGGTGTGTTGGTGGGTAATCCTACTCCATCCGCCACCCTGAAAGACTCCAACGGTAACGT
>NZ_JACJTJ010000002.1:0-4716 GCF_014698605.1 Synechocystis sp. FACHB-383 | reverse complement strand
TGGGTTGTCAGGATCTGATTTGTAAGTTATTGAAACAAGATTGCCTTGACCGATTTGAATGGAATTGTCTAAGGTCAGGACAACCGATGTTTCATTGATAATTGCCTGAAGAACGCCAACACCTTTGCCATTGATTAATACACTAAAGTCATCACTGGGAAGTTGATCATTTTCCGAAGTAAACGATAATTCTTGATCGAAGGGAATAACAATGGTTTGATTAGAGCCGTAGCCATTATAAGTATCACCATTAACGTCTAAGTCTAATACCGTTGGTGCACTGGCATCATTAATTAAATCAACTGATAAATCGGCGAATTTCTCTAACCAAAATGTTGTCCCAGTTAGATCAATATACGCCAGATTGCTACTATCATTCCCGTCCGATGCCACTAAGTTATAACTAACAGAAACCGTTGTTGCATTGGCCGCAATTGGCTGGGCTAAGGTTAGAACCAGCGTGTTACCTTCCACATTTGGAGGCTCTTTCTGGTTTAAAGACTGAGTAACACCGTCAATGGTGACGACAAATTGATCCGCTTCTGGGTTGAGATAATTTCCTTGATTGTTGGCTAAGTTTTCCCCAAAGGTCAGATAAATATTGCTTCCTTGGGCCAAAGCAGAAATGGGTAATAAATTGGGAGCATCGCTACTCCAACTGAGCAGAATATCTCCTTCACTGGTGAGGGCTAAGGCCGGAGAGCTATCTTGGGTAAAGTCATTGTCTATCTTGCTCAGAACCTGATTAATATTCTCTGTGCTGATGAATGTACTGTTTGTGTCCCCTGCGGTCGTCGAAGAACTGGCATTGCTAATGATAAAAGAAGCAATATCTTGATTACTTGAACTTTCTAGATTATCGCTTCCTCCTTGGGTCGGCGTATATTGTACGGTATAGTTTTCTCCCTGGGGAATGGTCTGAGCTAAGGTTAGAACAACACTATTTTTATTAACGTAAATGGGTTGTTGTCCGTTTGGATTAGGAGAAATTAAATTAATGGTGCTTCCATCACTGTCTTTTACGATAAATTGGCTCGCATCGGGAACAATATCGGTGTTTAACGGTGTATTAAAGGCGATGGTTATTTGTTGATTGGTATTGGTATAATTATTACCATTGCCACTGGTTGGGTCATAGGTATAAACCAGAGTTTGGGCGGAGTTATTGATAACCGTACTTTTTGTAAAGTCATTGAGCTGATTACCGCTATAGCTCACGGTAATATTGTCCGTTAGGGGCTGATCGTTTAGGGTGGTGTAGGGAATTGAACGCTCCAAACGCAGAATAACTGTATTCCCTTGGACAATGACACCAAAAACCGGAATAGTTGAGACGCTCTTATTAGCATTGGTTACCTGGACGGTAAAGTCTTCAGGATTTAGGGTCAAATCTGGGCTTAGGGGCGTGGAAAAGGGAATAGTTAGTAAAGATCCCTGAACACTGGGTTCCGTTTCGGAAGCTGATGACGTTAATGAAGGATTGAGGGTTAGACTTTGAGATGAAGATTCTGGCCAAGTCCAAGTAGGAAAAATTGAAAACTTTGCGCTTATCAATCCTGCCAGCAATTCGACCTTAGCACTTATAGGAATCCCAAGGGTAAATGTGTCGGGAGGAAAATCAGATTCTCCCTTGGCTTTAAAAGTGCCATCAAAAAAGAGTCCTACAGAGCCATTTATCTGGAGAACAAAAGGAATTGCCAGTGCAAAGTCAAGTCCTGCTGTGAAATTAACAGCAAATAACAAGGACTCCAATGACACGGGACTTTTATTCTCATCGGCTTCAATTACTGCAATAAGATCAGAAAGAAGGGAACTGGCGGCGATAAATGGGGAAAATTCTGGGACATCAGCCAACACATCTGAAACCACTAAGCCCTTATCGCTTAAATAGGGACCTAAGAGAGGACTATAATTAGGACTATTGGGCTTCAACTGCCACTGAACAGCGAAGCCGATATTGCCGAAGGCGTTAATACTGAATAAAGGAATATCACGAAAGGAAGTAGCGGTGCCGAAAAGAGGGATCTGGAGTCCAGCCGTTAGTCCCAGACCACCTGTTTCCAGAGATAGGGGGAAGGATTTATCTGAACCTTGCTTATTCGCGTAACTGAACAAGGAAGATAATGTCACCGAAATTTCAAATGTATTCTGTTGAGAGTCTTGTGTACGATTTTGAAATTTGAATTTATTGTTACCTTCCTTATTCTTGCGACTTCCATTAATCGCAATAGATGCAATTGCATTGAGTAGTAGCTTGCCATCGGTGGAAACTCCTCCACCAAATAATTGCCAGTTAGGATTATCTCCGCTTGACCCCTGTAAAGCAATATTAATCACGATGCTATCAAGAAAGCCAAGAGATTTTGCTGCGGTGGGGTCAGGGCTTTTAGTAAGTAAAAATTTTGAGAGGTTAGCGATTAAGTTGCTAGATGTATTCCAATTGAAACCTATCCCCTGAAAGGCTTTTTTTGCTAAGAATTCTGCTTCAGAATCACTTAAGACAGAGTAGGAAGCGGCAACGGCAGAATTTTGACCGGAATAACCAGATCCATTCCTGGTCAACGTACCAGTGACTGGCGTAGGGGGAGAACTTGGTGTCGTTGTGAATTGACTACTATTAACCCTAAAGGATTGGTAGTATAAGTCCGTATCTTCCCGAATACCTTGGTTTTGAGCATTTTCAGTATTAACTTTTTGCCCCACCACAAACACGGTGCCGTCATCTTTGGCGATCGCCCTGGGTTCCAAATCCCCTACTTGGTCGGCGGTCAGAGCTTGGGGTTTATCTAGCCATTGCGTTTGGCCACTGGCATTGTACTGAGCCGCTGTGTAGAAAATATTGCTTTGATTCTCACTGCCCTGCTGGTAAACCACCGCTAATCCTGGTAGCCCTGTGCCGGAATCATCAATGAGCTTATCGTTGGCAATTAAGTTTAAACTGATGATTTTTTGAGAGCCGACATTGGTGATCGCCGTTTCATTGATCCAGGTTGCAGAATTGTCGTTGTAAGTTGCGTGAAAGAGCGTGGCGTCTTCCACCCAGACAATATGAGTTACCCCCGCCGAATCCGTAGTAATCGCAGAAAGTCGATTTGAGAAGTTAATAGCCATGAAAAAAAAAGACGAAGTTAAACGGCATTTTTGGACAACAATTTGCAGAATTCCATGTTGGTGTTTTGCAATAAATGACTGAAAAACCTAAGCCCTCACCTGATTGGGTTGAAAGCCGTGCTTAAGTAATAATTCAGTTTTTTAGTTTAAATTTGCTCCCGTCTTGGCCAGGGTCTTAAATGGCGACGTAAACTGCCCTAATCCCCCACATTGCGGAATTTAAAGAGAAATTACCGAATTTTTAGACGCCGTTCTACCCGCTCAACAAGCAAAATCAAAGGCCGTTTTCGCTTGCCACAATTCTAGCATCAACACCTCAGAAAAATTACCTAAAATAATCTACTAAGTCAAATTCTCCCCCTTGTGACACAAAACTTAAGATTTTGCCGACAAACTAGTTCATGGGGTTTTCAAGCCAAAAATTGAACGGCGATCAAATTTTCTATTAAAATTCTAATTCATGGCTATAGAAGTTGGAAAACTAAATTGTAAAATTAAATCATTGTAATCCTGATCACCGCCCCCAACTATATCTTCAAAGCCAAAAAGGTTACTACCAAGGCGGGACATTTGACTAATGCCACCGGGGTTAGCTTCATTAAAAGAGAAAAGAGCAACGGGGCCAAGATTGGGATCATTACCGGGATTTTGATTCAGCACCTCTGCAATGGTGGCGTTGGGAATAATCACCATGCCATACATATTGTTGCCTAATAGGTTAATGGTTTGTTTTGTTGTGCCAAAGAAACTATCTGGTGCCGTTAAACTTACTCCGGTGAGGGGATTTTGGGCTCGATTTAAAGCGGCCTGGAGGTAACCTATTTCACCTGGCTTGAGATCAATTTGGCGATCGCCATTAATGTCTAATCCCCCAGTTAAGCTATCCACTTGGTAGAGGGCAATGGCATTGTCATAGGCTCCAGCACGACTAATGGAGGCTTCGACGGTAACGGTTTGATTTAAAATTCCTGGTACAACCAAAGTTTTGGAGCTAATTTCAGCAGTGATGCCCCCAAAATTGAATTGATGATAACCCCGACTATCGGTTTCAACGGTGGGGGAAGTATTAACGGAAAAAGTTGTCTTGCCTCCCTGTTGGCTGTAGAGCATATAGTAACGATTAGCTTCTAACTTAGAAGCCCTGAAATCACCAAAGAACTGAGATTCCGTTCCAGTTAATTTATTAATGTCAGTAAAACTTTGTTGCGCTAAATCACGGGTTAAAGCTTGGGTTGAAGCGCTGTTTTGATTATTAAAAACGATTTGTTTGCGGGCTAAAGCAGCAGCTTCATAGCCTAGATCATCGGGTCGCAGGCCATTTATGGAACCATCGGGGTCATCCATCGCAATCCAGCCTATTTCATAGTTTTGGTCAGAACTGCTAATTAACCTTAGTTGTACCTGGCCATCGGCATTGGTGGGAGCCCAGAAAACCCGATTATTGTTGGTAATTAAACCTGGAATTGTACGACCTAAATAACCCTTCGTTTCTACCAGGCCATTGCTTACTCCGTCGGCATCTCCCCGATCGCCATCGAGAAGCTCAAGCTTGACTCCATGGGGATTGTTTTCACCATCTAGATAACTAAATTTAGCCCCGGTCAC
>NZ_JACJTJ010000019.1:0-150163 GCF_014698605.1 Synechocystis sp. FACHB-383 | reverse complement strand
CGGCACCCAGCGGGTCAGATTGATTTCGCCAGCTTGTATCAAGGCCACAATCATCAAGATGCAGGTCGTTAGGTGACCTTGATGAGCCCAGGGGCTGACTTGACTCAGCCAAGTCTTCAGGCCATGGTAGAGAGGGGAGTGATTATGCATAGCGTTCCAGGTTTTGAGTGGTATCTAATCCTAGAACGCGACCTCCCCTCTTTTCTACAATCCCCACCTAGACTGCTTTTCACTTCTTTTGTCAGTCAATCAGGGGGATTGCATGCCCAGGGTAAGATTGAGCAGCTTTCTAATCACTCACTATAGAAAAATTTTAGCCTGCCAGATAGAGAGCTGGGGGCAGTCAACTGGGACTTTTTAAACTTTGTCTATCTATTAGAAACAAAGGAAATAAAATTCTTCAAACTTTATAGAGCTTTATAGGGGCACATTTTGCCCCAGATCATAGTAATAAATTTGTTGAGTTTTATCCGTTAGGACATTCAAGTATTTTCGATAAATTTTTTCTCCCGCAATTGGCTCGGCAAATTCCGGTGGTTGTTTGTAGTCAGCTTCAGGGTAAGCTTGTTGAATACTAATAATTGAGCAATAATATTTTAACCACTGTCGCAGTACTTTAATTAATTGTTCAAATTTTAGAGCCGTATTGCCATGTTGATGGTTCAGGGCGATGAACTGTATCATCAAAGCAAAGGAACGGCTATTATTTTTTTCCGCTGGTATCTGAATAATTTGGCTGATTTTATCAAAAACGGCAATGTTTTTGTTAACCAGATGGGTTAAAACAGCAAGGTCGTGAATGCTTCGAATTTCAATATTGCGAATTAGGTCTGAAATACTTACCAACACAGAATAATCAGACTGTTCAAAAGAATGAAATCTTCTCAGTAAGTTGAGTCCTAGGGGATTATCTGATATTTGCTTTAGGTTATCAACGTAGTGGCTAAGAGCATCTTTCCCCTCCGGCGTTTTTGTTTGGTCAATGGCTTCAGCTACAGTGGCTTCTAGCTGTTGTTTGAAGGTGTCGGCATCTTCCGATTCCTTGAGAATATGGGGCACCTGGTCATAAAATTCCTGTTGCTTATAACCCCGGTATCTAAGTTCAGTTTGGTTAATAAACAGGAGCAAATCTTTGACGTCAATAGCTAGCTCTAAGTATCGGTAACTTTGTTTAAGTCCCCCATATTCCCCCAGATCATTGTCCAACATATATTGAATTTTGATGTAGGTGATGAATTCTTGGTCCAAAAACTGGGGACTGTCGATCGCTTCAGCCGTTTTAGCAAAAATATAGAGATCGCTGACGTGTTTTCTGTGCTCAATTAAAGCTTCTTTCGGTACATCCGGTTTAGTCTGGATAATGCCTTCAATTAGGCTTCCTTTCCCCAACACAGGACGATTCCACCAGGGCTGTTCCCTACCTGATTCTGGGGACGGATTACCTTCTTTATTTGATCTAGCCATGGGCAAAGCTTCTGGGGAATCCCCAATGTTACTGAAAAGAGTCAAATCTCACTCAATCAACATTTTAATCAACTTGATTGAGTAAGTAATTGAAAAAGCCACGGCGCTGTATCGAAGAGAAGCAGATCAACCCTCAATAATGCTGACTTCATCAGGGCGGAAATGGGCTTTAAACCGTTTTTCAAATTTCACCAAAACTGGCAAATTGGCACTAATGGGTCTGCCCTGCCATTCGGTCAATACGGCGGCCACTTCCCCTTCCATACCTTGCAAATCAAAGGCTATTTTTTTATGTTCTGGATGGTGGTAAACCACAACGGAGGAGGTGACTCGAACACGATCGCCGACATTCATAGGGTTTTTCTCTAGGGTTGGCTTGGTTTATGGACAGGGTCTACGGGCACAGAAGCCAAAAAATGGCGCTGTGGGCATAGAGTCTCCATTTTTGCATAGGTTAGCCCCCGCTAAGCAAGCATTCCCTTGGGGAGGGACTGCCGAGGGTAAGGGCGAAGGTCTAGGGCTGGTTATTCCTGAGTTACGACCAAATCAGTATCTATCTGCGACGTTTCAGGGGGAGAAGGGACGGCAAACTCGATTTTGGTTTGGATTTGTTGGCTCAACCAGGTTTGGAAAAGATCATTGCGCAACCGTTGCCGGATATTGTCATCCAGTTGACTAGAAATGTATTTTTCTAGCCTGAGCAGAATCCACCACTCTCCCACGGCCACTGGCAGACAGAGTTGGCCGGCGGGAGTACTTTTCAGTAGTTGCACTATTTGGGGGTGGGGCACATTGAGCTCAACGGGGCCGATCAAGCCGCCATTTTGGGCCTCTGGCCCCTCGGAATACTGCCGAGCTAGGGCACTAAAATCTCCCTCCCCTTCCTGAATGCGAAAATAGAGTTCTTGAATAATCCCCGAATCTCGACTGCGGATCAGGGAATAGATGACCTGGTCTAATTTATCTTTGCTATTGAGGAAATGCCCTTCCAGTTGATCGTCCCAGGTTTGATGTTTAAATTTTTCCAAACGAGCGGTGCGTAAAATCGAAGCTTCCAGTTGCTCCAGGGTCATACCGGATTGCTTTAACCAAGCCTGTCTTTGTTCTTCGTTGGTAATCTGGGTCTGTTGGTAAAAAAGCCCTAAATTTTCCTGTTGTTCTTCCGGGGTCAGTTGGATGTGGGCCACTGCCTGATCAAGTAAAATTTCCCGGGCTAAATGGGGCAATAGTTGATACTCCACCAGTAGGGAATACATTTCGTCATCCCTCACCTGGCGATCGCCGACCGTCAACACCACCGACATAACTAGCCAACTCCTAACGCACAATATAGCTTCATTGCTCCATAACCCTAGCCCAAGCTGACCTAAACATCAATCAGACGGGGGGAGAAATATCCGTAAAAGTTCCTCTGGTAAATGGTTTTCTTCCACAACAGAGGTATCGAGGTAAAAAACCCAAGGTTCTTCCGATTCGGTGAAATCTTCCCAATCGAGGGTCTGGAGCAGTAACAATGTCTCATTGGCATCGGAAATATCCCCCCGGCGAGACTGCAGACGTTTCGTTAAAACTTCTATGGGAGCATCGCAATTGATAATGGTAAAAGCAAGCTGTTCCCGTAACGCAAATTCGATAATAGGCGATCGCCACGATACCCGGTCAAATTTGGCATCGAGGATGACATTAAAACCGGAGTTGACCACTAGAGCAGCTAAATCGAGCAACTGTTGGTAAACCTTTTTTGTCATAGCGTGGCTGTACAAATTAGCTTTCCCCGGCTTGCCTAGGTTTACTCCTCCTAAATGTTTACGCACCGCATCGGAGCGGATATGAACAGCGGGTAAAAGTTGACCAAGTTGATGGGCAACGGTGCTTTTCCCTGACCCTGATAACCCAGCCATTAAAACTATTTCTCTCCTTATTTGTTGTCCCTGCTGACTATACTGCCACGCCAAGTGGTAATAATCTTGAGCTGTCCCTAAAGCTTGCTCCTTTTCTACCTGGGTTAAATTGGCATCATCTAATAGAAAAGAAGTTACCTTTGCCCGCACATAGGCCTGGCGACAGAGATAAAAAGGTAACACCTGCAAGCCGTGCCAATCTCCCGTTTGCTCCAAATAAATATTTAAAAATAAATAGGCCCAGTCAATTCTGCCCTTGGCTTGGAGGTCCATTACCGTAAAGGCAATGTCATACATCACGTCCACAAAACGAAAGGGTTGGTTAAACTCAATGCGATCAAATAATTGAATCTTGCCCCGCCACTGGCATAAATTTCTTAGATGTAAGTCACCATGGCATTCACGGATTTTGCCCATGGCCTGCCTCTGTCGAAAGATTTGGTCCTGGGTTTGGTAAAAATCCTCGCTAAATTGGCGAATTTGTTGGTATTTATTGGGTTCCTGGGCAACGCCTAAATATTTTTCCGTCGCCGAAAAATTAGCTGATACAGACTGCCAAATCACCTCCAGATCGCCAAAACTAGTAATTTCAGCATTGGTTACCGTGTCCTGGTGAAATTCCGCCACTCTTTTGGCCAGGGCAATAATGTCTTGGCTGGATAACTTCCCCTGTTCAAACAAAGATAAAAGCAAACAATCCTGCGGAAATTGGGTCATTTTTAGCAGATAATCCTTCGACTGAGAGTTGCCGCCAGTAGACTCTTTTTTCTCCTGCCATTGCCATTGGTTATCTTTTAATTCAACTGCTAAAACTTCCTGGTAAATATCCGGTGCCACGGGAGAATTTAAACGTAACTCTTCTTCTAAAAAATGTTTGCGCTTTGCGGCAGTGGAATAATCTAAAAAACCTAAATCAACCGGCTTTTTTAACTTGTAGGCATATTTCCCCGTTAAAAACACTACCGAACAATGGGTTTTTAAACACTGAATCGGTTCCCGGACAGGGTGGGGATAAAAACTAGCCTGCTGCAGGGTGTGCAACAAACTAAGAAAGAGGTCTTGGGCGGACAAATCCAGTGGCTCAGAAATGCTATTCATGGGTAACGGTAAGTTAATTCCCTCCCCCATATTAGTCCCATCACCAAGGCAGATTGGCCATGGGGCTAAACTTCTGCGACCATCACCACTATCAATGGATGCAAAGCTTTGGGGTAGGATGAATAACCGCCCAGAAAATTATTGCAACGAGGAAAACCTGTGACTGTCCGTGTCCGCATTGCCCCCAGTCCCACCGGCAATCTCCACATTGGGACTGCCCGCACCGCCGTTTTTAATTGGTTGTTTGCCCGCCACACCGGAGGCACTTTCATTCTGCGGGTGGAGGATACGGATTTGGAGCGCTCCAAGCCGGAATACACGGAAAATATTCAGTCGGGACTGCAATGGTTGGGTCTAAATTGGGATGAGGGGCCTTTTTTCCAAACCCAACGGTTAGATCATTACCGCCAAGCAATCCAGCAGTTACTTGATCGGGGGTTGGCCTACCGTTGCTATTGCACCAGTGAAGAATTGGAGCAGATGCGGGAAGCCCAAAAGGCCAATAACCAAGCTCCCCGTTACGATAATCGCCACCGTAATTTAAGCCCAGAACAGGAAGCGGCTTTTCTCGCAGAAGGTCGCCAGGCGGTGATTCGTTTTCGTATTGACGACGATCGCCAGATTGTTTGGCAGGATCAAATTCGGGGACAGATGGTTTGGCAGGGCAGTGATCTGGGGGGAGATATGGTCATTGCCCGGACACCGGAAAAAGCTGAGGATGGCTTTGGCCAACCCCTGTATAACCTGGCGGTGGTGGTAGACGACATTGACATGGCCATTACCCACGTGATCCGGGGGGAAGACCACATTGCCAATACTGCTAAGCAAATTTTGCTCTACGAGGCCCTAGGCGGTGCTGTACCCACCTTTGCCCATACGCCGTTAATTTTGAACCAGGAAGGCAAAAAATTGTCCAAACGGGATGGGGTAACTTCCATCGATGATTTCCGGGCCATGGGTTTTCTGCCCCAGGCGATCGCCAATTATATGTGCTTGCTGGGCTGGACTCCCCCGGATTCGACCCAGGAAATTTTTACTTTGGCAGAAGCGGCGGAGCAGTTCAGTTTAGAACGGGTCAACAAAGCCGGAGCTAAGTTTGACTGGCAAAAATTAGATTGGATTAATAGTCAATATCTTCATAGCCTACCAACAGCAGAATTAGTTCCTCTCCTCATTCCCCAGTGGCAAGGAGCAGGCTATGCAATTGATCTGGAAAAAGATGGTGCTTGGTTGGCAAGTTTGGCCGGCCTAATTGCCCCCAGCTTGACCAGACTCACCGATGCGGTGGCCGAAAGTAAATTATTGTTTGGCGATCGCCTAGACCTCCAGGAAGATGGGGCGAAACAGTTGGCTGTGGAAGGAGCTAAAGCCGTTTTGGAAGCAGCCATGGCCTTTAGTCAAAGCACCCCGGAGTTAACCTTGGATGAAGCAAAAGGGGAGATTAATCGTTTGACCAAGGAACTAGGTCTAAAAAAAGGCGTGGTAATGAAATCTTTGCGGGCTGGGCTCATGGGCACTGTACAGGGGCCAGATTTACTGCAATCGTGGCTATTGCTACACCAAAAAGGCTGGGCCACCCCTCGACTCACCCAGGCGATCGCCCAGGGATAAACCCGATGCCGACTCTACTTGGACAAACCGGAGGAGAATTTCCCTAAATCCTAGCTTCAGTCAGGGAGGTCAAGGGGACAGAGGGCAGACCGACTAATTTCGTGCCAATTTACTGGGAAGCTGGGGGAGGCAAATTAAAATTTGACCAAATATTCCTTCAGCCCCTGTTGTTGGTCATTGTTGCTGTTCTCAACTTCGCCACCGAAGAATTCGTCCTTTTGTCCCTTTGATTCCCCTTGTTCTTCCCGATCCTGGGTAGCAACGCGCCATTGTCCCGTATCAGGGTCCCGGTAGGCCGTGTAAGGGGAAGGTCGCAACGGTTGGGAAGAGATTTTCACGGATACTGCTCAAAGCGTAGGCAATGTAGGCGATCGCCAGGCAAAGTCTCACCAAATCCAAGTCTAATATTTCCATCTGGTTTGACAATGACCACAGTCACCCCTCAATGGTGATCTAAGTCACCGATCGCCCTTTGCCAACTGGGAGGTAATGGCGCTTTTTTCCTTGCTGGTAAGGCAATGCAGACGTGGTGGGTTTGGGCCCGGGCCACCAATTGCAACGATTCTGCCTGGCTGATCTGATAATCACAGTAAAAACGATGGGGACTAGCCAGGGTAATGGTCAGGGTCACCACCAGGCGATCGCCACAGTAGGCAGGGGAGAAAAAATCAATGGTTGCGTGGACCAAGGGCATGGCCAAATCCCCAGCACTAATCACTTTTTGTAAAGGTAAATTCTCCGCCATCAGCCAACTTTCATAGGCTTCGTGGCACATCTGCAGAAATTGATTGAAATAAACCACCCCGGCCCCATCGGTATCCCCTAGGTAAACCCGTCGTTCATAGGTGAATGTCGCCATAGTTTAGTCAATTACGGTGCACTAACCTGAAAATTTTGGAACTGCCTTCCTGAGTCCGTAGTCTAATCCACTCGGAAGCTAGCAACAATTGCCAGAAATATTAAGAATTGTGCGCTAATCAATCCCTGAATTAGTGGATAGAATAACCTTAACTGACCGTTCTTACCGGCTTTTCTCGGCTAGTTCGTTTAACTAAGTTACTGTTCCCATTGCGTCGTTTTTCGGCTTTTAAATTTCCATGGTTAAAAAACGCTCCCAGTTCCCTGTGTTCGGCTCAATGGTGGCCCTCGCCCTGCTCAACACCGCCTGTGGGGGGGATAAGCCAGGGGCCAGTGCGCCCAAAGCCATTCCGGTGCAGTTGCAGACCCTAGAAACCAGTTCTGTGACTGACAGCAATGAATTTGTCGGTAACTTAGTGGCGACCAAGTTTGTTGAGCTAGCACCCAAAATTGACGGCCGCATTTTAAGGATCTATGCCCAATGGGGTCAGCAGGTAAACGAGGGAGATCCGATTTTGCTGTTGGAACCCACCCAGCAACAGGAAAACGTCAACGCCGCCGTCGGTAATCTCAACATCCAGCGGTCTAATTTCCAAGTTAGTGAGGCCAACCTCCGCACCTCCGAATCGGAAAGGGATGCGGCCCAATCCTTTGTCACCACCCAGGAAGCTAACCTCGCCCGGGCGATCGCCGATTTAGCCAATTCCCAGGAGGTGTTAAAAACCAGAGAAGCGGATTTAAAACGAGCCCAAGCTAATCTGAATTTGGCCCAAATTAACTTTAAACGGTCTCAATTCCTCGTGGAAACAGGTGTACAACCGCAACAGGATTTGGACAATCGCACCACCCAGTTGGAAGATGCCAAGGCCAACACCGAGGCCGCGCAAAAAACAGTCCAAGCCGCCAAAGCTACCGTTCAGGCTAACCAGTCCAGTGTCTCCGCCTCAAGATCCGCTGTGCAACAGGCTAAGGACAATTACCAAGCCGCTGTGCAAAGGGTGAACGCTTCCCGAGCCACCGTCAGCTCCCAAAAAGGGGCGATCGAACAGGCCCAGGGCCAACTTGGTGCCACTTCCCAGGAATTGATCTACAACCGGGTTTTGGCCCCCGTTAGTGGTGTGGTGGGTAACTTACCTTTGCAAATTGGTGATTTTGTCCGCACGGGGCAGAGCTTCACCACCATCACCAACAACACAGAATTTGAACTGGATATTAACGTACCAGTGGAGCGATACAACGATCTGCGCATCGGCCTGCCAGTGGAAATTGTCCGCAGTGATGGCCAAGCAGGGGAAGTGGGGCGCATCAGTTTTATTTCTCCCACCGCTAACCGCAGTGACCAATCCATCCTCGCCAAGGTGATCTTCAAAAATGACGGCAACCTCCGCAATAACCAGTATGTCCGGGTCAGAATTATTTGGGACCGCCAGCCTGGCTTTTTGATCCCCACCACAGCGGTTACTTCCATCGGTGCCCAGCAGTTTATTTTTGTTGCCCAACCGAAAAATGCCCAGGGCGACAGCAAAGAAGGCACCAGCGGTACGGAATTGGTAGCGAGACAAACCCCGGTGGTTTTAGGCGGCATCCAGGGGCAATCCTACCAAGTTATTTCTGGCGTTAAGGCCGGTGAACGGGTGGCGGTATCAAGAATTTTGGAGTTGCGGGATGGCATGGCCATTGAACCCGCCAGTGCGGCTACCCCTTCCAATAACGGCGGCAGTGGTGCTGGGGCCGGCGACAAACAGAAACAGCAATCCTCTTCCTAGTCGTGCTCCGTTGGTATTGGAGCTAAAGCCAAATTCCATCCTTCTCCGGTGATAACGCCGTTGGTAATTGACGACAAACTGTTGGGAAGTGCCCAGTGGGGAACTGTAAAATAGTCAGTGGCCTCGATTGCCATGGTTGCCATTAATCGTTGAATCCATGGGGCGGGGAAACATCTGCTGCCGTTGAACCCTTTTGCTATTGACAAAATTTCCATGACCCAAGCCCAAGCCAAGCGTTTTCAGTTTGACCGCCAACTGTGGCACCGCTTTGTTGAAACAGCCCAGCCCTATTTTTATCCCGTCGGGCAAAAGCAAACTCGGGTTTTTCTGATTCTGATCCTGGCCCTCATGGTGGTGGTGGTGGCTTTAACCCTATTTTTATCCATGGGGTTGACCCTCTGGGCCACGGCGATTTTTCCCGATTTTTTTGCTAAATCCGGTAAGGGTTTGGTGGATGGGGTGCAAAGTCTGATCAATTCTCCGGCGCCCTGGATTGGTTTAGGAGCCTTAGCCATAGCGGGGGTAGTTTTTGTTAGCCAGCGACAAAAGTTACAACAACGGTGGCTCCAGTGGCTATTGTTGGGCATACTGCTATCGTTACTATTTATTGTCAACGGCTTAAATGTTATTTTAAGTTTCGTTTTTCGCTTCATTGATACAGCTTTAAATGGCAAAGATGGGGAAGTGTTTTGGCAATTTCTCTGGATCTATGGCATTGTCATTGTGGTGGCTATTCCCATCATTGTTGCCTACCGTTACCTACGGCAAAAGTTGGGAGTGCTCTGGCGGGAATGGCTCACAGAACATTTTCTGGGTCGTTACTTTAAGGGGCGCTCCTACTATCGCCTAGATTCCAATTCTGCCTATACATTAATTGACAATCCAGACCAAAGGATAACCCAAGATATTCAATCCTTTACCGGGGTTACCCTGGATTTTTTACTGGATATTCTTGATTCCATTCTCACCCTAATTTCCTTCACCGCCATACTTTATAGCATTTCCCAAACCTTGATGTGGGGGCTCATTAGCTATGCGACCTTCGGCACGGTGGCGGCGATCGCCATTGGCACCAGGTTAATTCGTATTAACTATGAACAATTGCGGTTGGAAGCCAATTTTCGTTACGGTTTGGTGCGGGTGCGGGACAACGCTGAATCCATTGCTTTCTACCGGGGGGAAAGGTTAGAACGGAAACAGGTTACTGAACGTTTGCTGGGGGCAATTAGAAATTTTAATCTCTTAATTATTTGGCAGGCCCTGATCAGCCTATTTCAACTGGGCTATAACTATTTCACTCGGTTAATTCCCTATATCATTATTGCTCCTCTTTACCTAGCAGGAGACTTAGATTTCGGGGCGATCGCCCAGGCCAGTTTGGCCTTTGGCATGGTGCTTTCTGCCCTATCTTTGGTCACTAACCAGATTCAAAATATTACTCAATTTGCCGCCAGTATTAACCGTTTAGGGGAATTTTACGATGCGCTAAACGGTCCCGGTGATGACCAGGAAAGTTCCTCCTTTGCTGACCACATTAATACCCACCTTGGCCCCACCGTCAGCCTGGATAGCGTCACCCTTTCTCCCCCCCATTCTTCCCGGGTTTTAGTGCGGGATTTATCCCTAGCCGTGGACGCTGGCAACCATTTACTGATCATGGGCCCCAGCGGTAGTGGCAAAAGTTCCCTCCTCCGGGCGATCGCCGGCCTATGGGACAGCGGTCAAGGCACCATTGAACGGCCTGAGTTGGCAGATTTATTATTTTTACCCCAACGGCCCTATATGATTCTGGGCACCCTGCGGGAACAACTAATTTATCCTAGTTCCCAATCCATAGCGGATGACGATTTTCTGTTGGGAACTTTAAAAAGGGTCAACCTACCGGATTTAGCCGAGCGTTTTGGCGGTTTAGACAGTCTAGAAAATTGGTCTAGCGTCCTTTCTCTGGGGGAACAACAACGCATTGCCCTAGCCCGAGTTTTCATCAACCAACCCCGCTACGCCATCCTCGATGAAGCCACCAGCGCCCTGGACGTGGATAACGAGGCAGATTTGTACCATGCTCTGACAGATTTGGGCACCACTTTCATCAGCGTGGGGCATCGGCCTACCCTGCGAAATTTTCACCGGCAATGCCTGGAAGTGCAGGCGGAAGGAAGGTGGCAGTTAAGCTCCATTCAAAAATAAATTAATGGTTAGCAATCGAATTTAACCATGGGTCTGGGGACGAAAGAAAACCGTCTCCTTTGCTAGAATTGTCCAATCCAAAATCAGGTAGCCATTATGATTTTTCCCGGTGCAACGGTGCGGGTCACCAATGTTGATGATACTTACTATCGCTTTGAAGGCTTAGTCCAACGGGTCAGTGACGGTAAAGCGGCAGTCCTATTTGAAAATGGTAACTGGGACAAATTAGTGACTTTTCGGCTCTCCGAACTGGAGACGGTCAAACCGATCTAGGCATTTTGCTACCCGCTCCGCCCCGGCCTAACCCATCGATGTCTTAGTTGCGGGGATTGGGGTGGGGGCTGTCCATATATTTGGCTAGAATGGAGAGCAATTTTATAGTGAAGTTCCCTCGGCGTTAACCCATGAAGATTCGTCCCTTTCTTGTGGCCCTGGGCCTAACCACCTTTGCTGGCGCCGCCCACGGAGCCAGTTTTGAAGATCTGACCCAATTACTGTCCACCAAAAAATGCCCTCTCTGTGATTTGCGGGGAGCCGGCCTGGTGATGGTTAACCTTACCCGGGCGGATTTGACGGGGGCGGATCTGTCGGGGGCAAACCTATCGGGGGCCGATCTGACGGGAGCTAATCTTTCCGGTGCGAATTTAACTTCTGCCTCTTTGAACGGGGCCAACCTGTCAGGGGCAAATTTAAACGGGGCGATTACCGACGGCACAGATTTCCGTGAAGCTTATTTTGACCGGGCGACATTTATCAACACTAACTTGGAAACCGCCTATATGCAGGGGGCCCAAGCTGTTCCCAATACGGCCGGCACTCCCCAACTTTTTTATGGCTGGGGCCTGTTGGAAACTAGTAAGGGCAACTATCAATCCGCCCTCAAACACTATGATCGAGCCTTGGCTCTGGATCCGGAATTTGCTCCGGGATATTTAGGGCGGGGTTTGACCCTACTGAAAATTGGCAATGAAGCTTCCGCCAAACAAAATGTGGAATACGCCCAGTTATTGTTTGAGGAAAACCAGGATGAGGTAGGGGTTAGAACTTCAGAGCAATTTTTAGAAGATTTGGCCAGTATGCAGGAAGCCCGGCGCCAAGGAGCGGGCAATCCCCAGTTGGATGCCATCGTGCGGGGGGTAGCTTCTATGGCGTTTAAGTATTTACTGCCCCTGGTGGGCCTCTAGGGAGACCAAACTGCAGTTAGCCACGATCGCCGACCCAGGAAAAAACCAGAGAAATAGGGGCCAATGGGCAGATCATAACCGCGGCTAGATTGTTGCTGCCCTAGAACCCCATTTGAAGATTGATCGCCAATTTGCCTACAATCAGATCAGACCTTTTCGTCAAAATCTCGGCCTAGTTGTGGCACAGAACAAATATGAATTATGCGGCGATCGCCGGCCAGGGCTTAGGAATTCTGCTGGCACTGATGACGGTGTTGTTTATTTTTCGGATTATTCTCACTTGGTATCCCCAGGTGGAGCTAACCAGATTGCCCTGGAAACTCATCGCCCTACCCACGGAACCATTGTTGATCCCTCTGCGTAAACTTGTTCCCCCCATCGGTGGCGTTGACCTAGCCCCTATCCTTTGGGTTTTCATCTGTACTTTTTTGCGGGAAATCCTCATTGGCCAGCAGGGGCTGATCACCATGGCCAGTCGGTTGCAATAAACACAAAAGAGCTAGATTGCGCCCTATTTACTTACAGGGGTTACCGTATCTGAGGGGCGTACTTGAAAAGCCCCTTTATCTGTCTCAAACTGACTAGGAATTGGCTCAATTCTTGATCAGTTAGGCGAGACCAAGCTTGGCCAACACTGGTGCAGTGGAAACCACATGGCGGTCAAGTCCTAGATCCTTGGGATTAATTTCTAAGGCCAAACCCACCAATTGGGGCAGATGTAACACCGGCAAATTTAATGCTTGCCCCAACACTTTGCTAATTTCCGGTTGACGGGAATCTAGTTGTAGATGACATAGGGGACAAGGGGTAACTAAACAATCGGCCCCAGCGGCGATCGCCGTTTGCAAATGTCGACCCGCCAACTGAAAAGATTGGGGCGTAGCATAACTGGAAATGGGCCAACCACAGCATTGGGTGCGACCTTCGTAGTAAATGGGATTAGCCCCTAGGGTAGTAAAGACTTTTTCCAGCGATTGGGGATCAAAAGGATTGGCTTCCGGTAAATTTTCCTGGGCCCGGAGCAGGTAACAGCCATAGAAAGAAGCACAGTTGAGGCCAGATAACTTCTGCTTAACCCGCTGAGCCAGGGTTTCTAGTCCAAAATCTTGCACCAAAGCCCAGAGTAAATGGGTCACCCGGCTGGAACCTCGATAGGGAGCACAGCTTTCTTTTTTTAAATAACCGTTGATTTGCTCCACATAGGTAGGATCATCTTTTTGGGCTTTTTTTAGCCGTTCGTCCACATGGGCAATTACCCCCTGACAGGTACTGCAATGGGTTAATAAAGGCAACTTCAACTGTTCCGCCAAGGCGATATTGCGGGCATTAACGCTATCTTCCAACAGTTGGGAATCTTCTTTAAAGGTGCCGGAACCACAACAGGAAGCTTTTTTTAGTTCCACTAATTTAATACCCAAAGCTTTGCTCAGGGCGGTGGTGGCCAGGTGCAGTTCCCCACAGGCCCCCTGGGCAACGCAACCGGGAAAGTAAGCATATTCAAGGGCGGTAGTCATGGCGGCGACAGGAAGTGTTCTCTCTAGGCAGTATATCGTGGGCTTTTGGCCTGGGAACAAAAACCGGTGGTGCCCATTACCTCCAACAATGCCCCTAATTTGCTCAATTTCTGGCCCAGTCCACCATGCCAATTTAGCTTTCTGTATCAATTTGGAGTAGATAACCAGCCCCCAGCAACGTTTTTAACCATTGTTCGCCAGTAGGGATTTGGCCAAAGATTTTACAAATTTCCATGGCCAAGCGGTCTAGGTCTTGTTCGTGGGAAGCAAAATCATCCGGCCCCCAAATTGAGGTAATGATGCCATCCTCTTCCGGCAAAACAATATCATTGCACTGAGACAAACGACCAATGGTATAGCGGGTTTTGATGAGATTAAACCGTTACTCCTTGCCGTCGGGGGTTTTAATTTTCAGGTAGGGTATCAGGCCGTCGATCATAGCTTTTTCGAAAGGTTTACAATGGAGTAACGTGGATATAAAAACATGTTGTCCAGGAAAACCCGAATTGCCATCGGACTAGTTTGCTAGGCCGGTACGGACCAAAAATTAAACAATTAAAGAATGTTACCCTTGACTTAACATCGAGTCCCAGTCACCCCCGGACCTCCATGACTAAACCGAGCAACGATGAGCCGCCACCGACTAATGTACGAGATTTGGAAGCTATGTCGCCGCCGGAGGAAGAGGATTTAATGGTAGATTTGCCGGACTTGGAATACACTGCTGTCGCCCACCGTCAGCAATTTAGCACTGATTTAGTGCGCCTTTACCTCCAGGATATTGGTCGCATTCCCCTGTTAAAGCGGGATGAAGAGGTGCATGTGGCCCAGCAGGTGCAAAGCTATCTCCGCCTAGTGGAAATCCAAAATCAGGCCGCAGAATCTGAGCCCGCCATGGAGCAATACCAAACGGCGATCGCCATCCATGATCAACTTTTAGCCCAATTGGGGCATCGTCCTTCCTATGAACGTTGGGCCAAAACCCTCGGGCAAACCATAGCGGTTCTCAAGCAAACCCTCCAAACCGGCAAACAACGATGGGCCGAGTTAGCGGGGTTGACGGTGGAAGAATTGGACAAAGTTGAAAAGCAGGGTATTACAGCCAAAGCCCACATGATCAAAGCCAATTTAAGGCTAGTAGTTTCCGTTGCGAAGAAATATCAAAATCGGGGCTTGGAACTTTTAGACCTGATCCAAGAGGGCACCCTGGGGTTGGAGCGGGCGGTGGAAAAATTTGATCCCACCAAGGGTTACCGTTTTAGCACCTATTCCTACTGGTGGATTCGCCAAGGCATCACCAGGGCGATCGCCACCCAGAGTCGCATGATTCGTTTGCCGGTGCATATCACCGAGAAGTTAAACAAAATTAAACGGGCCCAAAGAAAAATTTCCCAAGAAAAGGGCCACACCCCCAAAATCGATGAAGTGGCGGAAGAACTGGGTATGACCCCGGAGCAGGTAAGGGAAGTGCTGACCCAAGTGCCCCGTTCCGTTTCCCTGGAGCTAAAAGTTGGCCAGGATAAGGACACGGAACTGATGGATTTACTGGAAACCGACACCCAGTCACCGGAGGATGAGTTGATGCGGGAGGCTCTCCAGAGTGATATGCAGGAAATTTTGCTAGATTTGACCCCCAGGGAACAGGAAGTGATTGCCCTGCGGTTTGGTTTTCAAGACGGTGTGGCCCACTCCCTCTCGGAAATTGGCCGAATTTTGAATTTATCAAGGGAAAGAGTACGACAGATTGAAGCCAAGGCTCTGCAAAAGTTACGCCATCCCCGCCGCCGGGACCGCATCCGGGACTATTACGAAAATTTGGGTTAGGTCACTGATCTGCTAGAACTTTAACGGCGATCGCCTCTGGGCTGTTAATCGCCAAAATACTTTGGGGTGGACAGGCCTGCCATTGGGGGTCAGTAAATAGGGGTTCCGAGGCCACAATCACTCCCCCCGGACAGCGCTCACTATCCGCCAACCAATATAAACTCGGTTCCGGTTGACGACTGGCATAACGACAGGCCACAATGCGCTGACCATCGGCCAGAAGAATATTGGCGGAAAAATAAGTGTTATGTTGT
This sequence comes from Synechocystis sp. FACHB-383, assembly GCF_014698605.1. NCBI lineage: Bacteria > Bacillati > Cyanobacteriota > Cyanophyceae > Synechococcales > Merismopediaceae > Synechocystis > Synechocystis sp. FACHB-383. Next base: position 134,502 of record NZ_JACJTJ010000019.1, on the reverse strand, counting down.
CGAGCCAACTCTGCCAACGTTAACAAACTTGCTTCTAACGCCTCCCCCAAGCTAGTCTTTTTTGCCCCATCGCCATCACCCTGGGAGGCCTGCCTTGACCGCCGGAGATTGTCCAGAATGAGGGCAAAAATATGTTCCGAGTCGGTGGTGCCATGGATGAACTGATAACTGGCATCGCTCAATAAATTCCGTAGGGGGCGGTAGAGAGTAGTCCGAAAATTATTAATAAATCCATTATGGACAAATAACAGCCCCTCCTCCGTAAAGGGCTGACAATTGGTCAAATCCACTGCCAAAGGGGGCGTTGCACTGCGGACATAACTCACAAAACAACTGGACTGGATATACCGACTCAGGTGGGGAAGATTAATGTCACTCCAAATGGGCAGGACATTTTTGTAGAGATAGGGACTGGGTTGATGCCCCTGGTCAAACCACCCCAAGCCAAAACCATCGGCATTCAACAGCCCCGCTGTCATTTCCTGGGGTTGATAGCTCTGGACAATCAGGGAATGTTCTGGGCGATAAATCAGTTGCTCTGGTCGCAGTGGTTGACCCAGATACCCTAAAAGACGACACATAAAAAATTTTTAATAATCTTGGCGGCCCGCTGAAATCATCCCTACCGACGGGGGGAACCAAAGGAGAGTGGCTGCCCATCCCGAACTTTTACGGAGAGCATAGACCAGCTTGAAAAATCTTTCAGGGCAAAAAACGGCAAGAAAAAGCCCCTGGGCGTCTTTCCTTGTTTCGACTCCGGGGGCTTCAACTTACTCCTCACACACCTCTAGATAATAACCCCCTCACCCTCTCCCCCCATGGATACTGTGACAGTTAAGAGATTGTCATAATGCCTTGGGTGATTGTCAGGAAAAATTGACTTTTGTGGTTCCACTCCAGGATCTGTGGGCCCGAATCAGACAAAACTTCACAACACAAGTCAGGAAGTGATGACACAAGATTTGGCTTAATGCCTGGAAATCCGTGGTAGCAGTCCATTTTAAAGCCTTGATCCCCTTGACGTTCCGCCGCCGCTCTATGTTACAAAAGGTGAAGCTTGTGATCCCCGTGGGCATTCCTCGGGCGATCGCCTTGGCCAAAAGCCAGCAACTTCAACAACATTCACCTTTGCTCCCCCTGTGTCCACCATTGGAAGTAACTAACCCTGTCCTCTTTCCACGGGCTGATTGTGGAAACCCATAGTATGGACTGTCCCATAAACCCAAAGTAATTGTTATGGCTAAAGAAGACCGACCCTCCCTCGAAGACATGACGCTGCGACAATTACGCCGAGTTGCCAGTGAATGCAATATTTCCCGGTACAGTCGGATGCGTAAATCCCAGCTACTAGCAGAGGTGGAAAAGGCTCTCAACAAACCTGCCCCTGCTCCCTTTTCTGTCAAATCCGTTAACCGTCCCCAGGAGGAACAAGCTGTGGAAGCTTCTAAATTTGAACTTGGTCAAGATGATAAATTTGGCGCCCCCCTCACCGCCGTCGATGAAGTTTTGGGAGATTTGCCCGGTGGTTACGGTGAAAGCCGCATTACCCTCATGCCCAGGGATCCCCAGTGGGCCTACGCCTATTGGGATATCCCCAAAGAACATAAGGATGCTCTCCGTAGTCAGGGGGGGCAACAGTTGGCTCTGCGGCTCTACGATGTGACCGACCTGGATTGGCAGACCGCAAGCCCCCACAGCGTCCAGGAATATCTCTGTGATGAATTGGCCCGGGAATGGTATTTGCCCATCCCTGTCAGTGATCGCGATTATGCCCTAGACATTGGCTATCGCACCTTTGATGGTCGCTGGCTCACCCTGGCCCGTTCCACCCCCATTCGCATTCCCCCCGTTTATCCCTCCGACTGGGTAGAAGATGTGTTTGTCACCGTCAACTGGGACGAAGACCTCCAAGGCAAAACCATTTACCAATTGGTGCCCCCCAGCAAGCGTTCTGTGGGAGCTTCCACCGCAGTTTATGACCAAGTGTTTGACATGGCCCAGGGTGCTGAAGCCCTGCGGATGGCGGGTTCCCTCTACGGCTCTATGCAGCACGTCCCCGGTTCCGTTACCCACGAGCAAACATTAAGCTCCTATGTGTTTCCCTCCGGAGCGGGCCTGTGGGCAGCCCCCAATGTTTCTGGTTTAAATATGTCCGGCATTGGCATGGGCTATGGTCTTTCCAGTAGCGAATTTATGGCCTCGGAAGCCCCAATCCGTCCCCGGCAATTCTGGTTAGTGGCTGATGCTGAGCTGATTGTTTACGGTGCCACGGAACCCGATGCGACGGTTACCATTGGTGGCCGTCCGATTAAACTCAATGAAGACGGCACCTTCCGTTTCCAAATGTCCTTCCAAGATGGCTTGATTGACTATCCCATCATGGCAGTGGCGGTGGATGGGGAACAAACCCGCAATGTGCATATGAAGTTCACCCGGGAGACTCCTTCCCGTAACACCAACACGAAAGAAGAAGCCGTACCGGAATGGTTTAGCTAGACGCCCTTAATCTCGTCCATTTTTCGTTGTTTAAATTATAAATTCCCCGGCCAAAGGATCTGAGTCATTGCCGTTTCCTTGGTCGGGGATTTTTTACCAGGTAACTTTACCCCGCAAACCCTCAATCTTGCTGGGACCAATGCCCTTGACTCGTCCTAAATCTTCCAGGGAGGTGAATGGCTTTTGCTCCCTGGTGGCGATAATTTTTGCAGCGGTGCTGGGACCAATGCCAGGTAAACTTTCCAATTCTGCTTGACTACCTCGGTTGAGGTTTACCAAGCGGTTAGGGGTGGCGGTAGCTAGGGGCTTGGGGCTTAGCTGGGGGTTGGCGCATTCCTGCTCCTGGCGATCAATGCGGGCTTGTATTGTGGGGGGTAAACCATACTCTGTGATGGCATAGAGTCGTTCTAATTCCCGTTGGTAATGGGCCCCTATTTGGGCATTCTGTAAAACCAATACCGTTTCATCGTTGCTGTGGTTAGCAGCGGGGGACCAATTGTGGGAACCGGTGATCACTGTGTCATCATCCACCAAGGCAAATTTATGGTGCAACTTGTCCCCCCTTGGCAGGGCTGGTGTACCGACGAATTCTGTTGGTAAGGCCCAGGGACGATTACCTGGTTGTTCTAGGCAGTCTTCTAATAGTTTTACCCCCAATAAATCCAGGCCTTCACTGTAGTAACGAAAGGCAAATCCCCGGTCAATTAGGGCTTTAATTTCAGTGCCCGCTTGAAATCTTTGGTTGATTACATCGGATAATGCTTGTTCACTAAAAACAAACAACGCTAACTGAATTTTTTGCTGGGCCTGATTTAGGTATTGGGCAATTAAACCATTGCTTGTTTCGGCAAAAGGTACCGTTCGGCGATCAGGAGAAAATTTTACCGTTACCGTGGTCTCCCCCACTTTTAACGCTTTAGCTGGTCTACTGGGCTTATTGATACCAAATAGACTGTCTTTTTTTGCTCCAGGGCCATCTCCCCAAAGCAGATTAAACTCTTCTGTGAAAAGATGGGCCACCGCAGGGGATTGGATCAGCAATAAGTTATTAGCATTGCCCCTGGTGAAGTGGTCATCATAGTCGCCGTACTGATCGCTGGGGGTAAAGTTAGCAGAGGTGACAATGACCGTTTTATTATCCAGCACCACAAATTTATGGTGCATTAACCCCGATCCTTTACTCCCATCCTCTGTGTCGTCAATGAGGGGAATTTTTTGGGTGCGGAGAATCTCAATAGCATCTCGTTCTGCACTTTCTTCAGGACTAATGCGGCCGTCTTGATTTTGATCTAAATAGGCTAGGGGGCCACGGTAACGGAAGGGATCTTTTTCCGCTTCTACTGCTTCTTTGATGGTTTGGTTATAGATATTTTCCAGCACTAACCGGATTCGAACCCCGGCCCTTTGTTTCTCGACCAATGCCTGGGCAATGCGGGGTAAGCGTAATTCCTGTACCGCTAGGTCGATGGTGGACTGGGCTCCATTAATTTGATCTAGGATTAGTTGCTCAAAATTGTCCCCCTGACGTTTAAAGTTGCGGTCCGGGTCAAGGAAATCAGCTCCCTTGGCATTGTTGAGATTGAAATAAACCTTGATGTCCTGTTCTTGGGGTAAGGGGTCTGGCCGGCCCAGGGATTGTCCTAACCCCGATGGATCAACTTTTCCAAGGCCAATAATGGCGATCGCCACCAGTAGGGCCAGGGCAACCAAAATGACAATGGGGTTTTGTTTCCAGCCTCGGTTTAGTTTTCCCATGGTTCAATCTGGACGATCGCCAACTCGGTCTTACTTTTGCCACAGGGTTCGTTACTGTCACAATCGTTAAAGGATGCTGGCTGATAGGTTAATTTGACCGTTTGGCCGATTAGGGCAGCCTGTTCACAAACTTCAAAGGTGGCGTACAGTCCCTGGTATGGATTACCTTGACCATCCACCAAGTCCACATAGCAAGCCAAATCGCCATTAATCAGATCGGTGATGGTGGCAACGGCGGGTAATTCTGTTTCTACTTCTACCTGTTGGGCATGGAGGGGAGATGATGCCCTAACTGCCATGACAGGGACAAAGCTTAAAAGTAAAGCCAGCCAGAGGGGAAAGGAAATAGGTTTCATTGTTTTACTGTTTTCTCCATATTTTAATCCCCCTGGTCTGGAAAACCTGCAACTTTTTTAAGGGGTGGCGATAATTTGGCCCTGGGTATCCATCACCATAATGTCCCACTGGCCGTCCTGGGCCACTTCAAAGGCAATGCGATCGCCGTTGGCATTGATGACGGGATTCCTCGTGTCGGCGGCCAAATCCGCAGTTAAATTACGCTTCTGCTCCGTTTGGCGATCGTAGAGCACAATATCAGTTTTGCCCTGGCGACTGAGGGCAAAGACAATGTAACGTCCGTCTTCGGTAATGCTGGGATGACTAGCCACCTGGTCGAGGGCGTTGAGGCGGGGTAGGGTTTCCAGGCGGTTATTTTGGAGATTGTACAGATAAATGCCCTGGGTGCCGTTGCGGTCGGAGGTAAAGACCAAAAAGGGATAGGTTACCTGGGGAAAAATCTCTTCGGAGGCACTGTTGACACCCCGGCCACTGCGGTCAAAGGAAAGGCTCAGATAACGGGGATAGCCACAGCCCCCCAATAAAAACGCCAAGCCCGCCCAAGTCAAAGACTGCTTGAGCAAGTTAGCGATTGTTTGGAGGTAAAGTCGGGGAGGCGGGGTATCCATATCCCTTCTATTTTCCCACCTTGACCCTAGTTAATACGATGCAGTTGAGAGGGAACTAAAATTCCCGCACCGTGGGTTGACCGTCAATAATTTCCCCTACCAAAATTACGTCCGCTACCCCCACAAACAGCCCGTTTTCCAACACACCGGGGAGATTGTTAATGGTTTTTTCCAACTCCGCTGGGTCGGCAATGGCATCAAATTTAACGTCAATGACGAGGTTGCCTTGGTCGGTGACAACGGGGCCAGCTTTTTTAATCCCCATGCGTAGTTCGGGCTTACCACCCAATTTAGCCAAAGCCCGCATTACGGGGGTCAGGGCCATGGGAATCACTTCCACCGGCAGTAAAAAGGTGGAACCCAATTTGTCAACCAACTTGCCACTGTCCACCACGACTAGAAAAGTTTCCGCCAGGGCATCGACAATTTTTTCCCTCGTGTGGGCGGCCCCTCCTCCTTTAATTAAATTTTTCTGGGGGTCAACTTCATCCGCTCCGTCGATGGCAATGTCAATGCGGTCAGCCACATCCAACGTCGTCAGGGGAATGCCATATTTACGGGCCAATACTTCCGCCTGAAAGGAGGTGGGAATGCCCACTACATTTTCCAATTCTCCTTTTTTGAGGCGATCGCCAATGAATTCTAGGGCATAGGCGGTGGTGGAACCGGTGCCCAAACCGACAATGGTGTTGGACTTAACCCGGTCAGCGGCGGCTTTCCCCACTGCTTGTTTCATCAAGTTGGCCGCATCTAGCTCAGCCATAAAAATTTAACCTCCGTTATTTTGTCTTTTAAATTTTTTAATTAAATTGGGTCATTAACCTAAACGTGGGGCAAAATCCTATTTCCCCAATTACCTAGGTTTTATTGAAACTCTATGGTTTTTTTGATTAGCCCTAGCCAAGGGAAAACTGTCCGGCGATCGCCGAAATTTGTACGGTGCCAAAACCCTCAAAATGGTTCTGGTCAGGAAAGAACCGTGGGCCTACTGGGCCGCTGTCAATTTTTCCTTCAGTTGGGCCAACTGGTCTGCCCAGCGGGGGTCGGGCTGGAAACCTTCAGAAGCAGTGCTAGTATTGGCACTGGCCCCTGCCGCTTTTTTATTACTCCGTTTTTTATCGGTGCGGGGTTGCTTGGTTTTTTCTCCACTGGCCGCCGGAGTTTCACTGCCTCCTTCTTCGTCATCCTTGGAGCGGGGGTTAGCCTTTTCGATTTTTAAAGGGCTGTCCATAAAGGATTGGCCATTATATTTCTCGATGAATTCATCCGCCGCTTCGTCAGTGGAAACCGTTACAAAAGCAAATCCCCGGCATTTACCCGTTTTACGGTCTTTGATAACTTTGGTGGAAACAACAGCATTGGCTTCTGCAAATACTTCCTGTAGTGCTTCCCGCTCAATGGATTCTTTGGGTAGGTTACCGACGTAAAGACGAATGGACATGATGTAAATACCTCCGGGGATATTTTCTGTAGGAGAAATTGCTTGGGCAAAGGGCCCTGTTGGATATTAAAAAAGTTGACTATTGACTAGCGGGCTAACAGTTAACCAAGTTGACGATAATACTAGACACCAGGCCATGGGGACAGTCCCGTCCGTCCCGGTTACTTTTCTTAATAATATCGGCTATTGTCCTCAAAACCAAACAGTTCGGCCCTCTGCAGTGATGCCAATGGGAGTTAATAACGGGGAATGGTGGCATCAATCACACGGGAATAGGCATCAATTCCCCCCACTACGTTTTTAACTTTACTAAAACCTTGATCCACTAACCAGTGGGCCATTTGGTCTGAACGGATGCCATGGTGGCAAAGCACAACAGTTTCCTGGTCAGATTTGTATCGTTCTTGAATAGTATCAGACCAGTGGGCAAACTCGCTCAAGGGCAGGGTTTCAAAGCCTGGCAGGGCCGCAATTTCCACCTCATGGGGTTCCCGCACATCAATCAATTGGCGATCGCCGTTGGGGTGAGCCAACATCAGGGCTAAGTCCTGAACAGAAATTTCGATGGGCATGGAAGTCATACGCAGTGGGGTGAGAATGTAGGTGAAAAAAAGTTGGCATCAAGGGCGGGGAGTTTGCCCTAGAATTTGCTCATTGAGCTGTCTGATTTGAGTGCCAGGATAATAAAAAGCTAAGATTTGTTCCGCCGACCATCCCAACTGGGATAGCTTATAGGAGCCAAATTGACTCATGCCGACCCCATGGCCAAAGCCTCCCCCAACGAAAAAGACGCTTTGGAGTCGCTGGTTAGCATCGTAGGTGGGTTCCAGGTAGAACAGGGTACTGCGGGGAGGACCAAAGGCACTGCGGGCTTCGTTTTTAGCCAATTCCACCACGCCTTTATCGGTCAGCACCTCCAGCATTAAAATTCTCCCCGATGGCGATCGCCTAGTGACCTTCATATCGTAAATGGTGGTGAAATCCGCCAGGGGATGGCGCCGGTTGGTCAGATACTTTTTCAGATCCTGATTCAATTCCGCCAACGTAGATGGGTAGCGCCAGCGCAGAAACTTCCGCCCCGTTTCGTTAAATCCTTCCTTGAGGTTGATAAATTTACGGAAAGTCGCTTCATCGGCCAGGCTTTGGTTGGACAAATTCCAAATGGGCTGGGCCGAGTCGATGACTGCCTGGAGATAGGGCCGCTCTTCCCCATTCCAGACATCGCTAAACTTGGCCGTCACCCCCCCCGCCGTAGAGGAATAAAGGGCATCCACCAATTGATTGTTATAGGTTAAAACCTGCCCCGCCGTCTCCCTAATCGCCTCATCGGCCCTGGGGCTAGTGCCACTTAAACCGTAGTAAACCTGGCAGTGGGTGGTGGCACACAACTCGTAACCATCGGCGGCAAAACGACGCCGGTTTTGGAGGGCATAGGTGCGGGCAATGATGGTTTGGGCTTTGGCCGCAGTGGGGGGGGCACCGGGGCCAATTTCATGGGGCACCACACCCCGGAGATAGGTTTCCAGGGGCACATGGTTAACCAATGTGTAATTGCCGTAGGAGTTGGGCTGGAGTTGCAACCAACCGCCATAGACAAATTTTTTCTCCCCTTCCGTAACTTGAATTTGATTTTTGGCGGCGGTGATGGTCAGTTGGTCGGCGGGGTAACTTTGACCATTGATCACCACCATGGCCTGGGGCTTACTGTCCAATAGTACACTTTCCAGGTAGGGCAATTGATAACCCTGCTTTTTTAAATCTGCCAGCAACCAACGGCGCACCAGGGGACTGTCATATACGTCCCGTTTGGCCCACACTTGCCAACGCCCTGGTTGGGTAACTTCCACTGCAATACCTTGAGCTTGCCAGCGGAGGGCATCGTCCTCTGCCGTTTCAAAGGTGGCATGGTCCCCCAGCACCAATACTTCCGCCAATTTCCTCGCCACGGCCCGGCGGCTAATGGCAATGGTGCCCTGTTTGCTCTGGAGGGTGACCTTTTCTCCTTGGTTATTAACTGCGGTAAAGGTTAAGTCATCGTTGCCCACCCCGCTGATGGTGAGTTGGTCTCGGTCTTCGTCCCCAAAGCGTTGGACTACCCCCACCTGGAGCAGAACATCCTTGGCGAGGCTGGGTAAAGCTCCTCCAGCTACTAAACCCAGGGCGATGACGAAGCCACCCACACTTTGGACAGCAACCTTCAGTAAGTTACGGGGGGGGGAAATAAACATAAACAATCAACGGCGATCGATATTGGCTAGGGGATCAAAGGCAATCTAGCATCCTAACCTATCATTTTTGCTCCGTTATCTGGGGGTCAGGGGGACAGTGGCCCAGGGCTAACACCGATCGCCAAAGGGTTTGTGTTATTTTGGGGGAACTGTGTAAACAGCCTCCCGTACCGGCATTTTTCTTCACTTTGCCCTGCTGGAGACTGGGACCGTCAAAGTTTTTCTGAATGGCGATCGACCTATGGCAATGGATTTACCCCTCAGGTTAAGCAATGCTCCCTCATTGGGCCAGGTATTCACTCCGGTCAATGTGGCTATTTTGAGTTCCCTCGGCATCCATGGCTTTATTTTGGGCTTGGCTTTACCCCATTGGCAATGGCAAGAACCCACTGGGGACGACCTGGCAGACCGCAATCCTGTGGGGGTGATCGAATTAACTCCGGCGGAACAAAGTCGTTTACCAGAAACAGATATTTTTTCCGGCAGTGCCTTGTTTCCCACTGCTCCCGGTGGCAGTGACCCCGGCACCATTCCCGCCGACCCCAATTTGCCCACTCCCACCAGTGGTGACTATAACTATTCTCTGCCTCCGGGCCCGGGCATTATGCCGCCGCCGCCGGCCATGCCCAATTTACCGGCTTACCCCAATTTGCCGCCTTTAACCAGCTATGGCAATTTGAGTCGTTTGCCCATTACCAATCCCCCCATTCCGTCCCTACCCCAGTTACCTTCCCCTAGGCAAATTCCCCGACCCCCCGGCCTATTTGCCCCCAATCCAGACCAGGGAATGAATCCCCTAGGCCCCGGCCCCAACCGACCTGATTTTGGCACGCTGCCCCCCTCCCAGGGCACCGGCTTTATCACCAGGGCTCCCCAGGGCATTAATCCTGCCCAGCAACCGGGTTTGACGGCGGAGGGAGAAGACACTTCCCCGGAAAGACTGCGGGAAAATACCTTGGTTTCCATTGCCCAGCAGGGCCAAGCTTTAAAAGCGAAGGACACCATTAGCGGCGCCTATCCCCCCATTGCCTGTCGCAGTCGTACAGAAGCAACAGTGGTCTATAACGTTTTTCCCAGTGGGCAGAAGGATCTGGTGGGGCGCTCCCGCTACCCCGTTTTCAATCAGCTAGCTGAACAGGCGATCGCCAACCGTAGTTATGGTGAACCTACCCAGGTGACGGTTTCCTTTAAGTATGACGCCGAGATTTGTGGGGGCATGGACCAATTCATTCCCGCCGGTGGAGAAACAACCAATCCATCGATGCCGGCTGTCCCACCGCCTTCCCAGGTAACTCCGGCCCCCACGGTTAGCCCAGCCCCTGGCATGGCGCCCTCTCCGGAACCAGTGCGCCCCCGACCAACAACGCCACCGGTTAGTCAGCCCCAAGCAACTCCGACACCGGCAGTGCGACCTTCCCCTATTCCCGATGCCCCAGCCCCCCGGCGACAACCGGCCACCCCGGCCCCCAGTGCCCCTCCGGTTAACGTGGCTCCACCGCCTACCCGTTCTGTTCCCGCCCCGGCACCTGTCCCTACGGTTAGCCCAGCCCCCAGTTCCAGCCAACCCTCTTTGCCAAAAACGAAGGGAGAGATGTTACTACAACAAAATCAGGCTCCATCTATCGTGCCGCCCCAACCCAATGGTGATGCGGGGGCAACAGAGGCGGAAACCCAGAGCCAAGTTCCTAGCTCCAACAATGGTATGCCTGGCCCCATCCAGTCCAAGAAGTAGGCGTAATAAACAAGCCACCGGAGAGAACAATCACAATTAGCTAGGCAGTGATGGTGGACTTAGGACAAGCAGGGGAAAGTTTGGTGGCGGCTTGGCTGGAACAACAGGAGGCAAAAATTTTGCAGCAACGCTGGCGATCGCCGTGGGGGGAAATTGATCTGATTGCCCATTTTCCGGTAACAATGATGCTGGCCTTTGTGGAGGTAAAAACCCGTAGCAGCGGCAATTGGGACCAGGGCGGCTTACTGGCGGTTAATGGCCGCAAACAGGAAAAACTCTGGCAAACGGCCAACCATTTCCTTGCCACTCAGCCCCAGTGGAGTGATTTTAACTGTCGCTTTGACGTGGCGATCGTTTTTTGCCAGGGCAGATCAGGGGACGTGGGGGATAGGGACCTACGTTTACCTGCCAATTTAAAACTGGGTCAAAGCTTTTACTGGCAGGGTTATCGTCTCCGGTTAGAGCAATATTTAACCAATGCTTTTGGATCTTAGCAAGAGGCGGAGAAAATTCAGACTCAGCTACTCTGCAAACGCCTTCTTAGATAATCCAAAGCCTGGCAAGCGCTCAAGTATCTGATCCATTCCCGACCCCGGCGATCGCCAAATTGCAACAAAATATGACTAGTGTGACCGGCGGGATCCGCTAGGCCAACGTACACGGTGCCGACGGGTTTTTGCTCTGTACCACCACCGGGCCCAGCAATGCCAGTAACCCCAATGCCCCAATCAGTACCCAACCTTTCCTTCACCCCCAGGGCCATGGCCTCCGCTGTAGCCTCACTGACGGCTCCACAATATTCAATAATTTCCGGATCCACCCCGAGCAGTTTAATTTTCACCTGGTTATCGTAGGCAATTACTCCGCCCCAAAAGTAGTCGGAACTGCCTGGTTGGTCGGTCAACAGAGCACCTAAGCCACCACCAGTACAGGACTCCGCCACTGCCACCGTTTCTCCCCGTTGCCGCAATAGGGTTCCCACCACCGACGCGATAGTATCTTCATCCTCACCGAAATAATCTAAACCGGCGATCGCCTTAATTTGATCCACCACCGGATCGATAATTTCCCGGGCCAGGGCCTCGGAGGACGCAGCACAGGAAACCCTCAAACGCACCTCCCCTTTACCTGCGTAGGGAGCCACGGTGGGATTGGTCAAATTGAAAAAATCCGTTACTTTCTCCGCCAGGGACGATTCCCCAATGCCCCGAAAGCGCAGTACTCGGCTGTAAATACTAGTTTGTCCCCAGCCCTGACTTCTGAGGTAGGGCACCGCTACCTCCTGCCACATCTGGTGCATTTCCGAGGGGACTCCAGGGAAAGTCAAAATTAACAAGTCCGGTTGGGGATGCCAAATCATGCCAGGGGCCGTTCCCGTTTCGTTGGCCAATACCTCTGCCCCCACTGGCAGTAAAGCCTGCTTGCGATTATTGGCTGCCATGGGTCGCCCCGTCTGGGCAAATTTTGCCTCAATGTCGGCGATGACGGCAGCGCTTTCCTGCAAGGTCGTCTGGAAAAAATCTGCGATAGTTTCCGTCGTTAGATCGTCCGGGGTCGGCCCCAGGCCTCCAGTAAAAATGAGAATTTGAGCTCGTTTCTGAGCAATGGCGATCGCCTGTTTGATACGCTCTGGGTTATCCCCTACCACCGTTTGGAAATAGTGGGGAATGCCAAGGCGGGCCAATTCCTGGGCCAGGTATTGACTGTTGCTATTGAGGATTTCCCCTAGCAATAATTCGGTGCCAACGCAGATAATTTCAGCCGCCATGGAATAAGCCTGTCAACAAGTTAACGTCAATGCCGCCCTGCCATGTCCAAAAACTGCCTAGGGGATAGGCCAGATTGGATTAATTGGAGTAAATTTGAGTGTTTTTATTCAGCGAGGGAATGCTTTAGCAGCCTTAAATTTATGTCCCACTCCCCCCACTAAAAATCCGGCAATATCTGACCAAATTTAGTGGGGCTTCCTCCCTGGAAAAATTAATAGAAATTGGGTTGATGACGAATCAAATTTAAAAACTCTTCCCGGGTTTTTTGCTCATCTTGGAAAGAACCGATCATGGCACTGGTAACTGTCCAGGAACCTGGTTTTTGAACACCACGCATCACCATACACATGTGGGTTGCTTCCATCACCACCGCTACCCCCCGGGGATCGAGAATTTCCTGTACCGCCTCGGCGATCTGCCTGGTGAGGCGCTCCTGCACCTGCAAACGACGGGAAAACATTTCCACAATGCGAGCTAACTTGCTGAGACCCACTACTTTTTGATTGGGAATATAGGCCAGGTGAGCCTTACCCATAAAGGGCAACATGTGGTGTTCACACAAACTGAAAAAGTCAATGTCCCGCACCAAAACCATTTCATTATGGCCTTCGTCAAAAATAGCGCCATTAACCAATTTTTCTAAGGATTGGTCATAGCCTTGGGTCAAAAACTGCATTGCTTCCGCCACCCGCTTGGGGGTTTTTAGCAAGCCTTCCCGTTCCGGATCTTCTCCCACCGACTCCAGCATGATGCGCACGGCATCCATCATTTTTTCTTTATTCAACTCAACATTTTCGGTGTGGTATTTCACCTCTTGCCCATTGTGGGTATTACGGTCAGGTAGGGAGGAAACTTGATTCACTAATTTGCCGGTGTTCATGCCGTTATTGATGGGATGGGAAGAAGCAATGGTCACAATAAATTGGAGGTTATGGGTGTATTTGTTAGCCCTAATGCCCCAAGCGCCTTGATTGTATCGAATGATGCAGTCTCTAAAATTGTATCCGTAAAAGACCTCCGCACCGTCGATGGGTCGTAATCAGAGCCGGACTAGGCACGTCTCTGGAGGCGGATCCCTGGGGGCAGTAGCAAAAAGATTAGGATTTCATTAAGAAATGTAACAATGAGTCTCCCAAATCATACCATGCCCCCACCGCCCGGGGGGTCAACATTGATGACTTTGCCCTGTTACAGTGTCAATGACAGGATGACTTTTTTACATTGGTGTAGGTGATGGTCCATGGCGACACAGATCATTGAGATTCTTTCCCCGGAGGAAATCCGGCGTACCCTGACCCGTTTGGCTTCCCAAGTAATTGAGAAAAATGGTGACCTGTCGGAGTTAGTGTTACTGGGTATCTACACCAGGGGCGTTCCCCTCGCCCATCAGTTAGCTCAGCAAATTGAAATGTTGGAGCAGGTTAAGGTCCCCGTCGGGGCGATCGATGTTACCCTTTACCGGGACGATTTAAAACGGATTAAAACCCGTACTCCCGCCAAAACAAAAATTCCCCTCAGTTTAACGGGCAAAAGGGTGGTGTTGGTGGATGACGTGATTTATAAAGGTCGCACCATCCGGGCGGCCCTCAATGCGGTGACGGAGTATGGTCGTCCCCAGGTGATTCGTTTGTTGACCTTGGTGGACCGGGGCCATCGGGAGTTGCCCATCCATCCCGATTTTGTTGGTAAAACCCTGCCCACGGCGGCGGAGGAACAGGTGAAAGTGTATCTACAGGACCCCGACGGCCGCGACACAGTGGAATTGATCAAGGGTTAAGTGTGAGCAGTGATGGAAGCTTTTTTGGTGATTGGGCTGCGTTCCTGTTTGCGGCTTTTCGGTGCGTTTTGGATTTTTGGTGGTTTTTTGACCCTACAGGCGGCCAGGGAATCTTTATCCCTAGATCAAGCCCTGGAGGCGATCGCCATGGAGAAACAGGACCGGTTACTGAGTTATTTCCTCTTGTTGGGCGGTCTTTTCACCCTGACTACGGGAATGGGGTTGGTTTTAGCCAGTCGCTTGGTTTTTATCCCTTTAACCCTGTCCATTATTTCCCAGTTGGTTTACTTTGGGCTGCAAAAACGCCGCTTTAGTCGGGCTAAAACTGCGGAAGAAAGGGAAGATGCCCAGGTACAACCGGCCACTGTTAATGCTTTTAAGACTTCTTGCCTGGTGGCGATCGCCTGCGGCATTGGTTGGATGGTGGGGTCGCTTAAATAGGGTCAAGGCCGGGATTTTTGGTCAATAAATCCGGATATGGGAGCGGGTTCCGATCGCCGATAAAGCCTATACAATGATTGGGATCGAAATCCCCATCACGTCTCGGACAGTTTTACCTATGCCACGCCGCAACGACTTAAACAAAATTATGATTTTGGGGGCTGGCCCCATTGTTATTGGTCAAGCTTGCGAATTTGACTATTCGGGCACCCAAGCGTGTAAGGCGTTAAAGGAAGAAGGCTACGAGGTGGTGTTAGTCAACTCCAACCCGGCGTCGATTATGACTGACCCGGAATTAGCCCACCGCACCTACATTGAGCCGCTGATCCCGGAGATTGTGGAAAAAATTATTGCCAAGGAAAGACCGGATGCGGTGTTACCGACCATGGGGGGACAAACGGCGTTGAATTTGGCCGTCTCCCTATCCAAATCCGGGGTGTTGGAAAAATATGGGGTGGAATTAATCGGTGCTAAGTTGCCGGCGATCGAAATGGCGGAGGACCGGGATTTATTCAAACAGGCCATGGCCCGCATTGGGGTGCCGGTCTGTCCTTCTGGCATTGTCAACAACATGGATGATGCCCGGCGCATCGCCGCAGAAATTGGTTCCTACCCCTTAATTATTCGCCCCGCTTTCACCCTAGGGGGCACCGGAGGGGGCATTGCCTACAACCAGGAAGAGTATGAAGAAATGGCCCAGTTTGGCCTGGACCAATCCCCCATGTCCCAAATTTTGGTGGAAAAATCCCTGCTGGGTTGGAAGGAATACGAGCTGGAGGTGATGCGGGATTTGGCCGATAACGTGGTCATCATCTGTTCCATTGAAAACTTTGATCCCATGGGGGTCCACACGGGGGACTCGATCACCGTGGCTCCAGCCCAGACTTTAACTGATAAGGAGTATCAACGACTGCGGGACTATTCCATTGCCATCATTCGGGAAATTGGCGTGGAAACGGGGGGATCGAATATTCAGTTTTCCGTTAACCCAGCCAATGGGGACGTGATTGTGATTGAAATGAATCCCCGGGTGTCCCGCTCTTCAGCCCTGGCTTCCAAGGCTACTGGGTTTCCCATTGCCAAATTTGCGGCTAAGTTGGCGGTGGGCTACACCCTCAACGAAATTTCCAACGACATTACTAAGAAGACCCCGGCTTCCTTTGAGCCCACCATTGATTACGTTGTTACCAAAATTCCCCGCTTTGCCTTTGAAAAATTCCCCGGCTCCGAACCGATTCTCACCACCCAAATGAAATCCGTTGGGGAAGCGATGGCGATCGGCCGTACTTTCCAAGAATCTTTCCAAAAGGCTTTACGTTCCCTGGAAACAGGACGATTTGGCTTTGGTTGCGATCGCCATGAGACTTTGCCCACCCTTTCCCATCTCCGTTCCCAGTTGCGGACTCCCAACCCAGATCGGGTCTTTTCTTTGCACCATGCCTTGAACCTGGGTATGACCGTGGAGGAAATCCATGAGCTAACGGCGATCGACCTCTGGTTCCTGGACAAATTGGAGGACTTGGTCAAAACGGAAAAATATATGAAACAACGGGGTTTAAAAGACCTCACCGCTGCCGATCTGCGCTACATCAAACAACAGGGCTTTGGCGATCGTCAGATAGCCTTTGCCACCAAAACCACCGAAGACGAAGTGCGGGCCTACCGTAAATCCCTGGGCATCACCCCCGTATATAAAGTGGTAGACACCTGTGCGGCGGAATTTGAAGCTTTTACTCCCTACTACTATTCCACCTACGAACCGGAGGAATGCGAAGTGCTGCCCTCCGACAAGCCCAAAGTAATGATCCTCGGTGGTGGCCCCAACCGCATTGGCCAAGGGATTGAATTTGACTACTGCTGTTGCCACGCCGCCTTTTCCCTTAGTGATGCGGGCTACGAAACCATCATGGTCAACTCCAACCCTGAAACCGTTTCCACCGACTACGACACGAGCGATCGCCTCTATTTTGAACCGCTCACCAAGGAAGATGTTTTAAATATCATCGAAGCGGAAAATCCGGCGGGTATCATTATCCAATTTGGCGGCCAAACCCCTCTCAAACTGGCGGTGCCCCTGCAGCAATATCTCCATAGCCCCGATTGCCCAGTGCAGACCAAAATCTGGGGCACTTCTCCCGACTCCATCGATACGGCCGAAGACCGGGAGCGTTTTGAAAAAATTCTCCACGAGTTGAATATCAACCAACCACCCAACGGCATTGCCCGGGATTACGAAGAATCCAGAGTAGTGGCCAACCGCATTAGTTATCCCGTCGTAGTGCGGCCTTCCTATGTGCTAGGGGGACGAGCCATGGAAATCGTCTATTCCGACGAAGAATTGGAACGGTACATGACCTATGCGGTGCAAATTGAGCCGGATCATCCCATTTTGATTGACAAATTTTTAGAAAATGCCATCGAAGTGGACGTGGACTCCCTCACCGACAAAACCGGCAAAGTGGTCATTGGCAGCATCATGGAGCACATTGAAGAAGCTGGTATCCACTCCGGGGACTCCGCCTGTTCCATTCCCTACACCAGCCTTTCCGAGGGGGTACTAGCCACCATTCGCCAGTGGACCGAACAATTGGCAAGAGCTTTAAAAGTGGTGGGTTTGATGAACATTCAATACGCTGTGCAAGGGGAACAGGTTTATATCCTGGAAGCTAATCCCCGGGCATCCCGCACTGTGCCCTATGTAAGTAAAGCCACCGGCCGTCCCCTGGCTAAAATTGCCTCGCTGGTCATGTCCGGCAAAACCCTAGAAGAACTGGGGGTAACGGAGGAATTTATTCCCCAGCACGTAGCCGTTAAGGAAGCGGTGCTCCCCTTCAGTAAATTTCCTGGAGCAGACACTTTGTTGGGGCCAGAAATGCGTTCCACCGGGGAAGTGATGGGCATTGACAGCGACTTTGGCAAAGCCTTTGCTAAGGCCGAGCTGGGAGCGGGGGTAATTTTAGCTACCACCGGAACGGTATTTGTGTCCATGAGTGATCGCACCAAAGAGGCGGCTGTGCCCGTGGTTAAAGACTTAATGGATCTAGGCTTTAAAGTGGTGGCCACAGCCGGTACCCAAAAAGTTTTGCAACAGCATGGCATTGAAGGGGTAGAAGTGGTGCTCAAACTCCATGAAGGTCGCCCCCATGTCATCGACTGGATTAAAAATGGCCAAATCCAATTTATTATCAACACCCCCAGCGGCGAGGAATCCCAGTTAGATGGCCGCACCATTCGCCGGGCTGCCTTGGATTACAAATTACCCATTATCACCACGATCGCCGGCGGAAAAGCCACCGTGGCCGCCCTCCGCAGTCTGCAGGACCACCCCCTTGATGTGAAGGCATTGCAGGATTATTTGGGCTAATTTGTTAAGTTAAATAGGATGGGCTCAATCAACGAACCAGTTTATTTAACTTATTTCTGAATACAGTAAAAAGGTAGAGCAATGTCTTTAACCGCCGTAGCCAAAAGCCTCTATGAAGAAGATTATCTCCTTTGGTTAGAAACGACCTTGGAGCAGCTTAAATTACGCCAAGTTGAGCAAATAGACTGGGATAATTTAGTAGAGGAAATCGAAGGTTTGGGCATTCAGCTACGCCATAAAGTTGATAGCTATCTGCGACAGTTGCTAATTCATCTACTCCTCTATCGCTATTGGACAACAGAACGGGAAAATTCCGGTCGGGGCTGGCGTGGTGAAATCGGGAACTTCAGAGATGAATTGGAGAACCTGTTAGAGTCAAAAACTCTTTACAATTTTTTTCTCACCCGCATTGATTTGATGTATCTCAAAGCAAGAAGACGAGCCATCGACAAAACAGGGTTAGCAGCCCAGATTTTTCCTGAAAATTGCCCGTTTTCAGTGACGGAATTATTGGATCCAGATTTTTACCCCGACGCTGCAACTACCGACTGAATAAACCACATCTAAATGCCTTATGGTGTTTTTTCTTTGGGTTACGAGTCGCTAGGTGCGGAAATTTTTCCCAGATTGAATGAATGAAGATTAATGTCTAAAAATTTGGTAGCCTAGCAAAGCTGGGGGTTCACATTTTAGTAGGCGTTGCCCCTTAGTTTTGTCAAATTTTTCGATGGTGTTATGGAAGTAGACGGCATTTGGTTGCGGTTAATCTGGTTGGACTATCGCTTGGCGGTCATCGTTTCTGTGTTTATCCCCCTGGTGCTGGTCATTTGGTCGGCCTTTAAACGGGTGGATGCCATCAATCGTTTGTTAATCATCTATTGGCGGGTGGCCAGCCTGTTGATGGTAACGGTCTATCTCCTAATTCCTGGCTGGTCCTTGGCTTTCTTCACTGGTTTTGCCGCCCGTTGTCTAATTCCGATTAGTTTGTGGTTTTGGGTGGACCTCAATGACGAAATCAAGGATTTACCCCCTTCCCCTTTGAAATTGGCCACCACCACTTGGCGTTGGGCCATCACCATTTTTTCCTGCTTTGCCATCTTGGTAAATATTCCTTTCCTTTCCTGTGGGCTGAATGGCATTGGTGGAGCGGAAAGTTTCTGTCAGGTTTGGCTCCAGCCGCCCCTCCATTACAAGGCTTGGTTCCACGCCAATTCCAACACTGGTTTCCTTGGCTTTTTGGGCATTATTGGCCTGGTGGCCTATGTGATGTATTTCCTCTCTTTCCTAATTTTTCGTCTGGGCCGTCAAGGGCGATCGGCTCTGGACCATTAAGGCCATTGTCCCGGTTAAAGCCGTGAACATTTTCCTCTGGGCTTTGCTGTTCGTTCCCCACGGTTGCCCCGTTCTGAAAAATAACTAAAGTAACTGCATCGTTAACGTCTAACCCATGGTTGTTTCCCCTAGCGTTTCTGCCCTCCCCACCCTGGCCCACAATGCCCGCCAAGCGGCTCTCCATTTAGGCACCCTCAGCACCGCCGAACGGAATCAGGCGATCGCCGCCATAGCTGATGGTCTAACGGCCGCCATGCCAGAAATTTTGGCTGCCAACCAGGAAGATTGTGCCGCGGCGGAAGCCATGGGCATTGCTAAACCCCTTTATAACCGCCTGCTGTTGGGGGAAAGTAAGCTCAAAAGCACCATTGCCGGGGTGAAAGATGTGGAGCATTTACCCGATCCGTTGGGCCAAGTTACCCTCCATCGACAATTGGATGAGGGTTTGGTGTTAAAACGGGTTGGTTGTCCCCTGGGGGTGTTGGGGGTGATTTTTGAGGCGCGCCCGGAGGTCCTGATCCAAATCAGTAGTTTGGCGATCAAATCCGGCAATGCAGTCATTCTCAAAGGAGGTCGGGAAGCCACCCGTTCCTGCCAAGTTTTGACTGAAGTTATTCAAACCGCTTTGGCTAAGACTGCCGTCAAACCAGAGGCGGTTAACTTGCTCACCACCAGGGAAGAAATTCGGGGCCTGTTGGTCCTAAACCAGTATGTGGATTTGATTATTCCCCGGGGTTCCAACGAATTTGTCCAATATATTCAACAAAATACCCAGATTCCCGTGTTAGGCCACGCCGATGGCATTTGTCACCTTTATCTGGATGCCCAGGCTGATTTGGCGAAGGCCATTGCCGTAACAGTGGACGCAAAAACCCAATATCCCGCCGCCTGCAATGCCATTGAAACCCTTTTGGTCCACCAGGCGATCGCCGCTGAATTTTTACCACCCTTGGCCCGGGCCCTAAAGGAAAAAGGAGTTAGTCTGCGGGGAGATGGTGAAACGCAAAAGTTTATTGATTGTGAACCCGCCACCGCAGCAGATTGGCGCACCGAGTACAGTGATTTGATCCTCGCCATCAAAATTGTGGATTCCCTTGAAGCGGCGATCGATCACATTAACCAGTACGGTTCCAAGCACACCGATGGCATTATCAGCGAAGATTTGGCCGTAGCAGAACAGTTTTGTCAGCGGGTAGACGCCGCCGGGGTTTACCACAATTGTAGTACCCGTTTTGCCGACGGTTTCCGCTATGGATTTGGGGCGGAGGTGGGCATCAGCACCCAGAAAATGCCTCCCCGGGGCCCGGTGGGTTTGGAGGGTTTAGTCACCTATAAATATCAACTGTGGGGCCATGGTCAGATCGCGGCCACCTATACCGGCCAGGGGGCCAAAGCTTTTACTCACCTTGACCTTTAGTCACATCCCATTGTCCTGGTTCCAGCCCATGGGAGGGAATAATTAACAAAGGTTGACGGGACGTTTGAACATTCTGGGTAGCTATGTTATCCTTTCCCCCATTCTTGGCTAATTGGATCGTCCCCATGCTACAAATTTCCGACCTGAATGTGTATTACGGAGAAAGTCATATTTTACGTAATGTGGACATGTCCATCGCTCCGGGGCAGATGGTGTGTTTGATCGGACGCAACGGGGTTGGTAAAACTACTCTACTTAAAACCATTATGGGACTGCTTTCCCCCCGCAGTGGTTATGTGGTTTATGGCGATCGCCAGTTGAATTCTGTGCCGACGGATAAACGGGCCCGTTTAGGCATTGGTTATGTGCCCCAGGGCCGGGAAATTATTCCCCGCTTGACAGTGCAGGAGAATTTACTGCTGGGATTGGAAGCCTGTGCGGATAAAAGTCAACGACAAAAAGGCATTCCCGACGAAATTTTCGAGCTTTTTCCTGTGCTCAAAACTATGCTTTCCCGCTGGGGTGGGGACTTGAGTGGTGGTCAGCAACAACAATTGGCGATCGCCAGGGCCTTGATGGGTCAACCCAAACTATTGCTGTTGGATGAACCGACAGAGGGCATTCAACCGTCCATCATTCTGGAAATTGAAGCGGCGGTGAAACGGATTATTGCGGCCACAGGCATTTCCGTTCTTTTGGTGGAACAGCATTTACACTTTGTCCGCCAGGCTGATCGTTACTATGCCATGCAAAAGGGAGGCATTGTAGCTTCCGGGGAAACCCAAACCTTGAGTCAGGAGGTTATCCAAAAATTCTTGGCTGTTTGATTGTATTTTCCAACCTATTTTGGGGAGGAAAATGGCAGAGATCACTTTAATCCCGGTGCTAAGCTGAGAAAGCAGTGAATGGTGCAGACAATTATGGATTCTCTAACAGAAATATTGGAAATTAAACTACAAAAATGGCAACCAGACATAGCCACCCAAGTTCGAGAGAAAATCAGAGAAATAATTGAACTAGCCGATCAAGATGCCCTAGATATTCTTCGCTCCCGAGCAATCGAACAAGAGGTATTAGATTTACTCGATGAATCCTAAACCTGGTGACGTTTGGCTTGTTGACTTAGGCATAGCCGCAAAGACTCGTCCCGTTGTTGTGGTATCTCGTTATGACACAAATCCTCCACGAGCTTTAATTATCTATGTCCCACTAACCACCCAATATCGACACAGTCAGTATGAAGTTTCTTTACCAAAACTAAGCTTTCTGAAACAAGACTCTTTTGCGAACACTCAGGGCTTAGGATCTATTCCAAGGACAAGACTAGATCGGAAATTGGGTGAATTATCAAGTGAAACCTTACAAAAGATAAGACAAGCGATAATTTTTGCGTTGGGTTTGGAGTAATAATCAAGGACTTGATCAGCGCAGATCGTTACTATGCCATGCAAAAGGGAGGCATTGTGGCTTCTGGGGAAACCCAAACCTTGAGTCGGGAGGTTATCCAAAAATTTTTGGCGGTTTAAGATTTCCGGATTTTCCTCCATTGACCGATTAATGGTATTTTTTCGGGTGTCGTAACCCTAAAGAGGAATTTGATCTGTGAACGTGATTCCCACGGCGATCGCCGATGTGTTGGTTTTAGAGCCCAAAGTCTTTGGCGATGAACGGGGTTTTTTCTTTGAGAGTTACAACGACAAAGTTTTCCAGCAGGCCGTGGGCATAGACCCCCATTTCGTGCAGGATAACCATTCCTTTTCTCGCCAGGGAGTACTGCGGGGGTTACATTACCAAATCCAGCATCCCCAGGGAAAACTAGTGCGGGCTGCCCGGGGAGAGATTTTTGACGTGGCAGTGGATCTGCGCCGCAATTCTCCCAGTTTTGGCCAGTGGGTGGGTTATGTTCTCAATGACCACAATAAAAGACAGCTATGGATTCCCGCCGGTTTTGCCCACGGTTTCGCCGTCCTTTCCCCAGAGGCAGAAGTGCTGTATAAGGCCACGGATTACTATGCGCCGACCTATGATCGCACCTTACTGTGGAATGACCCGGCCATCGGCATTGACTGGCCCTTACCTACTCCGCCCCTGTTATCTCCCAAGGATCAACGGGGTCTTCCCCTAGCCGAAGCGGAGGTGTTTGATTTTTCCGGACCTCCTCTTTCCTGAGTTGCCCAAAGGTTTGCTCAGAGGAATGAAGGCGTCCTTCGCCGCAACCTTAAGGAGAAGGGGGCAAAATGTCAGCTTTCCCCGTTCCCTGGCCGAATTTTTGCCGGAGCCATTGCCAGACTTTTTCCAGTAATTGTTCTAGGCCGTACACTAGGCGGTCAAGCCATTCCAAGCACCAAACCAAAACGTGTTTGTCATAACCCAAACTCTGGGCCTGGGTTTCAATCCAATCAAAGGCAGTTTCCAAATTCTGGGGCGATCGCCGCTGGTCGGCCATTTGCCCGCTGGAGTGAAGCAATTTTCCTTTTGGTTTAATTTCCCCTTGATCAGACAAAACTTTTTCATCTAAACCCCAATTCTCCTCCAGCCAGGGATCTTGCACCACCATCCCAGGGGCACCAGGGGAAACGGAATTGACTAAGGCAGATTTTTGCCGGCCAGGGCGTTTACTGCGACGGCGGCTAGGGGCGATCGCCTGGGAATGATTACCGGGCACCGACAAGGCAAGATTGTGGGGGTTTTCAATGGTGTCTTCTGTCCATTGCTCAACGGTATGGGCTCCAGCGGATGAGCCACTGTCTTGACCCAATAGAGGCGTAACCATGGCGGGCATGGGTAAATCGGCAAACAATTCTTCCCAAGCTAACCAAGGACTTGGCGGTTCCCCTGGCAAGGCAGGGTTATTTCTCCCTTCTCTTCCCAGGGATGGGGCTGAACTACTGCCCTGGGGACCAAAAAAGTAGGCGATCGCCGCTTGGAGAATCACTTTCAACTCAAACGGGTCTGGGGCACTGGCGGGATGGCGATCGGGATTGAATAATTGCTCCAGGGTTTGTTGTACCCGGTGCTGTAAATCTTGCCCTAGATGTTGCACTGTGGGGGGCAACACCTCCACAATTTGCTGGGACAGTTGCTGCGATTTAACTACAGTGGCTTCAATAACTGGTTGTTGCCCCAAGTTTTTCAGATGCCGATTGGTTTGCCCCAGCCAATCTTTAAGGCCTGCTAGATTAGCCTGGACGGTATTAGTTGGAACAATGGCCGTAGATGAAGGTAAAGCGGGTCTGGTTTGCCAACGGTAAATGCCCTGCCAGAGCCAATCCAGGGGGGCAAGTACCTTTACCCTCTGTTCTCCTTGCCCATTGTTATCACTGCCGCTAATTAGAGGGATACCCCGCCATTGTTTGGCCTGCAAAGCCCATTGCCGACGACGTTGACAATGCCATTGGGCCAACTCCCGCCGGATTTGTTGTTGCAATTGTTGCTGTTGCTCCGGGGAAAACACATCCAGAGTTAAATTGTCTTTGGTGGTCAGCACTAAACGGCGATCGCCACAACGGGAAGCTAAACCTTGAATGACAATGGCATCGTTACCAGAGCGAAAAATATTTTTTACCTGTTCACCAAATTTAGCTAGTGGGGACGGATTATTGCTGGGGGGTAAAGCCGGTTTTTCTGGCTGGGCGGGTAAAGCTAGGTCTTGGTTATGAACGGAAAGGTTATCTTCCCCAAGGGATTGATGATCAATTAAAGCGGGGAAATCTTGAGCTAAAACTAAACCCTGACTTGTTTGGTTCACCTCAACATGGTCAAACCAAGCTTGCAGGGAAGTAAGTACCGTTGCAATGGGTTGGTCAGCGGCGATCGCCAAAGCTCCCCTATCCTCGGAATTAACCTTGTCTTCATCCAGGCCGGGGGGTAAAGCCCTTCTCTCCTGATTCCCCTCGCCCCCTAACACAGGCCCCAACCACTTTT
The DNA here is from genome assembly GCF_014698605.1 of Synechocystis sp. FACHB-383. Lineage (NCBI taxonomy): Bacteria > Bacillati > Cyanobacteriota > Cyanophyceae > Synechococcales > Merismopediaceae > Synechocystis > Synechocystis sp. FACHB-383. The sequence goes on along the minus strand of NZ_JACJTJ010000019.1, from coordinate 109,861 downwards.
CTGGATGTAGCAGCCAGTAAAAGGGATACATTAAAGCCTGGACGCCCCATTCCGCCGCCACCCGCAGATGACGCACCGTTTCCCCCAGGCGATCGCGCAACCGTTGGGATTGGCGATTGAGATTGGTAAAAAGACGACTCTTGTAGGGGCCGCGGGAACTAGACATGGAAACTACCGATTACCAATGGAATGGTCACAATGCTCAAAGACCAGAGTGATCAGATTGTGTTCTATCCTACCCCGACTAGATGGGGCTGACCGACTTCGCTTAGAATCTACCATGGGGTGTAAACCTGCCCTCCATTCCACCTACTGCAAATTGTACTATGGTTTCAGAACGCATTTTGCCTGAATTGAACACCGCAGAAATTTCCCTGGACCGAGAAACGGCCCTAGTCCTTTACGAAGACATGGTCCTGGGTCGCTTCTTCGAAGATAAATGCGCTGAAATGTATTACCGGGGCAAAATGTTTGGTTTTGTCCACCTCTACAACGGCCAGGAAGCGGTGTCCTCCGGCATCATCAAGGCCATGCGCCAGGATGAAGACTATGTTTGCAGTACCTACCGAGACCACGTCCATGCCCTTAGTGCCGGGGTCCCAGCGAGGGAAGTAATGGCGGAACTGTTCGGCAAAGAAACCGGTTGCAGTCGGGGGCGGGGTGGTTCTATGCATCTATTCTCCTCGGCCCATAATCTGCTGGGGGGATTTGCGTTTATTGGGGAAGGGATTCCCGTGGCCCTGGGAGCGGCTTTCCAAACCAAGTACCGCCGGCAAGTTTTAAAAGATGACAGTTACGACCAAGTCACGGCCTGCTTTTTTGGGGATGGCACCAGCAATAACGGTCAATTTTTTGAATGCCTAAACATGGCTGCCCTCTGGAAATTACCCATTCTGTTTGTGGTGGAAAACAATAAATGGGCGATCGGCATGGCCCATGAGCGGGCTACTTCCCAACCGGAAATTTACAAAAAAGCCAGTGTGTTCAATATGGCCGGAGTAGAAGTGGACGGCATGGATGTGGTGGCAGTCCATAAGGTAGCAACGGAAGCGGTGGCTAGGGCCAGGGCCGGGGAAGGGCCGACGTTGATCGAAGCGTTGACTTATCGTTTTCGGGGCCACTCCCTAGCGGATCCCGATGAACTTCGGTCTGCGGAAGAAAAACAATTTTGGGCCGCCCGGGACCCCATTAAAAAATTTGCCGCCTTCATAACGGAACACGAGTTGGCCAGCAATGAAGAGTTAAAGGAAATTCAAAAACGCATTCAAGGGGTGATTGATGATGCGTTAACCTTTGCGGAGTCTAGTCCCGAACCGAATCCCGAAGATCTGAGGAAATATATTTTTGCCGACTAACTCCTGTTGTTAGGATTTCGGAGTACCTGTCCCTGCCGCCGTAACGTGTATTCACGTATATTAAATGTATAAACGTCGTGCAGGGCGATCGCCAAAATGATCACACAAAGAATCACCAAATGGGGAAATTCCCTAGGCATTCGACTTCCTCAATCCATTGTCCAGCAATTTGGCTGGAAAGAAGGGGAACAGGTTGCCATTACGGCGAAAGACGAACAAGTTATTCTGTCTTTAGCCCGACCAAAATATAGCCTGGCAGAGTTACTCGATGGGGCCCAACCGGAAAACCAACACGCCGAAGTTGATTGGGGGAATGCCCAAGGGGAAGAGTCTTGGTAAAGATTAGCGGCATCGTTCCCAAACGGGGCCATATCATTTTTCTGGAGCTTAATCCCCGCGTTGGTAGTGAACAATCGGGCGATCGCCCAGCCTTGGTTATTTCCCCCACAGACTATAACCGCATTTCCAGACTTACCCTGATTTGCCCCATTACTAGCAGGATCAAGGGCTGGCCTTTTGAGGTTAAACTTCCCCCCGACTTAAAAATCCAAGGGGTGATTTTGGTAGATCAAGTGCGAGCGGTGGATTGCCAAGCCAGAAATGCGAGAATTGTAGAAGAAGTTCCTCCGAAAACCATGATGGAAGTCTTGGCCCGATTAGAAACCTTGGTAGGCTTGTCGTAATGCGATAATTACACCTATGACAAAAAAGTGGGACACAAACCCCCTCCTTCAGAACGATTGGAAGATGCCAATCTAACGATCAAACAGGCTCCGAGAGAAGGTTAGATAATTCGGTCGCAGTTTGGGAGAATGGAATGGTCAGCCGTTGGAGCTTGCAGATAATCTTGCGGCCAACGAGTTGATTGAGTATTTTTTCCCACCCCCTGTGCATGGAATCTAAGTTGCTAAGTGCAAATCAAGGCTTTGGCCCGGTTTTAAGAAATTCCCGCTTTTTGTTTCTCTGGGTTGGTCAAATCTTTTCCCAGTTGGCCGATAAGTTTTATTTAGTTTTGATGATTGCCCTGATCGCCAACCATTACCAGGCGGAAAATCAGTCCATCAGCGGTTGGGTGTCGGCCATTATGATCGCCAATACCATTCCAGCGGTGCTATTTGGTTCCCTGGCGGGGGTTTACGTTGACCGTTGGCAAAAAAAACAGGTGTTGGTGATTAGCAATTTTTGTCGGGGCCTTTTAATTTTGCTGTTGCCTTTCCTCCTCTGGGTCGGCGATCGCCATGATATCAATCTGCCGGTGGGATGGTTGCCTAGTTTTCTGCGTCGTTGGCAAACAGAAGAACATCAGTATTTTGCTTTGCCATTGGGTTTTGCGATTTTGTTGGCGGTTACCTTTGCGGTGTCCACCCTGACCCAGTTCTTTGCCCCAGCGGAGCAATCGGCCACGCCCTTGGTGGTGCGACGGCGGAATCTATTGGCGGCCAATTCCCTCACCACCCTGACCATGATGGGGGTGTTGATCATTGGTTTTGCCATCGGGGAACCCCTGCTTACCTTGGCGGATAGTCTTTTTCCCCAGGCTGGAGATGTGGGACCAGTGCTGGTAGTGGCGAGTTGTTACTTGGTGGCGGGCATTGTCTTGCTAATGCTGAAAACGGGGGAAAAACAGGCCGATCCCGATTTGGTTCACCCCCACGTACTGAGTGATATTCAGGATGGCATCCGTTATCTCCAGGAAAATCATCGGGTGCGCAACGCCCTGATTCAGTTGTTAATTTTATTTTCCATTTTTGCCGCCCTATCCGTGTTAGCGGTGAGTATGGCGGCCCATCTGCCCGGGTTGAAGGCTTCCCAATTCGGCTTTTTGCTAGCTTTTGGTGGTTTGGGCATGGCGATCGGGGCCCTGAGCATTGGCTACATTGGCCAGCGGTTTTCCCCCACGGAATTGGCCCTCTGGGGCTCCCTGGGTATGGGGGTTTGTCTAGCAGGATTGGCCTTGTTTGACCACAGTTTAGTGCTGACTTTTGTCACCATCACCATCATGGGTTTTTTCGCCGCCATGGTGGGGGTACCGATGCAAACGTTGATGCAGGTGGAAACGGACCCGGAATTTCACGGCAAAGTATTTGGCTTGGAAAATAATGCCAATAATATCGCCCTGTCTTTGCCCTTAGCCCTAGCGGGGGTGGCGGAAAGCTTATTTGGTCTCACCCCGGTGTTGTTATTTTTGGCCGCGGCGGCGATCGCCGGGGGAGTTTTAAGTTGGTATATCAATGAAAATAGTCCCCCCGTGGCCCCCCGTAAAGCGAAAGGATCTTCATCTTGAAGCTAGCTAATCGTTGATGGTTACCACCACCGGAGCATGGTCACTGGGCTTTTCCCAACCTCTGGGTTCTTGGTCAATCCAACACCGTTGGGCTTGGGCGTAAAGTTTTGGGGTCAGGTAATGGTGGTCAATGCGCCAACCCCGGTTGCGACTAAAGCCCCTAGTGCGATAATCCCACCAACTGTAATGGCCCGTTTCTTCGGTAAATTTGCGAAAAGCATCCTGCAAATCGGCGATCGCCAACACATCTTTTAAGGCCTGTCGTTCAACAGGGGTGGCCATGATGTGATTTTCTCGTCCTTTAGGATCATGAATGTCCCGATCCTCTGGGGCAATGTTGAAATCCCCACAGACTAAAAATTCCGGTGTATCGCTCTTGCTCAGGTTATGGAGATAGGTTTTCAGCGTTTTTAACCAACGCAGTTTATAGGAATATTTTTCACTGTCCGGGGCGGAACCATTGGGAACGTAGAGATTAACGATTCGTACACCCCTGTAAACACCACTGATGACCCGTTTTTGCTCATCCAAATCCCCCGTCACTTCTGATCCCACTAGGGGCGCAAAGCCAATTTTCACATCCTGCAACGGTTCACGGCTGAAAATGGCCACGCCATTATAGGACTTCTGCCCAGAGATGGAGCAATGATAGCCCGCCGCTTCAAATGGTTGCCGGGGAAAATCTTCATCCACCACCTTAGTTTCCTGCAAGCAAAGCACATCAACAGCGTTTGTGCCCAACCAATCAAGGATATGTTGTTGGCGACTGCGAATAGAGTTAACGTTCCAACTGGTGATGTCCATGGGAAAACCGAGAAAAGATAGATTGGCCATAGCCCCGGCCTACCCCCCGCCAGCCTAGATCAAAATTAATTTCCGCTCTTTCTAGCACCCATTGGGCATAGGTGTTGCTATTGGGGCCAGGCCAGTAACGATAGCTGTAACAGTGGGGATAGAGTTGGGGACTGTTCAGAATAATTTCCCCCAGGCGATCGCCAAGGGCACCAGACCAGTGCTGGGTCAAAAAACTGGGGCCGTTACCCACCCCACCATAGGGAGTCAACAAATTTTGGTGGAGATGACCCCAACTGGGGGACTTCAACTCTCGCCGTTGCCACACTTCCCATCTTTGTAAATTTTCTAAGCTTTGACCATGGCGATCGCCGACCACATACCAATAGTGGACAGCCCAGCGACCAACGAAGGGAATTTTGGCCCACAACAGTTGCACTTCCATCGCCATGGCGGTTAAGCAAAAAGCTACGGGAATAATCTACTCGTACAGCCAAGGGTTGAGGGTGGCGTGCCATTCATTCACTTCTTCTTCCTTGAACCAGAGGGCAATTTCCCGCTTAGCAGTTTCAATGGCATCGGAACCGTGGATGATGTTGCGCCCGACAGAAACTCCATAGTCTCCCCGGATCGTGCCAGGGGCGGCGGCATGGGGATCCGTAGCGCCAATCATTTGGCGGGAAGTGGAAACCACAGAATCGCCTTCCCACACCATGGCTACCACAGGGGAAGAACAAATAAATTTCACTAAACCAGAAAAGAATGGTTTATCGTTGAGAGCTTCGTAATGTTTTTCTGCTAATTCCTGGGAAACAGTCATCACCTTCATGGCGACTAATTTGAAGCCTTTTTTCTCAAAACGACCAACAATTTCCCCAATTAATTGCCGTTGTACCCCGTCGGGCTTGATCATGATAAATGTGCGTTCCATGGCAACCTCCGTTTGCTTTTTCTGTTAAAAAAACTTAACAATCACCCTGTATTTTACATGGTTTGGGCATCGGGATTATCTATGGTGACTAGTCCCAACCGGGAGGGTAAAAATCGCCCTGGCGATCGCCGTTGACCCTGAGTGGGGAGAGGGGCGCAATAATAATCTTGGCAAAAAGCTTGACAATGGGCACCACTTTCAGCACAATGAAATACTGTGACTCGGGGCTATAGCTCAGTTGGTAGAGCACTTGCATGGCATGCAAGGGGTCAGCGGTTCGAGCCCGCTTAGCTCCATAAGATTTATGTCCGTTCCTGCTTAGTTATTGGGGTTCAGGGGATTTTTCCTAATTGAACTCATGATCCCATGGTTTCGGTTACCCGAAAAAGACGGCCGTGCGAAAAATCATTGATGCCATCTTCTGGGGAAAATGCAGGGGACATCGGTGGGAAATGTTGCTCCACAATTTTTTACCCAGCAAATGGTGGGAGCAATTCAATCAAAATTTAAATATAGTTAAATTAGAGGCAAAAATATTATTAAAATGGGAAACTATCCAGTTTTTCTTTGCCTTGACCAAGCTGAAGGCTCTAGGTGGTTCACATAACTAATATAGTGGGCTAGTGGTTTATCAACACTCAATAAAATATTTGGCTTAAATTTAATATTGTCATAAATCAAACCATCTTCATGGCGCAGAAAATAGTAAGCTAATCTTGTACAAAATAAAAGAAAATGACTGACCAAATAACCTATAATGCCAGGGCGTTTTGCGGTAACGTAAATAGGTTGAATTCGGATTTTACTCAACTCGGTATTAACACCATCAGCCTGTAAACTGGGCAGAGGCGTGTAAGCATAGATCATGTGTAGAGGAGGAAAAAAACGGACATTTTTCATAATGGTCAACAAACCGATGCAACCATTGTCATAGCGCATGGAGTATTCATAGGTTTCTCCCAAAAAATAATGTACTAAACTTTCTCTAAAAGTAGTGTTTGGCACATTGCCTTTCATGGTGAAATCAATTTGGGTTCCCGATTCATTTTGTCGCAGGGACAAATCCATTTTGATATCAAGATGATGGATTGTCTTCAGATGTTGGGCATCAATACCATTCATCATGCAAATATGATGGTGACACTTTCTTTCAAAGGCTTTATCTGCTTGGATGATCAGTTTTTTGCCCTGAATCTCGTCAAATTCTGGTAAATCATGGGGGGCAATGGCCTCTGGAAAAACCCAAATAAAGCCATATTTTTCAGCGGTGGCATAGGATGCTAACTTTGCTTTGGAGGGAATTGTTGACTGGCAGGGAATATGGCGACATTTACCCGTTTCATCAAAGGCCCAACGATGAAAGTTACAGCGGATCCAGTTGCCTTCCACCTGACCTAAACCTAGGTCTGTGCCGAGGTGGGGACAGTAGGCGTGTAAAGCCCGTACTTTTCCATCTTGGCCCCGAAATACAACAATCTTTTGCCCACAAAGGGTTATGGATTTAGCTTGGCCATGCCGTAACGTCTGACTGGGACAAACAATATACCAACCCTTGGCAATAATTTGCCAATTATTAAAAATGTCCATGGTTGAGCAAGGTGAGAAGCTAAGATTAGCAGGGGAAACAATTTTCTATTTATTGCTCTGTTAAGAAGTTACTTTGAACATGACCCAATCTACTAATTTTGTCGATGTTTATCCAGTACAGTGGCGAGATGATCAGGTAATTCTCATTGACCAGACTCGTTTACCTTTGGAATACAAGGAAGTAGCGATCGCCGATTATGAGGCCATGGGCCATGCCATCAAATCCATGGTAGTGCGGGGGGCACCGGCCATTGGGGTAGCGGCGGCGTATGGTATGTATTTGGGCGCTAGGAGAATTCAAACGACGGAATTAAGAGAATTTGTGGCGCAGTTGGAATTTGTGGCGGACCAGTTACGTCAAACCCGGCCTACAGCGGTAAATCTATTCTGGGCCATTGATCAAATGTTGAATGTGGCTTACCACAGTGGCGAAAATGTGGAACAGGTTAAGGCCAATCTCCTCTCCCAGGCCCAACAAATCCAACTCGATGACCTCCGTACTTGTCAGGCGATCGGGGCAGCAGGACTCGAGGCGCTACCAAGAGAACCCCAGCAGTTAACCATTCTCACCCACTGCAATGCCGGTGCTTTGGCCACCGCTGGTTACGGTACGGCGATCGGAGTGATCCGGGCTGCCTGGTCTGCGGGTCGATTAGCCAGGGTCTATGCCGACGAAACTAGACCTAGATTGCAGGGAGCGAAGTTAACAGTGTGGGAATGTGTGCAAGCGGGCATCCCCGTCACCCTCATCACCGATAATATGGCCGCCCATTGCATGCAACAACAACGCATTGACGCCGTAGTGGTGGGAGCTGATCGCATTGCCAGAAATGGTGATACGGCTAATAAAATTGGCACCTATGGTTTAGCAGTGTTGGCAAAAATGCATGCCATTCCTTTTTTTGTTGCCGCCCCATTATCCACTGTGGATTTTGCCTTGGATGATGGCAGTCAAATCCCCATTGAAGAACGGGACCCGGTGGAAATTTACCAGCCAGGATCTACCCGCATTACCCCAGAGGGAGCGGAATTTTATAACCCTGCTTTTGATGTCACCCCCGCCAGTTTAATCACGGCCATCATTACGGAACAGGGGGCCATTGCCCCAGGACAGTTGGCAGATCTAGAGGCTTAGTTGGGTAGTCTATTTCCCCATAAAAGTAACTTTTTCCACATTTTTAGCAATAGTTTTCCACAGAAAATCCCCCTGTAGATACCGTTATTAATCCCTGCCTAAATCCAGCATTTGGTGAATTTGTGCTTGGCAAGCTTTAGTCACCGCTTCCAATTCGGGTTTCTTATTCTTGACCGGCGGGGCGATCGCCTTCCCAATGCGAATGGTTAAAGGTACAGGATGGGGCCAGGGGGAACCGGGCTGGAAAATTTGCTCTACCCCCCCCAAACTAACTGGAATAATGGGTACTTGGGCCTTGGCCGCAATCATGGCGGCCCCCAATTTCGGTTGGTGAATGCGGCCATCCTTTGTTCTCGTTCCTTCCAGAAATACCCCCACTAGCCATCCATCCCCCAGGGCTGTCAGGGCGGCCCGCAACGCCCCCCGATCGCCACTGCCCCGTTTCACTGGATAAGCTCCATAGAGGCGAATGGCTGGGCCCAGCAGGGGCACACTAAATAATTCTTCCTTGGCCATAAAAGCCACCGGTCGGGCCATAGCACAGGACAAAAATGGTGGGTCAAAGTAACTAGCATGGTTGCTCACCACCAAGGCTGGCCCCTGGGTTGGCACCAATTCCTGACCATACACCCGAGCCTGGAACAATCCATGGAGCAAGGGCCGCACCACTCCCCACTTCAAACCCCGGTAGAGAGCTAAATTGAGTGAAGTTTCCCTTGGACGGGGAGCACTCAAACCACCACTATGATTAATCTCGGAATCCACTGAGCTTTCCCGGAAAATACTTGCTCCAACACTTTATCAAAACCATGCCAGGAAATCCCCGCATCAACGGCTAGGGTTCCTGTCTGTGCCGAAAATAGGACAATCTGGGCAATAAAAACTATCGGCGAGGAACTGGACTAACAGGATATCCCCACCGCAAATCGCACAGATAATGGCAACAAAAATTAAGCAAAACACTCTTCCATGGCTCATATTGGGGGTGGGAGAATGGAATTTTTGCCTCCATACTGGTTCCGGCTCCTCTGCTCTCGTTTCCCCGCTTTTGCTTCCATGAATGCCCATGAAATTGCCCTGACCCTCCAAAAGGGACTTAAGGCCCTCCAAAATCAAGAATATCAGTCGGCGATCAAAGCTTTGGAAATGGTCTGTCGCCGGGTACCCAACCAGGAATCCCCCGAATTTCTCAAAGCTCAGATGGCTTTGGTGCGGGCCTATCGAGCTTTGGGAAGATTTGAGCAGTCTCGGGAACTGTGTGAATACTTGACCCGGAATCCCGACCCGGAGGTGGAAAATTGGGCCAAGACAATGATGCTCATGCTCTTGAAACAAGAAAATGCTGATGAGGGAGAAGGGGAAGAGGATGCCCTGTCCACTGACTTGAAAGCTGGTCGGGCGGAAAATAGTCGGGTTAAGGTGGCTCTGCCGAGGGTGGCCGATAGTTTGCCTTTTATTTTTGGTGTGGGCCTGTTGGTTCCCCTTTTAACCACTTCTGTACTGTTGACACCGCTGGCATGGTGGTTGGCCCAGGGACAGTGGCAAAAATTGCTGGCCATTAGTCTGGGGCTGGGGATTGCGGTTAATTTCCTCGCTTTGTTTTACAGCGTCCCCATGATGGATCTGATCAACCGGCGCATTTATGGCACTGAATGGGTCAACCTCGGCGCAGTACAAAAATATAGCCCCGAAGCCGGGGAACTGATGTTGCGGGTAGCCCGAGCCAAGACTTTTCCCATTCCCAAGCTGGGGGTTATTCCCGATAATCGTCCGGTTATGTTTGCCTATGGTGTGCAACAAAAAAATAGTCGTATTGTGCTCAGCCAGGGGATTTTTCGTTATCTGAGCGCCGAAGAAATTGCCACCCTCCTGGGCCATGAGTTGGCCCACATTGTCCGCCGGGATTGTGCCCTATTGACCTGTATGAGTGGTTGGGGGCAAATATTCTACTGGTTATACTGTGAGCTACAAAGGGCCCGGAGTTCCTGGCCGGCGATCGCCAAGATATTGATCGCCCCGTTGGTCTGGATTTGCTTGGCCCTGTTTCGCATTAACCAGGGGGCTAACCATTACTTTGCCCGCACAAGGGAATATTACGCTGACCATTTTTCCGTCAACTACACCGGTAATCCCAATGCCTTGATCCGGGCCCTCGTGAAAATGACCAGGGCTTTGGTAAAGCAAGAAAGACAGGCGGAGAAACCCGCTTTGTTTCTGGAGGGAATGCGTAATTTTGCTAACTACGATGCCTACACAGCGGCGGCTTGTGAGCGGGGAGAAAGATTTGATCCGAGAATGGTAGGCAATCTACTCCTCTGGGACTGGGGCAGTCCTTGGCGGGGCATCATTACTTGGTGTAGCTCCCATCCCCTTTTGGGCAAGCGGCTCCAGGTGTTGAGCCATTATGCCGAACAGTTAGACCTGGACACGGAATATAACCTTGTACTCAGCCGTCGGCAAATCTCCCTCGAAGAAGCAAAAAAAAGAACCATATTCTTTTACCTGGAAGTATTTATTTGGCTGTTGCCCCTTTGGTTTGCCCTGGGCTTAGGTTGGTGGATTCAACAGGAAGATAGTACTTTAAAATTATCCCTCCATCAAGCCATACTGGTGGGACTAGGAGCGGGGATTCTACTCCGTACCGCTTGGCAAAGTTTAGGACAGAGAAAAGTGGCTGCCCCCACCGTATTAAGTGTGCTTAGCGACGCTAATTTGAGTCCTATCTGGGGCACTCAGGTTAATTGGCAGGGCAAATTCCGTTTGGTGCAAGCCAGTGTTTGGAGGGCACCGAAATTGTATTTTCACGACCGCACCGGGGTAATTCCTGTGCGTTATCCCTTTTGGACCAGACTATTACCCCCCTTTCGTTCTCCCCAGACCCGCTTAGAGGCGATCGCCTTGGGGTCCGTGAAAGTTAGTGGCATGGTGGTGCGGGGTTTATCCCCCCAGTTGCAGTTTGCCACCATCACCAATGAGGAAGACCAAATGTTAATTGGCTATCCCCTTTTCCTCGCTTGGACAGGGGGATTGCTATTGGTCTTATTGGGGATTTTGCTCCCAGGGTAAACTCAGATTGCCAAGCCCCAGATGGTTTAGGGCGGAACCAACCCCCAATGTCCCCCAGTCAAGGAGATTAGCTTGGTTTCCGTTTAAACCTGTGCCACAATTTCCAATTGGTTTTTGCATTGCAAGGAGAATTAATTTGCGTTTTGCCTCCATTTTGGCCCTGGCTATTCCCCTCAATCTAGTGGCCCCTAGCCTAACCGCCACCCCTTTAACCAATGGAGAATGCCTACTTTTGGCCCAAGCCAGTCAAAGGAGAAATGTTGGTTCCGTCGGCGCACCAGGGGCTAGGGGCGTGGATGGCCAGGACGGTGCCGACACCGATAACCTCACGGTTTTCAGCGATGGTTCTCCCATGACCCTTAATCTGGCCGGTAGGGATGGGGCTCCAGGCACTCCCGGTGTAGAAGGATCTCCGGCCAACTGCCCCGCTTTGGACACTAGTCAACGGCAAGATGTGCAAATGGCTAATGGCAGTGATGGTGGGGATGGAGGAAATGGAGGTAACGGTGGCAATGGTGGTTCCATAACCATTTACACTCGCAATCTCAACAGCCTCAACCAAATTTTTGTCGGGGCCGCCGGTGGGAAAGGGGGACCCCCTGGTCTGGGGGGAACTGGGGGGCAGGCCTGTCAATGTAGCCAACCCTATTGGACAGTGGAAACTTGTTCCGGTCGTCCGGGAGACAGTGGCTACCGTTGTTCCACCGAGGAATTCCGTTGTTTTAATGGTCTGAATGGCCGAGACGGGCGATCTGGTATTGCGGGGCAGGACGGTTTAACTGGGCGGTTGACGGTGTTGAATCTAGACCGGCCCTTAGAGCCAGATCGACCCGGGACCACGGTGAGCTTAGATGTGTTAAAAAATCAGGGCTTTAATCTATCTAAAAATATCTGGGAAACCCGCCCAGGGGCGGCCCAGCTATTAGCTCCAGGCTCCGTCATTGCCGACGAATATTTAATCCTATTAGACCGCATAGAAAGGTCTTTTTTGGTGGTGTGGAATGCGCCCCAACCTTTTGAGCGTTTTGCTAACACCAATGTCAGTTTAACCCTGACTGAAGATAACCAAATTGCTCCGGAGTTACCAGGCAATCTCTGGCTGGAAGGAACCACCCAGCAGAGAAATAATGTCACAGAATTTGTGGTTTACAATGCCATGTGGGAAGGGGATGCCACCAGTTTAGGACGTTTAACATTATCTGGTAGTGGCAATAATTTACAGCTTTCTCTGGTGGATGAAGCTAATCAATCTAATTTAATGGCCACCAAGTTTAGGCTCAGGTATCGGGTGACCAATGAAGATCCCCGGTTTCGTCCCCCCTCCACCTATACCCTGCGCTATGAAGGTGAAATTGAAGATAACTTGGTCACAGTTAATGGCAATCAGTTCACCATTGATATTGGTCAGCTACCAATTCCCCCTAAGGATTTGGAGCCCGGTACAGGGGTAGAAATTGAGCTGGTGGCAGAAAGGACTTTTTCGGGTAATACTGCTGAACAAAAGCTGACTATTCGAGATTTAATTCGAGGTCGAAATTAAGAGAATTTCACTGATTTCATCGACTTAAAATTGACTTAGGATGTAGTCCGTAAGTCCTTGCATTTAGTTTTCTTAAACTATTCACCGTGGGGATGAATGTTTGGGGCATTGAGCAGAAGTGAATTACATGACATTTACTTCGTCTGCCCTACACTACCGTTTGACTGGGTGGTAAAGGCAATTTCCACCGGGTCGATATAACAAGACAACAAGGCCTTGAATGGCTGAATTTATCAAAAAACTGGGTCTAAAACCCCGTCCTTTAGGACGGCTTTTTGTTAAACTAAAAGGACCCATGCACCCAAGTGTGCCAAGAGAGGCAAGGTTGGCTATTCCCGCCATCTAGAATGCATGACCAAAAGGAAATACCTGGACACAGGGGCGTCATAGTCTAGGAATGGGAAAATATAAACTAAAGATTTGTTCGGTCTGCGGTGGGGCACATCGTGGACGTTAAAAAGGATGCCTGTGGAGGGGAATCTGGACGGGGCTTTTGAACAGAGATGTTTTTAAGCTAGACAAACCCGATGAAGCAGGAATCCTCTGGCTTTAGGCAGAGGAGGATGTCAAATTTGCTCCATTGTCAATCGAGTCCCCGAAATTCCCCGTGGACCTGATGATGCACCTGAAATGCTTCCCCCAGCTCCAGAACCAGCGCCAATTCTAGAGATACCAGAGCTTACCTGCGATGCCCAACGGCAGGCTTTGTTGGAGGAACAGGAAAGGGAGCGGCGGCTGTTTTATTTATTCGTGCAGGAATTGGAAGGCACAGGGGATTTACGCAAGTTACCCACGGTTTTACATGCCCCTTCCCGTTCTTAATTCACCTCCTCCAACGGCGATCGCCTAGATGAAAAAACTACTCAAATTTGCCAAGTGGCCGGCCCTATTGGTGGGCATTGTTTTGATGTTAGGGGCTTGCCACCGGGCTCCGTCCCGTACTGCTAACTCGCCCAAACATATGCGGGGGGTCTGGCTTACCGATGTGGGCACCATGGCATTAACCTACACCACCCTATTGGATGAAACTCTCCACCATATCAGTAAATCGGGCTATGACCGGGTTTATTTCAGTGTTTACGGTTTGCGGGGCCAACTTTATGCCACCAAACAACGGGGAGAACCCATTCCCAAACTGCCTTTGATCAATCCCATGGCTTCCATGGCCAGGGAATCCCGCCGCCAGGGCCTCAAACCCTACGCTTGGTTTGAATATGGCCTAATGTTGCCCCAATACGATCCCGTTGCTAAAAATAATCCAGATTGGCTATTGACCATGGCCAACGGTGAGCAGGTGATTGAAAATCATGGCATTCCCATGGTCTGGTTAGACCCCGCCCAACCCGGAGTGCAAGCCTACATCCTTGGTCACATCGATGACATTCTCAAAGAGCAATCCCTAGCCGGCATCCAACTAGATGACCATTGGGCTGTGCCCCGGCAATTTGGCGATCGCCAGCGGGATTTAACTGCCCTCACTGCTAAAGTTCATGAACGCATCAAAGCTAAAAATCCTGAATTGGCACTAAGTCTTTCCCCTAATCCCTACCAATTTTCCCGTAACGAGTACAACCAAGATTGGCTCGGTTGGGTTAGACAGGGCATTATTGACGAAGTCGTCGTGCAAGTTTACCGGTCTAGTCCGGCGGAAGTTCAACAAACCGTTGCCAACTCTGGTATTTATACCGCCTCCCGTTACGTGCCTGTGGGCATTGGCCTTTACACTGGCATCAAAGCTAAACCTTTCAATTTGCAAGCCATCAAAAACCAGATCCAGGCGGTGGAAGATCAAAACTTAGGCCATTCTCTTTTTGTCTGGGAATTTTTGGTGTTGAGGGCGATTAATGCCCGTCTCAATATCCTATGAATCCTATGAAACTCTTTCGGAGGCGGGAATCATTAAACTAACCCCATTTTTCCCCACGCCTTCTGCTGTCAACTTTTTCACGCCCTAGTTGTTAAATTTCCCCTGGGTTGAGGGGAATCATGGCCCAGGTAACATAGGTGCCAATGGGACTCCAGATTAAAAACGGTACCAAAAAACCAAAAGCAGTGGTGGAAACTTGGCTAACGGCGATCGCCAGGGCCAGACCGACAAAGAAACCCGTAGCACCGATAATACTGCCCACCCGCAAACTTCGTAGCTTGCACATGACGGGGGTATAGGCCATGATGGTCAATTCCAGCAAAAGATAGCCGACCATCAATCCCCAGCGGTGCCCAGGGTTCATCGTTGCATTCCAGGCCAGGGTAGCGGAAACCGCTCCCGCAATGAAAATGGTAATCCAAATGAAGGGAATGGCCCCCTCGAAGGTTAGCCAAGGGGGACGACGTAGGCGATTGAACCAGCGCAAATCCCTGGGGGATAGACGGTTACACCCAAAGGCCAGGGCAAAAGCGATCAACCCAATCCACAGCCAAGCCGGAATCATAAACACTTTCCATTAACTTGTGCAAATTCTATCATTGCCCCCCGGCTGAGATCGGTGGTATCGGTGGCATTGTCAACACTGGTATAATTCCCGTTGGTTCCGAATACGAATAAGTGGCGGTGAACGGATGTTAGAGCAAGGGATAGATGGCATTGAGAAGTTGGAGACGGGTATTCCAGGCTTTGATTTTCTTTCCGATGGCGGTCTCCCCCTCGGCCGCGCCACCTTAATTGCCGGGACAGCGGGCAGTTCTAAAACTATTTTTGCGTGTCAATTTTTGGTGGAAGGTATACACCGTGGGGAAAATGGTGTTTTTGTCACTTTTGAGGAACCTCCCAGGGCCCTACGAAAAAATATGCGGGGTTTTGGTTGGGATATTCAGCAATGGGAAAATGAAGGTAAGTGGGTTTTTGTCGATGCTTCTCCCCAACCAGGCGATCGCCCCATTGTCAGCGGCGAATATGACCTAGGGGCCTTGATTGCCCGCATTGAACACGCTGTCCGCAAATATAAAGCCAGCCGCATTTCCCTCGACTCCTTGGGGGCAATTTTTAGCCACCTCACTGACAGTGCCCAGGTACGGAGTGACCTCTTTCGCCTGGCCTCTGCCCTACGGGAGTTGGAAGTCACCGCCATTATGACCGCAGAACGGGTGGAGGAATACGGTGAAATTAGTCGCTACGGGGTGGAAGAATTTGTGGCCGATAACGTGGTTATTGTCCGGAACGTTCTAGCCGATGAAAAACGCCGTCGCACCATTGAAATTCTCAAATACCGTGGCACCGACCACCAAAAGGGCGAATTTCCCTTCACCATCATCAACAAAAAGGGCATTGTTATCATTCCCCTGTCGGCGATCGAGCTCGAGCAAAAATCCTCCGACATCCGCATCACCTCCGGTAGTGAGGAATTAGACCGCATGTGCGGCAGTGGCTTTTTCCGGGATTCCATTATTCTGGTTTCCGGCGCTACGGGCACTGGTAAAACTCTGATGGTGACTGAGTTTATGGACGGAGGGGTGGCCAATGGAGAACGCTGTTTAGTCTTTGCCTTTGAGGAAAGTCGAGAGCAGTTAATTCGTAACGCCACCGGCTGGGGAGTGGATTTCAAACAAATGGAAAAGGAAGGCAAACTAAAAGTGGTTTGTCGTTATCCAGAAACCACCAACTTGGAAAATCATCTGATCATGATGAAGGATATTATCCAAGAATTTAAGCCCAATCGAGTGGCGGTGGATAGTCTTTCGGCCCTAGAACGGGTTTCCACCCTGAAAAGTTTTCGCGAATTTATCATCGGCCTAACTTCCTTTATTAAGCAACAGGAAATTGGCGGTTTATTCACTTCCACTACCCCCAATTTATTAGGGGGAGCTTCCATCACCGATGCCCATATTTCCACCATTACCGATTCGATTATTCTTTTGCGTTATGTGGAAATGTATGGCGAAATGCGTCGGGGAATTACGGTGCTGAAAATGCGGGGCTCCATGCACGATAAAGATATCCGGGAATTTTCCATCGACCATAAGGGGATGCACATTGGCAAACCTTTCCGCAACGTCACCGGAATTCTGGCCGGTACCCCCATGTATACTGCCCAGAGTGAAGTGGAAAGATTGAGCGGTTTATTCAATGAGAAAATATAGTCAATTCTCCCCCTTGCAAACCCGGAGGCAATCAATCCATGCAGTGGCAAGAATCCCTACCCTGGACCCCCGAAGCCCGGCAAAAGTTGAAGAATATCCCCTATTTTGCCCGGGTGCAAGCCCGTCAGCGGATTGAGCAGTTGGCTCGGCAGGCCGATCTAGATGAGGTCACCGTGGATTTGGTAGAACAAGCCCGTCTGGAGTTCGGCCAATGATTTGGTTCGACTTTTGGGGCTAAACCCACAGGCAAATCCCCTTTCACCATGGTTACAAATTCACCAGGCCGGTCTGACATCAGGGTTTACAATGGCGATCGCCAGGGGCCAATGTATTCTTTGATTGTGCCAATTTATAACGAAGAAGATAATATTCCCGTGTTATATGATCGACTGAAGACGGTCATGGATCAATTGGGAAGTACGGAATTAGTGCTGATTAATGATGGCAGTGGCGATCGTTCCCTGGAGATGATCCGGGCTTTGCACGAGCAAGATAAACGAGTCTGTTACCTTAGCTTTGCCCGTAACTTTGGTCATCAGGTGGCGGTGACGGCGGGGTTAAACTTTGCCCGGGGCCAGGCGGTGATTATTCTCGATGCAGATTTGCAGGATCCTCCCGAATTGGTACCCCAATTGGTGGAACGGTGGCGAGAAGGCTACAGCGTAGTCTATGCCCAACGGGTTAAGCGCCGTCAGGAAAGCTGGTTTAAGCGGCTAACGGCCTATGGATTCTACCGACTGTTGCAACGGTTAGCGGACGTAAAAATTCCGGCCGATACAGGAGACTTTTGCCTAATGGACCGCCAGGTGGTGGATTTGCTCAACGCCATGCCGGAGAGAAATCGTTATATTCGGGGATTGAGGGCTTGGGTTGGCTTTCCCCAAACCGGTGTTAAATTTGAACGGGATCCTCGCCATGCCGGGGAGGTGAAATACACTTTTCGCAAATCCCTCCGTTTAGCTATCAATAGTCTGGTTTCCTTTTCCATTGTGCCCCTGCGTTTGGCCACCTATCTAGGGCTTTTAGCCGCTCTCCTGGCCATGGCTATGATGGTATTGGTTTTATATTGGCGGCTGTTCCAAACCAATTCCCCTTTAGATGGATTTGCCACAGTGGTAATTGCCAATTTGTTTTTTGGTGCGGTTCAGCTAATTTGCATTGGCATTTTAGGAGAATACATTGGCCGAATTTACGATGAAGTAAAAGGGCGGCCCCTATACACCTTGGCAGAAGTAGCCGGCTTTGAACAACTTCCTTAAAAAACAGTTTTGGATAACCTCAAAAAATATCCTCCCCAACTGATCTATCACTTTATTGCCAGATTAATTAACAATTTATTTTTCTGATGCCATGATTAACTTCAAACGCTTTTTAGCAATTGCCCTTACCTCCAGTTTTTTGGTCCTAGCTTCACCAAGGGCAATCAAAGGGGCAGAAACCATCACCTTTTCGATTATGCCCCTGGGACAATTTGATATTTCTGTGCAAAGCCTGACAACTTTTGCCGAAACTGGCACCATCGACCCAGATTTCAAATTTTATACCCAACATCTCAAGCCGGAAGAACTAGAAAAATTTCGTGGTTTATTAAACCATTCTTTTAAGCTCAATTCCATAGAAGCTTTTCGTTTTTTTAATACAACTTTTGGCAAGGAAATTGCCCAACAATTGAGCTATATTATTGCCGCCCCAACCAATGAAAGTCAACCCTTTTTGGAAGGGGCAGTTATTACGGCGGCCCAAAATCCTGATGGCTTTAAAATTATCGATGTTATTAATGCCTATGGTGGCTCAGACTTGGTTTTAAATCTAGATACTTTTAAAAATACCATTGACCAAGCGGATAGTTTATACCAAGCCACTGATCGAATTTTTACCTGGTTGGGCAAACAGGACAGTCCCTCTCCCCCCGTGCCCCCAAACCTAAAACCCTTAGCCTTGGCTGAGCCTGGACCACAACAATGGAAAACCACTAATCTCATCATTCCCCGTCCCGACGGTCAACCAGTCAAAGTTTTTGTTTATCTACCCCAGGGCAACACTAAGCCTGCTCCCTTGGTGGTGATTGCCCCTGGCTTAAATTCTAATTTTCAGGCCTTTACCTACATTGCCGATCATTTGGCTTCCTATGGCTTTGCGATCGCCGGCATTGATTTTCCCGAAAGTGATGCAGCTCGGATGCAGGATTCCCTCCAGGGCCTAGATGCGTTTCCCAATCCCAACGCCTGGCTAGAACAACCCAAGGATGTCACCTTAGTGCTGGATACCCTGGCCCAAAAAGCGGCTACGGACCCTGCTTGGCAGGGCAAATTTGACATTAACAATGTGGGGATTTTGGGTCACTCCCTCGGTGGCTACACGGCGATCGCCAGCGGAGGAGCCAGTTTGGAATGGCCCACATTGCTCCAAGAATGCGAAAAGTTAAACCAGCCCAACCAAATCAACCTCAACCCCGCCCTACTCTGGCAATGCCAGGGGGTGGATAGTGCCCCCCCCCTCTCCGACCTCAAGGATGACCGGATTAAAGCTGTGCTGGCCATTAACCCCGTCACCAACCCCATTTTTGGCCCCGATGGCATGAAAAACCTGGCCGTACCAACCCTGATTGTGGCCGGTAGTAATGATATTTTTGCTCCACCAGTGCCGGAACAAATCATTCCCTTTTCCCTGATTGAGGACACGGATAAATATCTGCTGTTAGTGCAAAATGCAACCCATTTGTCCTTCATTGCAGGCACTGACAATCTGCCGGAAAAAATTGTTGGCCCTGGCCAGGACTTGGCCTATACCTACCTAAAAAGTTTAGGATTAGCTTTCTTTGATCTTTATCTCCAGCAAAATAGTGATTCGGCAATGTATTTGACGGATGAAGCAGTGCAAAGAATGAGTCAAGCTCCCCTGCCCTTACAACTAGTACAAAGCCTAACGCCGGCCCAACTTGAGCAGGCCATGGATATTAACAACTAATGCTTAGCCTAGGGCGGTAGTTGCCCCGGATGTTTTTGATGGTATTATCAATGGCATCTTTTGCAGACTTTTAACTGTAGTGAGGCAATAACCATGGCAGAGGCACCGATCGCCCCGGTGGTTCTGGTCATCCTAGATGGCTGGGGCTATCGCCCAGATACCCGCGCAAATGCAATTGCCCAGGCTAACACCCCCATTATGGATAGTCTGATCACGGCTTACCCCAATACCCTGGTGAATACCTCCGGGAAAGATGTGGGTTTGCCCAAAGGTCAAATGGGTAACTCCGAAGTTGGTCACCTCAATTTAGGCGCTGGGCGGGTGGTGCCCCAGGAGCTGGTACGTATTAGTGACGCCATTGAAGACGGTAGTTTTTTTGAGAATGAAGCCCTGGTGAAAGTCTGCCAACGGGTGCGCGATCGCCGTGGCAAATTGCATTTAATCGGTCTTTGTTCCGACGGGGGAGTTCACTCCCACATTGACCATCTTTTAGGGCTAATTGACTTGACTAAACTCCAAGGCATTAGTCAACTTTGCATCCACGCCATTACCGATGGCCGGGATACCCCCACCAATGAAGGGGCCCATTTTGTCCAACAAATCCAAGCCCATCTCGACAAAATTGGTTTGGGGCGTATTGTCAGTGTCAGTGGCCGCTATTACGCCCTCGACCGCGACCGCCGTTGGGACCGTGTGGAAAAGGCCTATCGAGTCATGACAGAGGATGGGGTAGGGGATGGCCGTAGTGCTGCTCAGGTGGTGAAAGATTATTACGCCAACGACATTACCGATGAATTTATTCCCCCCACTAGGGTAGGCACCGGGGCGATCGCCTCTGGGGACGGGGTCATCTTCTACAACTTTCGTCCCGACCGAGCTAGACAACTTTGCTACGCTTTGGTTAACCCCAGCTTTGATGGTTTTCCCAGGGAAAGGATTCAGCCCCTAGATTTTGTCACCTTCACCCAGTACGATCCTGCCCTGCCAGTGGTTGTGGCCTTTGAGCCGCAAAATCTGAATAACATTTTGGGAGAGATTGTTGCCCGCCACGGAATGAAGCAGTTCCGCACGGCAGAAACGGAAAAATATCCCCATGTCACCTACTTTTTCAATGGCGGTTTGGAACAACCCTTTGCCGGGGAAGACCGGGAGCTAATTCAAAGCCCCATGGTATCCACCTACGACAAAGCGCCCCAGATGTCTGCCAAAGCCGTTACCGATACGGTTTGTCGAGCCATGGAAAAAGGCATTTACTCCCTGGTGGTGGTCAACTATGCCAATCCCGATATGGTGGGGCACACCGGTAAACTCAAAGAAGCGATTCAGGCGATCGAAACCGTCGACCTCAATGTGGGACGCCTCCTGGCCAGTGCCGCTAAAATGGGGGGCACCGTGTTAATCACCGCCGACCATGGCAATGCGGAATATATGAGTGATGAGTCGGGTAATCCCTGGACGGCCCACACCACCAACCCAGTGCCGTTTATTTTGGTGGAAGGGGAAGGACGCAAAATTCCTGGCCATGGTGGCGAAGTCAAGCTGCGGGAAGGGGGGAAGCTGGCGGACATTGCCCCCACGATTTTGGATATTTTGCAGTTGCCTGTTCCAGCAGAAATGACTGGTAAAACCCTTATTGATCAGCCCTTGGTGGAAATTAAGACCAATCGCACTCCGGTTAACCTCTCCCGTTAGGTAGGGTGGTTAAACGCGCTAAAATGGGAAGCCTGCACGATCGCCGAGGGGCGCTAGATTGTTATGACTTTAATTACTGTTCTAAGAATTATTTGGATGGCTTCCGCCGCCCTGTTGACTGTACTGGTGTTGCTCCACAGCCCTAAAGGGGATGGAATTGCTGGCATTGGTGGCCAAGCCCAATTGTTTACCAGTGCCAAAAGTGCAGAAAAAACCCTCAACCAAGTGACCTGGACCCTGAGCATTATTTTCATTGGGCTGACCATCATTTTGAGTGCTGGCTGGCTGGCCAATTAAGTTAGGGGATATGGGGGACGATTTGACCCTTCTCGATTGCCAAAACTTCTTTGATCTGGCCAGGCTTTGGGCGATGCTACCTCCGGCGTTGGCGGTTGAGGGGTTTGCTCCACGGGGGTAAGGATTTTGAAAGAACGCATAAAACCCTGGGCCCGGTTCCTGGCCCTATTGTTGTTGACTTTACTGCTGGTTAACCTACCGGCGATCGCCAGCAATGGGGACAAGCCGACTTTACCAGCACTCCAAGTTCATCCCCTCCCCCCTGAATTGGTAGATTTGGGCATTAGCCTGGAGAATCGCAGTTTCTCTGGGGATGATGGCAGCGACTATTTTGCCCAAGTGCAATCTTCCCCCCTCGGGCATCTAGTCTGGTCTAGATTTCCTGTCACTGTAGCGGTGGATTATCCCCCCGCATTAACCCCCGGCAGTGCGGCCCAGAAACGTTACTACACCTGGCAACAGGCCATTAAAACGGCGATCGCCGACTGGCAAAGTGTTTTTCCCCTCACCATGGTTGAAAACACCGCTGGGGCTGACATTGTCATTTTGTACCGAGAGCCTCCCCTGGCCCGTACAGTGGACCCAGAAACGGGCTTGGTTAGTTTTGGTCGAGCCCGCACCGCCCAGGCTAGCTATGAGTTTTATTGGACTGACACATCTCCACCTCAACTGCGTCACCGCATGGCGATCGCCATCAAACCGGGCCTAGCCCCCCTTTCCCTCCAAGGTACCGCCCGCCACGAATTAGGCCACGCCCTGGGCATTTGGGGGCACAGTGACCGCGAAGAAGATGCTTTATACCCAGCCCAGACTGCCAATGTACCGGCGATTTCCCCTAGGGATCTAAGAACCCTCTATCGGATTTACCAGCAACCCACCCGCCTCGGCTGGCCAGCACCGGTTACTCATTAGAAAAGCTTGGCTTTTGGGGTGAACTCTTCTGTACACCATCATCTTGGCCGTAAAACTTCCGGAGTAGATAGGAAAACCCTGGAAAATGAATCCCCCCAAACTGAACGAGTGGGGGGACTTTGTGAACCTTGCAAACTAGTCTGATCCAGGGGGTTAAGACCTACATGGTCAAAGACTGGGGATTCTCTTCAATAATGGCGGCCAAATCCTTGAGGAAGGCGGCGGCGTGGGCCCCATAGATGACCCGATGGTCACAGGTGACGTTAACTCCCATTTGCCGCTTGGTACCAATTAAACCTTCTTCATTGGCCACCACCTGGGGTCGGGAGGCGCCCACGGCTAAAATTCCTCCCTGTCCCGGTGGCAGAATGGCGTCAAACCGGTCTACCCCAAACATACCAAGGTTAGAAATGGTGAAAGTACCACTGCTATATTCCTCGGGCTGTAACTGCTTGGCCCGGGCCCGGTCCACCAATTCCTTCCAACGGCGGGAGAGGGAATAGATATCCACTTGGTCTGCGTTTTGTAACACCGGGGTAATTAAACCGCCATCCGGCATGGCCACCGCCAGGGCAATATTAATATCTTTATGGTAAGTAATACCTTGGTCTGTGTAGCTGGCATTGACAATGGGATGTTTTTTCAAAGCCAGGGCTACTGCTTTGGCCAACAGGGCGGTCATGGTCACCCCTTTGCCCTTGATTTGCTTATAAAGTTGGTCCAACCCATCGGTGGTAATGGTGTAGCCCACCCGGAACGTGGGAGCGGCCATGGCGGCCACCATATTTTGCACCAAAGCTTTTTGGAAAGTGGTCAGGGGCACTGTCTGACCGACGGGAACACTGGGGGTAGTGGTGGGGGTAGAGATTGCCGCTGGAGCAGGGGCGGGAGATGCTTTCGGGGCAGGGGCACTGGGGGACGCGATGGGAGCACTGACAGGTTTGCCGGCGGCACCTTCAATATCGGCGGCCACAATTCTGCCGTGGGGACCGCTGCCAGCCACGGTGGCCAAATCAACTTTTAATTCTTTGGCTAGTTTTTTCGCCCGGGGGGAAGCAACAATCCTGCCACTACCCTTGCCATTGCCATTACTGCTGGGGGTAGGGGCTGTTTCTGTGGTAGTTGCAGTGGCGATCGCCGCTGGTTCCGGTTGTTGGGGGGCTGGAGCAGGGGGCGCACTGGAGGAACCACCAGAGCCTGCTTTAGCTTGGGCTTCGGCAATTTCTGCTTCCGTTTCCGCCACTAACCCGAGGGTTGCTCCCACGGGGGCTTCTTCCCCTGCTGGGACTAGAATAGCGGCCAGGTAACCTTCATTAAAGGACTCCACGTCCATATCGGCCTTGTCCGATTCCACCACCAAGACAGTTTCGCCTTTTTCTACTTTGTCGCCGGGGGACTTAGTCCAGGAAACGATTTTCCCCTCGGTCATGGTGGAACTCAGGGCCGGCATGAAAATGTCGTAGATCATGGTGGTTGTATCTCTTAAATCTCTTGGACTGCAGGGGCTTAGGACTTTGAAAGACCGTTCAAATTCTATCAGATTTGCGCCAGGGGGTCAGGGTAATGTGCCTTCAGCTATCCGTTCGATACAGGCTGGCGATCGCCTGGTGGAGATCAGCTTGTTTAACCATAGATGACAGATTCACTGAACAATGATGAAATAACAATCCTTTTTCCGTGAGATAACTACCATGGGTCACGACCCAAACCCCCCGAAACTGTCGACTTTTCAGCAAGGACAAAATAAAAAACTCAAAATCGGCGCCTATCGTCCCAGTCCCCAAAATAGTGACCAAGCCCGCTATAAAACCCAACGTTTCACCCGGAAAGAACTACCCATCCGGGTTGATCTGCGCCATTATATGACCGCGGTGGAAGCCCAGGGGGAAATCGGTAGTTGTACAGCCAACGCTATGGCCGGAGCCTACGAATACTTAGCCAAGCGTACCCTAGGAGAATCGGGGGATGTAAGCCGTTTATTCATTTACTACAATGCTCGTTCCCTAGATGATGAAACCGATCAAGATGAGGGGACAACCATCCTCAATTGCATCCAAGTTTTGCAGGATATGGGGACATGCCCAGAGTCCGTCTGGCCCTACGATCCAGACCTTGTTTTTGAGGAACCCCATGGTGAAGCCTACGAAGCGGCTATTAATTTCCGGTTAAAAGAAGCAGAACGGCTTGAGGTGGATCTTTATGTGATGAAGCATTGCCTAGCAGAAGGTTATCCTTTTGCTTTTGGTTTGCCGTTATTTGAGTCCTTTATGCGGGAGGGAAATAAAGGGATTCCTATGCCAAAAACGGACCAAGAAGAATACCTTGGCGGTCATGCCATGCTCTGCGTGGGTTACTCGGAAGAAAACAAAGTTTTTGTGGTACGTAATTCTTGGGGAGAAGACTGGGGCGATCAGGGTTATTGTTATATTCCCTACGATTATTTAGCCAATCCAGAATTCAATGATGGGGATTGTTGGGTAGTAAGAAGTGTAACCGACCTCGACTTTAGTGAAGGGGTTTGGTTTGAGGAAGACGAAGAAATTGAAGATGCTTGGGAAGAAGAAGATGATGATGGAGAGGAAGAAGATTGGGAAGATCTAAGCGAAGAAGATCAAGTCCTCTGGGGGCAACTGGGTTGGGATGAAGATAATTGGAATGGGGAAACTGACCCGCCGGATTCTAGTGAAAAATCCTGGGATGAGTTAACCCGCAAAGAGCGATCTGCGGCGGAAAAACTAGGCTACGACGAAGAAAGTTGGGACGAAAGCTGAGGAAGTTCAATGACCATATAAATTGGCGATCGCCGGGGGGAGATCAGATTGTTTGATCCAGAATTCTCCCACCGAAACGGCTCCGGCTTGTTGTAACTGTTGTAAATCAGAGGGACCATGGATGCAGGATTCACTGACCACGGTGATTTGGCGATCGCCTTGGCGGTGGGCCAAAGGAAAATGTCAAAATGGGTTAGGATTATCCAGATCCACTGTTGATCAGTCAAGAAAATAGCAAACTGCCATGACCTCCTACTCCTCTGCAACGGCCCGCGCTGAAATGAGTGAACTACGGCGCTTGAAAAGTTTACTGCCGCCGGAACTCCAAAGTTGGGTAATGGTGGAAGGTAGCACCGAAGTTAACCCCCCCCTGATCCGTTCGGAGGAGTTGGGCCGGGATGAGATTGAAATTCAGGTGGATTTGGCCAAATGGGAAAACCTGGCCATTGACCAACGGAATTTACTGTTTTGGCACGAAGTAGCCCGCGTCCAAAGCGATACCATTCCCCGGGAAGGTTGGGAAATGGCGGCCCTGGCTATCGGTTTAGGGGGGGCTGTGGGAGAACTGTGGGTGCAAGATGGATTGCTGTTGCTCCTGGCCTTGGGATTATGTGGCATTTCCGGCTATCGACTCTGGCAAAAAAATAACGGCGACAAACGCATCAAAGAGGCGATCGAGGCGGACGAAAAGGCCATTACCCTTGCTACCCGTTTTGGTTACACCTTGCCCAATGCCTATAAAAGTCTTGGTAGTGCTTTCAAAACTTTGATTGAACAAACCCCCAATCGCCGCCAACGTAAACAGTATGAAACCCGTCTTCAGGCTTTGCGCCAAAGTGCGGCCAAAATGAAAGCTAAAACCCAAAAGGCTAAAGCTCTCTAAACATTATTAGTTTGAATGGTAATTGGGATTTAAGTCCCTTGCCCTGGCGTAGGCTGACACTGCCATTGGTTAATTATTTGTCTATAGATGCTGTTGCTAAGGGGAGTTCTGGGCTTTTGAAGAGGGCTTAGTAAATAACTTGCGACCATCCATTGATCAATTGAAGACATTGGCAAGATGGAGGAATTTAACTTTAACAAGGACCGGGAGTGCTGTTCCGATCGCCGATCCTGGGGCAGATAGCAAAATTGCTTGGTAAGGTGGAAAAAATTCCCCCATGATTGGGACTGATGCCCTGTTTACTTTATTACCTCTACCATGGTTCAACTTTCCCCGACCCCTGCATCAACCCTGACTGACAACGATGACAATGGGCAAAATCAGACCAGTAGTTTAACCCTCGATGTGGGGGGCATGAAGTGTGCTGGTTGCGTGGCGGCAGTGGAAAGGCAATTGGGTCAATTAGCCGGGGTGACAGACAGTTGCGTCAATTTAGTTACAGCAGTGGCGGTGGTGCGCTATGCTCCGGAAAAAATTACTCCCCAGGCGATCGCCGAACATTTGAGTCAGCGGGGATTTCCCAGCCAAATTCGTCAGGGCCACGGGGGCATTGCTTTACCAAGGGCGGAAAACGGCAGTAAAGAAAACGTTAACTGGGGCTTGGCCATTGCCCTGGTGTTACTGCTCCTATCGGCACTGGGCCATCTGAGCCATTTCGGTGGCCCCATGATTCCCTTTTTCCATCACCCTGTATTCCACTGGGGTCTGGCTACTTTGGCGATCGCCATACCGGGGCGGGAAATTTTCCTCGATGGTTGGCGGGGTTTACGATTTGGCCATGCCAACATGAATACCTTGGTGGCCCTGGGTACTGGCAGTGCCTACCTCACCAGTTGCATTGCCTGGATTTGGCCCGGGTTGGGCTGGGAATGTTTTTTCGATGAGCCAGTGATGCTATTGGGGGTGCTACTGCTGGGCAGAACCCTAGAAAGTAAGGCCAGACAAAAAGCTAAATCTGCTTTGACGGAACTGTTAGCCCTGCAACCTTCCTTGGCTCGACTGGTGGGCAGGGGAGATACAAAAGGGGAAACTGGCATTGAAATTCCCGTGGAACAGGTGCGGGTGGGGGAATGGGTGCAGGTGTTACCAGGGGAGAAAATTCCGGTGGACGGCATTTTAGTGGCGGGAAAAACCCTGGTGGATGAGTCCCTCTTGACGGGGGAATCCCTGCCCGTGGAGAAAAAAATTGATGACGCGGTCATTGCCGGAGCTTGGAATCAGTCCGGGGCCATTACCATTGCGGCTACCCACATTGGGGCAGACACCACCTTGGCTCGCATTATCCAACTGGTGGAAACGGCCCAAACCCAAAAAGCCCCCATGCAACGGTTAGCGGATCAGGTGGCGGGCTGGTTTGCCTATGGCGTGATGGCGATCGCCTTGGGAACGTTGACCTTTTGGGCCACGGTGGGGCAATCATTTTTCCCCCAGATAGTTACGGACACAGGACTTTCTCCTCTTTTATTAGCCCTTAAACTAAGCGTTTCGGTGTTAGTCGTGGCCTGTCCCTGTGCCCTCGGCCTAGCCACCCCCACTGCAATTTTGGTGGGCACCAGTTTAGGGGCTGAACAGGGCATTCTGATCAAAGGGGGCAACATTTTAGAAATTCTCCAGCGCACTACGGTGATGGCCTTCGATAAAACGGGCACCCTCACCCAGGGCAATTTACAGCTAACGGATACGTTTCCGGTGATAGATATTCCAGCGGCCCAGTTATTGACCTTAGCGGCCTCGGTGGAGCAGGGAACCCGCCATCCCCTAGCCCAGGGCTTAATCTCCAGTGCCCAAGATCTGGAACTTTTGCCAGTGGAGAATATTGAAACGGAAGCGGGGCAAGGGGTTCAAGGTTGGTACCAAGGCGATCGCCTATTGGTGGGGAATCAACAATGGCTCATGGAAAAGGGAGTAATGTGGCACTCCCAATGGCAAACAGAGGTGGATCAACTACGTAACCAGGGAAAAACGGTTATTTTTGTGGCCCGCAATCAACAGTTGCAAGGATTTTTAGCCCTGCAGGATACCCTCCGCCCGGAAGCTAAGGCCACCATTGCCCAACTGAAACATTGGGGTATTACTCCCCTATTGTTAACCGGTGACCATCCCACCATCGCCGAGGCGATCGCCATGGAGGTGGGCATTGCAGAATTCCAGGCCCAGATGACGCCCCAGGCCAAGGTGGCTAAAATTAAGGCAATGCAAGGGTTAGACCCGGACTCAGTGGTGGCTATGGTGGGGGACGGTATTAATGATGCTCCAGCCCTAGCCCAGGCCAATGTGGGCATTTCCCTCTCCGGGGCAACGGCGGTGGCCATGGAAACGGCGGATGTGGTGTTAATGCGCTCCCAATTGTCCGATGTGCTCAAAGCCTTGACCCTAAGTCGTGCCACAGTGGCTAAAATCAAGCAGAATCTACTTTGGGCCCTAGGTTACAATCTGGTGGCTGTGCCCCTGGCCGCTGGGGCGTTTTTGCCTAGTTTTGCCATTGTGCTGACTCCGGCGATCGCCGCCGCTATGATGGCCAGTAGCTCCATTGTGGTGGTATTGAATGCCCTGAGCTTGCGGTACCAGTTTTCCTCTGCCCCAGAACGGAATCGAGACTAAGGGGGGTCTAGAAGTTGTAGTCTGGTAACTTCCCCCTCCCCGGAAGACCCAGGCAACACGTTCAAGCCTGATTGTTGTCACCATGGGCGACCCAGAGGGTGGCCGGCACCAACTTTTAGCTACCACTAGGGATTGCTAGATTAGCTTGGTTAATATTGATTGAAGTGAGTCACTGACCTTTTGCTCAATTTTCCGCTGTAGACTAACCTCCGGGTTGGAAGTTTAGTGAGTCCGTCACCGTCCGCCTTTGTTCTTTTTTCCCTTGGCCATGTCTGATCCCTCGGCAAAACCCCTGCAAGAGCACGTTCTGATCATTTCAGATGACGGTGGCCGTCGGGAAGTTTTACTAACTGAAACCTTCTATACCATCGGGCGATCGCCAAGGGCCGACATCCGCATCAAATCCCAATTTGTTTCCCGTATCCATGCGGTGCTGGTGCGTAAATCCTCCGAAGATGTTCAGGCGGCTTACCGGATTATTGACGGCGATGAAGATGGGCAGAGCAGTGTTAATGGTCTGATGATCAATGGTAAAAAAAGACAAGAACATACTATCCAGACTGGAGACGAAATTGTCATGGGTCCCCAGGTCTCTGTGCGCTACGAGTACCGCCGTCGGGATCAATTTGGCACCATTCCGGGCAACGAACAATTTGACATTACCCTCATTGACCCCGGCATGATCGAGGATGAGGAGGAAATCCCCACCTCTGTTTCTTCCTCTCCCCCAGAAATGGAATAATTATGGGGGTGTTCGTTAGACGGTAAAGAGCAATGGGCGGCCGTAAATGGCAAAGTATTAAACGGCAAAAGGCACGGGTGGATGCCCAAAAAGGTAAAACCACCACCCAATTATCCAGGGCCATCATTGTGGCCGCTCGCCAAGGTATCCCCGATCCGGCGGGCAACTTTCAACTGCGGACAGCCATTGAAAAAGCTAAGGCCGCAGGGGTTCCCAATGACAGCATCGACCGGGCGATCGCCAAGGGGGCGGGAACCTATGAAGATGGGGAAAGTAACTACGAAGAAATGCGCTATGAAGGCTATGGCCCAGGGGGAGTAGCGGTGTTAATTGAAGCCCTCACCGATAATCGCAACCGCACGGCGGCGGATCTACGGGCGGCGTTCAGCAAAAAAGGGGGGAATTTGGGGGAAACCGGTTGTGTCAGTTGGATGTTTAGCAAAAAAGGAGTAATTCGTTTGGAGGGGGAACTGGAGGAAGAAAAATTGCTGGAAGCTTTGCTGGAGGGGGAGGGGGAAAGTTACGAATGGCTAGACGAGGAAGATGGGGGCGGTGTGGAAGTTTTCAGTGAGGTAAGTCAACTGGAAAGCCTCAACCAAGTGTTACAGAACCATGGCTTTGCCATTGCAGAGACGGAACTGCGTTGGTTGCCGGAAAACACCATGGAAATTGCTGACCCAGACCAGGCCAAAGCCCTTATGCAAATGATTGAAACGCTAGAATCCTTGGACGATGTGCAATCGGTCACCAGCAACTTTGAGTTAACAGAAGAGTTGTTAGCCCTGGCGGGGTAGGCGGTGAGATACTAGGAAAGCGGAGTGGTGATCTATTTTCAGCGCCTTTCCGTATTTACTGTTTCCTGGTGGTCTTCCCCCCAATTAATTTTAAAGAGGCGAGTGCAGTGCAGTTGACTAAAGGGTTAGAAGTCGAAATCTATACCGGCAAGAAGACCGGGGAGATTGTGGGGCTTTCCGATCGCATTGTGCGGGATTTAAGTGGATTTGTGCGGGAGCCGGACAGCCGCAATGTGGAATACACTACGCCCCCTATAAATAGCTATGATCGCCTGTTGTGTGCCATCCTCCAGCCCCGTCGTCAATTGCGCCATTACCTCAGTCAACTGGGGCAAGACTACACACTAATACCGGGCAGTTGCCTGGCCCTGGGGGGGACGGACACCTTTTACCGTTCTGACCCCCAAAATCCCTACCACACTTACATCGAACAGACCTACGGCACCCAGGTGGTCACCGCCAGCATTCACATTAATATCGGCATTGGGGACGTGGAGGAGTTGATGCGGGCCTGTCGTTTGGTGCGGATGGAAGCACCTCTATATTTGGCCCTTAGTGCCTCTTCCCCTTTTTTAAATGGCCAGGTAACCGGCTACCATTCCAGCCGTTGGCAGATGTTCCCCAAAACTCCCCAGGAAGTGCCCCTGTTTACGAGCCATGCCCATTTTGTGCAATGGACAGAGGAGCAATTGACCCTGGGCACTATGCAAAATGTCCGCCATCTTTGGTCAGCGGTGCGTCCCAACGGCGATAATCGACCCCATAACCTGAACCGTTTGGAGTTACGGATCTGCGATTTGGTCACTAACCCCCTTTCTCTTTTGGCGATCGTGGCCCTACTGGAGGCCCGTTTACAACAAATGCTGGCCGACCCCACCCTGGACCCCCTCCAACAAAGCCAGCTTACCCCCTCAGAATTGCTTACCCTAGCGGATCAAAACGAAATGGATGCCGCCGTCGGTAGTTTGCACAGTACCCTGCACCATTGGCGAGATGGCCGGGCGATCGCCGCCAGGGAATGGATTGAGGAGTTATACCAGTCCGTACAGCCGGAAGCTAAATA
Organism: Synechocystis sp. FACHB-383; assembly: GCF_014698605.1. NCBI lineage: Bacteria > Bacillati > Cyanobacteriota > Cyanophyceae > Synechococcales > Merismopediaceae > Synechocystis > Synechocystis sp. FACHB-383. The sequence continues at coordinate 78,312 of NZ_JACJTJ010000019.1, read as the reverse complement.
TCAAGGCTTTGCTTGCTTTTTGCCCCCATTGTTGAAAATTCTGCGGGAAGGCAACATGGCCCAACAATGGCTGAGCCAATATGAACGGGGTAAAAGTCCCCAAACCATTGTCCAGGAGGCGATTCTCCAAACGCAGACGGAGGAAGCCATGCTGGCCCAGGACCTCTGTTTACCCCTCACCAAAGCCCGGGATGAAATACTGAGTTTAGTCTGATGGCCTCAGTAGCTGATAAAAAATCATAAACTTTTGCCGAGGGGACAGTTTAATAACTGTTGTTTATCGATAGTTTGTGATCTCCATCACTGACATGGGAAAATATTTCTGACCATTTTTCGCATAAATCCTGATTAAATCCCGCAAAAATAACCTTTATGGTGAAAGTTGTCCTAGTTAATCCCCAAATACCCCCCAATACTGGCAATATCGCCCGAACTTGTGCCGCCACTGGGACAGAATTACATTTGGTCGGCCCCCTGGGTTTTGAACTAGGCGATCGCTATCTCAAACGGGCAGGATTAGACTATTGGCCCTATGTTGACCTCCATTATCACAATAGTTGCGAAGAATTTATTGCCCATTGGCGTATCCAGGGGGGTAACCTGCTCGGTTTTAGCGTCACTGGCACGGTTAATTTTTGGGACTATACTTACCAGCCCACGGATTGGCTGATGATGGGCAGTGAAACAGATGGTTTACCCCAGATGATGCGGGATTTATCGACCCAGTTACTTTGCATTCCCATGCCCCAATGTGAGGTGAGGAGCTTGAATTTAGCCTCCAGCACCGCCATCGCCCTGTTTGAGGCCAGGCGACAGTTACGCAGTCTTGGTTAGGAAGCTCTGCCACTGCAATGGGATGGGGCAAAAGTGACAAAATCGAACTAATGAACTGATAAGAAATTGTGATGGCTGGAGCGAATTAGCCAAGGACTCGATTCAATTAAAATTTCTGATTAAAAATAGACCTAGAACTGATGGTTCTAGGCGATCGCCGGGGGATTTTTTCCGAGAAAAGTAGGCAAAGCAGCTAGGGAAAAAGCTTGGCAGGGTAAGGAAATTTGCCAGAAACAAAAAGCGGAGACCTACGTCTAGGGGGTCAGTTAACCACTGATCTAAATTCGTTACTATTTTTCACAACTCTGTAAAAACAGGAATTTCTACCAGCTTGTCGAATCATTGAAAGCAGGTTAATCTTTCTTAGCAGTCTTCATTCTTCATTAGGTATATTGGCTCAGTCAGATTCAGTCGTGGAATTTAATCTCCCATCAAACCTGAAATGGCTGTGGCGGTCTAACAATCTAGCTCTAGGTTTTAGGCTCATTCACACACAAGGAGGTTCTTCTTGAAAGACGTACTCAATCAACCGGCGACATTTTTTCCCTCGTGTTCATCCCCTTCGATGGAGACTAGTTCCTATGATGGAAGCACTAAACAAGAGGGTAATGTGCCCCTGGGCGAAGGATACCGTCGGGTTCGCCGCTCTGCTGCAATGGTGGGTTTAGCTGTTTCCATGGGAGCAACGGGTATGTTGTTTTCCCAAACCGCCACCGCCGCCACCAGTTCTGGCAACTCCCCCTTGGCTGCGGTGAGTAACTTATCCCTAGACCAATCCCATGGCTCCCCCACTGAGTCCGTACTGGCTTCCCCTTCCCTGAAGCACCAAGTCAAAGAAGGTGAGTCCCTTTGGCAAATTAGCCAAGCTTTTCAAGTGGACGCCAAAGCCATTGCCCTGGCCAATAGCATTAGCACTGATACGGCGTTGCAGGCAGGACAAGTACTCAGTATTCCCAGACCTAGTTCTTCAGTAAAAGCAGCTAACGACCAAGCTCCTGCTGCCACTATTCCGCCCCTAGCTCCCCTGGAGCAGACTGATTCCCTGGTTGTCTCTTCATCCTTAGCTCCCGGTCAGTCTTCTAGCACCGCTAATACCATTGCCGTTAAGCCCAAGGCCCAAACTTTAGTTGCCGATGTGAGTCGCCCGATGCAGGGCACCGTCGTTGAACCGTTGGAAGAAAAGTTAACTTCCCAAAGAATTAAAAGTACCGCTGAAGATGCAGGCATTAAGCTCGACACAAAAGCTTCCCTGCCCAGCCCCGTAGAAGTGGCCGCCGCCGCCCATGGCGATCGCCCCATTCCCATTGCCGTGGTAGCGCCGGAAGAGTTTACCGCCATTGAAGTTCAGCCTAGCTCCAGCCCGGCCAATCCCCAATCTATGCCCGTGCCTACTCTCCCCGCTGTGGCCCCAGCTCCCAGCAAAACCCAACGGCAAGATGAATCCTTAGCCTCTGGGGAAGATATTTCCTTAGATAATTTGCGTCAGAATGGTATGGCCCAGCCGGCCCAACCAGTGCAAACGGCGTTAAACATTGACCAGCCCGTGGCGATCGCCGTTATCCCCCCCGAAACAACCCCGGCGATCGTGGCCCAGCCTGCATTGCCCGGTACTCCGGTCGTGCTGGAAACTTCCCCTGCCATTGCAGCATTACCCTCGACTCCTACAGTTACTCCCGATGTTGATGGGCAAATATCCTACCAAGTTAAGCCAGGGGACACCCTCAGTCAGATTGCCCGCAGCCACGACATTCAGCCGGAAAAAATCCAACAAGCAAATGGTCTGAGTAATCCGGACGAGATCAAAGCAGAGCAGATTTTGGTCATTCCCCCTCCCATCACTGTGGCCGCAGTGCCGGAATCTGTGACCCCCAGCTTGCCTAGCTTTGTTTCTACCCAGCCGACGGCCCAAACAAGGGTAGCCAGAGCCCAGGAGGAGCCGGAAGCCCAATACCAAACCCAGCTAAAAGCAGAGGTAACCCAGCTCAATCAAACCCAACCGACCAGAACTCCGATGGTGCCCCAAAGGGCCGTGACCGTTGCCCGCCAAGTTAACAACGAAGCGGTTCCTGATTGGCAAGCCCGTTCCCCCCAAGCCCTACCTGTCAAGTTCAACCAGCCCCGGCAAGATTTAGCCCAATTACAACGGCAATATTCTCCCCAGGGACAAAGGAGTCAGTTTTCTACTTCCGTTGGCCAGTCCCAAATTATCGGTGCGGCCCCTAGCCCAGTGCAGGGCTACAACGACAGTATTCAGATTCCGGTTATCCAGGAAGTCAGCCCCGAGTTGCCGGGCTTGAGTACTCCTGATTTTCCCCGCGGTCCAGCCCAGTTTAATGGCTATATCTGGCCCGCTAAGGGAGTCTTCACTTCTGGTTTTGGTCCCCGTTGGGGCCGCATGCACCGCGGCATTGATATTGCTGCCCCCATTGGCACCCCTATCATGGCGGCGGCCTCTGGAGAAGTGGTCTTTTCTGGTTGGAACTCCGGCGGTTTTGGTAATTTGGTTAAAATTCGCCATGGTGATGGCAGTGTTACCTACTATGCCCATAACAACCGTTTGTTGGTGCGTCGGGGAGAATACGTTGAACAAGGTCAACAAATTGCGGAAATGGGGAGCACTGGCCGCAGCACCGGGCCCCACCTCCACTTTGAAATTCGGGTAGGCGGAACTAATGCCGTCAATCCTGTGGCCTTGTTACCCCGTAGTCGCTAGATTCTATTTAGTCGCCATACTGCTGGATCGTACCTCTTAAGTGTGTTTATTCCCCTGGGTTAGCTTCGTTGTTACTCACAGCATGAAGCCCGGGGGCTTTTATTTGAGGGGGCCACGGAATAAAGTTTTTGGACAACAAAAAAGGATAGGCCTTTCGGACCCATCCTTGCTTTATTTGAAGTTAAGTTTCAGTCAGTAACTAGTTGGCTTGGTGGGGCTGAATAACGCCATAGCCGCCATGGTTACGGATGTAGATGACGTTAATTTCATCGGTGTCCTTATTGCGGAACATGTAAAAGTCATGGTCCACCAACTGTAGCTGTTCCAGGGCTTCTTCAATGGCCATGGGGGGCATGGCAAAATATTTCATCCGCAACACTTCCGACGGTAATTCGGGAGCCCGATCGCCAATTAGATTTGCTTCCACCGGCTTGTCTTCAACAATTTCGCTAGTTTTGACATTGCCATGTTGCTTATCTTGGATACGTTCTTTATATTTCCGCAATTGACGGGCAATTTTATCGGCCACCAAATCAATGCTTGCGTAAAGATTTTCACTGCCTTCCTGGGCTCGGATCACTGTACCGTTGGCATAGACCGTTACTTCCGCCTTATGTTTGTTAGTAATGCGGGCGTTGCGGGCCACGGAAAGATGAACATCAACTTTGGTAGTTAGATTTTGAAAATGTTTAACTGCTCTCTCGACTTTTTCTTCCACGTAATCATGAATCGCTTCAGTAACTGTGATATTATTGCCCTGAATTAACAGTTTCATACTGAATTCTCCCTTCGTAAAATTAATAAAAAATGAGCAATGGTTGGGTTTTTGTGAATCTACCTTGGGTTCTAAAAACCAGGTTAGATTAGGCAACTATTCCCAGAAACAGTGGGGTGGAATCATTACTTGAAACGCCTTGTCGCTAAGGATATTGAAAGTATGGATCATTGAAGAAAGCACCATAAATTTGGGCTTAGTGATGAATTATAACCCTGACATTGTTATTCTTTGGTTCACTTTTAACCATCCCTAGGGTAGAGGTAAAGTCTTCCAGAGAATTGTGGTGGTAAATAATCAACCCCTAAGACTATCTTCAGATTAGCACTATGTATTGAATAAGACTTAATCCGTTAGGTGATTTTGACTTTCCTTTGCATCTCTTTACGTTTCTTAATTTCTGGCAACTTTAGCTTAATTCTGTTTCCGTTGTAGCGCCATGGCCAATCCTTCCTGTCGTTTATTATCGTTGGGGCTGGTGCCCTACTGCCAAGCCTGGCACTATCAACGCCAATGGGTCAGGGCTAAACAAGGCGATCGCCAACGGGAGGACGGACTGATGCTGTTGGAGCATCCCCCGGTCTATACCCTGGGCACTGGTTCCCAAACCAAGTATCTGAAGTTCGACCCGGAACATCCCCCGGCGGAATTGTGGCGCACGGAACGGGGCGGGGAAGTAACCTATCATTGTCCCGGACAATTGGTGGGCTATCCCATCCTGGATTTAAATCATTTCCAGAAGGACTTGCACTGGTATTTGCGACAACTAGAAGAGGTGTTGATCGTCACCCTGGGCAAATTAGACCTACCGGGGGAGCGTATTCCTGGTTTAACGGGGGTTTGGTTAGGGGGCCATAAGGTGGCGGCGATCGCCATTAAGGTCAGTGGCTGGATCACTTGCCATGGTTTTGCCCTCAATATTTGTCCTGATCTGGCAGGATTTAGCCAGATTGTGCCCTGTGGCATTGGCGATCGGCCTGTGGGGAGCTTAAACCAGTTCCTGCCCGGTCTCACTGTTGATGTAGTCCAACCCCTAGTTATTCAAGCCTTTGCCGAAGTCTTTCCAGTTACCTGGCTCACCACTGGGGGAGTGCCCCCCTGGCTCAGCGACGATGTTGCTTAGTTAACATAGGTAAGGGTTGGCGCTGGGTGCCACCACTAGGGGGTAAATAACGGCGAGGAGGCTGTTTAACAGCGATCGATTTAGTTTTTTCTGACTGCCACCAGCGTACTCCTACCCCCAACAGAGCCACCATCAAGCCCAGGGAAAATAAGCTCCACTTGCCATCTACTCCCCCCAACACCATATCCACCGCCGCCACAATCAAAATGAAGCTGGAGATGGGCTCGCGGCGATAAAAAACTTTGACAAAACGGGGCCAGTAAAAGTTCATTCCTAAAATGTTCCAAAACCCTCTGGGGGAAGCTTACCTACAATATAGCTTTTATTTGCGATTCCTCTCGCCTGTAACATAGTGCGGTTAGGCGATGGGCAATCCATGGGGAACCAGTTAACAAGAACCCCGGCCAGGTTGGGAAAAAATCCACCGAGACGCCCGCCGATAACTTATGTCTACATAGTTTCTTAAAAATATGGGTCGCCTGGGATTCGAACCCAGGACCAATCGGTTAAAAGCCGAGTGCTCTACCGCTGAGCTAGCGACCCGTTGTGCCTCATTGGCACGATTTATAACGTTAACATAGCTTTTGTCCCATCACAAGCATTGGGCACTAATTTTTTTGAAGATGGGTATTTGGCGAGGCGATAACATCGTGGCATTGCCCAGCAAAGCTTAGTTCCCTCGGAGTTAATTCCCGCTGAAACCTTCAACCTTAAAGTTATTTCAAAAGCCCATCTGCTCTCCAAGCTGGGGGAAATAAGGAAAGGAAAGATCTACCCATACCAGGGAGTGAGTGAGGCGATTTCGGGGTCAGATTAAAACCTTGCCAACAAACTCCTAACCCGGGAAAGGTCAACGATAGGAGGCGGTTAACTTGGCAATTTTTTCCTCCTCTATGGGACTCAACTCCTGGGGCTTGCCCAACACGCCCTTATAGACCTTGATATATTCCCCGGCGGAACGGTACCAACTAAAGTCTGCCCCCATGGCCCGTTGCTGTAATTTTTGCCAATCGGCCTTGAAGCGAAAACCTTCCCAGGCCCTCACCATGGCGGTAAAGCAGTCCAGGGGCTCATAGCGGTCAAAGCAATAGCCAGTACCCGCTTCATTGATGGGATCGTAGAAAGATACCGTATCCACCAATCCACCGGTACGCCGCACAATGGGGATACAGCCATAGCGCATGGCCATTAGTTGACTCAAGCCACAGGGCTCAAAGCGGGAAGGCATTAAAAACACATCGGCTCCGGCATAGACTCGACGGGAAAGGGCATCGTTATGGAGTAATTGCACCGCCATCCGTCCAGGAAATCGGGACGCCATCTGCCAAAGTTGGGTTTCGTAATGGCGATCGCCAGTGCCGAGGATAATTAACTGGGAATCGGTATAGGACATGAAGCGGTCAAGAATCTGAATCACCAGATCAATACCTTTCTGTTCCACCAAGCGCGCTACTATGCCTACCAGCATGGCATTACGGTTAATTTCTAACCCCGTCTCCTCCTGGATGGCAATTTTATTTTTTACCCGTTTATCTAAACTTTCCGCGTTAAAGGCGCTACTAATAAAGCGGTCTTCGGCTGGGTTATAAGTCTCCGTATCAATGCCGTTGAGAATGCCGACTAAATTACCACTGAGGTAGGACAATAACCCCTCTAGTTTTTCCCCATAGGCAGGGGTTTGAATCTGTTGGGCATAGGTGGGGGAAACCGTGGTCACCCGATTGGCAAACTGGATCGCCGCCGCCATTACATTATCTCCCTGCATATACCAGGGACACCAAGTCATACTTTCCAACAAAGCCCGCCAGGGTCCTTGGTAGGCAAGATTGTGGATGGTAAATACAGTGGCAATGTCCGGGGATTGGTGCATCCAAACGGGGATCATGCCGGTGTGCCAATCATGGCAGTGGATAATTTCTGGCTTCCAGTGGTTCCAGGCAAATTCCGCCGCCCCGTTGGAAAAAAAGGTAAAACGCCAAGCCTCATCTTCCCCCCCGTAGATACGACGGGAATCGAACACAGGATGGCCAAACAAATAAAGGGGAATGTCGGTATCGGGGAGGTTAGCTTGGTAAACGGCAAACTGCTGGAACATGGCTTCCCCTTTCCAGACCGGCTCAAGGGGCACATCAATTTTGTCGCTAATGAAACCGTAGTAGGGCATGAAAACACGGACATCATGGCCCAACTGATGCAGAACTTTGGGCAGGGAACCCACCACGTCCCCCATACCACCTACCTTTGCTAGGGGGGAGACTTCCGCCGCCACAAATAAAATCTTCATACCGTCGTTAATTCCACTAATTGAGTTCGGGGCCTGGTTACCATGCTTTCCGCTCAATTATATGATGGTGCCGGTTCTCCATCGGGGAGTATGTCAGGTTAACGGCGACTTTTTTTCACTCTCTGGTTTGAGTTTTCCTAGGCTACTAAAGATTGGGAAGGGATTCCGGCGGAGTCGTTTTGGTCTTCTGGTTCTGGGGAAGCAAATCCTTCCGAGTCCAGTCCATCGGGGTTGATGCTGAGCTGTTCACACGGAATGGTGTCGGAAATAATTGAGCTCGCCATCATGCCAGTGTGAATTTCCAACTGGGCACTGGGCACCGCCTCAAATACTAACCGTTGACCAGGGAACACAACTCTTTCAAAATACCAATTGGGGACATTGGTAATGCGAGCCACTTGAATTTGATTGGTGGCATTAACGTAGCAACAGAATAGGGCTGACGGCTGGTCGTTGGGGATGGGATCAAGAATTTGAGACATGGCAGGCATGGGATTTTATTAAAAAAAGGTCTTTTTACTATTCTGGACAAAGCTAACACCCGCTGATCCCGATCCGCTGTAAAGATAATTACAATCAAATTTTTTGACTCTGGCTTTGCCATGGGTTTAGGAAAGTTTTTTCTGGGTATTTAATTTTGTCTTTGGCAATTACCCGGGGCTGGAACGGTTAAAATCTGGGCTCGGCAGCCCCAGCCAATCATTAAGATATATTACAATTGTGAGGAGGTGGGGCTAATCCCTCCCGTCGCTGATCTCACCCTACCAGTGTCCTAACGCCATGACCGATCGCCTTTTGTACGTTCGTCTTCCCTGTAACCCAATTTTCCCCATTGGGGTGGTTTATCTGGCGGACCATGTCCATAAATGCTTTCCGGCGATCGCCCAGCGAATTTTTGATTTAGGCACTATTCCTCCCCTAGATTTCAACCGCGCTTTGGATGAGTGTATTGATGAATTCGAACCGACAATTTTAGTTTTTTCCTGGCGGGATATTCAAATTTATGCCCCGGTGGGGGGAAGGGGCGGCAATCCTCTCCAGAATGCGTTTGAGTTTTACTACGGCAAAAATCCCCTGGTGAAACTGAGGGGAGCTCTGGGTGGTTTGAAAGTTACCAGCGCCTATTACGGCGAATTGTGGCGCAATTTGGGCTTAATCAAGCGGGGATTGCGGAGGGCAAAGCGTTATTGCAGTGATCCCCAAATCATTGTCGGGGGCGGAGCAGTTAGTGTTTTTTATGAACAGCTAAAAACCAAGTTGCCAGCGGGCACCATTGTGTCAGTAGGGGAAGGGGAGACGTTACTGGAAAAATACCTGCGGGGGCAAGCCATTGAGGATGAACGATGTTACGTGGTCGGCCGCAGTCAGCCCCGGCCCCGATTAATCCATGAACAGCCTTCCCCCATGGTCAAAACCGCCTGTGATTATGACTATATCGAGCAAATTTGGCCCGCCTTTGACTATTACCTCCAGGAAGATGATTTTTACCTAGGGGTACAAACAAAGCGGGGTTGTCCCCACAATTGCTGTTACTGCGTTTACACCGTGGTGGAAGGGAAACAGGTCAGAATTAACCCCGCCGCTGAAGTGGTGCAGGAAATGCGACAGCTCTACGACCGGGGCATCCGCAATTTTTGGTTTACTGATGCCCAATTTATTCCAGCTAAAGTTTTCATCGATGACGTGGTGGAACTGTTGGAGGCGATCGCCGCTTCGGGTATGAAGGATATTCACTGGGCGGCCTATATCCGAGCTGATAATTTAACCCCCCGGTTATGTGAACTGATGGTGCAAACGGGGATGAATTACTTTGAAATTGGCATCACCAGCGGCTCCCAGGAATTGGTGCGGAAAATGCGCATGGGCTACAACCTCCGCACCGTGTTGCAGAACTGTCGGGATCTAAAGGGAGCGGGCTTTAATGATTTGGTTTCCGTCAATTATTCCTTCAACGTTATCGATGAAACCCTGGATACCATCCGTCAAACCATTGCCTACCACCGAGAATTGGAAGCTATTTTTGGTGCCGAAAAAGTGGAGCCGGCCATTTTCTTCATTGGGCTACAACCCCACACCCATTTAGAAACCTATGCCCTGAACAAAGAAATCCTCAAACCAGGCTATGACCCCATGAGTATGATGCCCTGGACGGCCAAAAAATTACTCTGGAATCCAGAACCCCTTGGCTCATTTTTTGGTGAAGTTTGCCTCCAGGCTTGGCAACAAAACCCCAATGATTTCGGTCGGGAAGTAATGGATATTCTGGAACAACGCCTGGGCAAAGCTGATCTGGAAACCGCCCTCAATGCTCCCCTGCCCAAGCAAAAAAATTTCCCCCCCACCATGGCAGAGGGAAAAAAACTCAGTCCTATTTAGCTTGGCCAGATGCTGGCCGAGTGGCACCGTAATTGGGCAACTAACTGGCGATAATATACTCTGCCATATTAGCCCGCCGACGCTTCAGTTGGGTAAGAGCTTGGTTTTCTAATTGGCGGACCCTTTCCCGGCTGATGTTGAGATGCTGGCCAATTTTGGCTAAAGACAACTCCTGGCCATCGTTAAGACCAAAGCGCATGGTCAGCACCGCCTGTTGTTGGGGCGTTAATTCCGCCAGCAAATTTTGCAAGTCCTGGCGCATGGACTCCTGGGTGATGTAGGCATCGGGGGAAACTCCTTCGTCCTCCAGCAGTTCCGATAATTCCGTGTCCTGGTTATCTCCTACCCGCACATCGAGGGAAATGGGTTGGCGGGACAGGCTGAGGTACTCGCGAATTTGACTCGGATCAATTTCCAGGGCCTGGGCCACTTCGGCGGGGGTGGCACTGCGACCCAACTGTTGGGAGAGTTCCCGTTGGGTTTTTTTGATTTTGTTTAACTTTTCGGTGATGTGAATGGGCAAACGGATAGTCCGGCCCTGTTGGGCGATCGCCCGGGTGATGGCTTGGCGGATCCACCAGTAGGCGTAGGTGGAGAATTTATAGCCCTTGGTGGGGTCAAATTTTTCTACTCCCCTTTCTAAACCGAGGCTACCTTCTTGGATCAGATCCAAAAATTCCATATTCCGCTTCTGATATTTCTTGGCGATTGCCACTACTAAACGGAGGTTTGCTTCAATCATCTTGCGTTTGGCCCGTTCCCCTTGGCCCAGGTAACGCTGTAGTTTCGTCACCGACAAATCCGCCGCTTCAGCCCATTCCCCATCGGAGGGCTCTCGGCCTAACTTGTCGGCCAGGGCCTTTCTCTGATCCAGCAGAGCCATCATTTGTTGGACTTGTTTGCCGAGGATAATTTCTTGCTCATGGGTTAGCAGGGGTACCCGACCAATTTCATGGAGATAGGACCTCACCATATCGGCGGTGAAAGTGGGGGTGGAGGTAGGGGAGGAGAGATTGGCGGTGGGCATTCGGAATGACTCCTTAATGAAGAGCAACAGAATAACTGTCACTGTTACCATCTTTCCCAAAAATGCCTTAGACTAAGTCATTGATGGTGGAGAATAGGGTAGGTAGTGCAGTCGTCAATTTTTTACACCGTGTCCTAGCGAGTGGGCCTTTAGACGCCGCAAATGGTGACAAGGTTCAGGGATAATCAATAATTTTTGTGATCTTAGTCCGGGGTATTGCCACCGAAACCAACATCACGCTCCTACAGCCGCATAGCTAAAAGATACCCAAAAAATCAATATCACCATGATGACGAATTATTAAGGGATTCCACAAGGGCTAGGATGAAGGATTACCGAATGGCACAGGGGGGTTAACCCAACATATTTTTTTGTCAAGCTGGCAAGCCGTTTTCTCTTGGGATGGTTTACTCCCTTGACTTTTCCCCGTGGCTGATTAATTCAGTAACATTTTTAAAGTTTTTCTTCCCGATCACCATAAACTGCGGAATTTTTAGGCTCAATTTTTTTGATGGATATCCCCAACACCACTGCAACTATTCCCCAGGCTCCTCCAGATTTTCGTTCCGGTTTTGTGGCCATTGTAGGCCGTCCCAATGTGGGCAAATCAACTTTGATGAACCAATTGGTGGGACAGAAAATTGCCATTACCTCTCCGGTGGCCCAAACCACCCGCAATCGACTCCAGGGCATTGTCACCACCCCCACCTGTCAGATGATTTTGCTCGATACCCCTGGTATTCACAAGCCCCACCATGAGTTGGGGAGAGTATTGGTGAAAAACGCCATCCAAGCTATCCATAGCGTTGATCTGATCGTTTTTTTGGTGGATAGCAGTGCAACTTTGGGTCGGGGAGACCAGTTTGTGGTGGATTTGCTCCAAAAAAGTGATGGGCCGGTGGTGGTGGGTCTGAATAAACAGGATCAACAGCCCCCAGACCAGCGCGAAGAACTTAACGCTAGCTATGAAACCCTGACAGAAGACCATGGCTGGCCCTGCTTTAAATTTTCCGCTTTGACGGGGGAAGGTTTAAGTGATTTTCAGAGTGCCCTGGAAACAAGACTGGAGCCTGGACCCTATTACTATCCGCCGGATTTGGTCACTGATCAGCCAGAACGCTTCATTATGGGCGAGTTAATTCGGGAACAGATTTTGCTGCTTACTCGCCAGGAAGTGCCCCATTCCGTGGCGATCGCCATTGAGAAGGTGGAGGAAACCCCCCAGCGTACCAATGTTTTTGCTGCCATTACAGTGGAAAGGGGCTCCCAAAAGGGCATTATCATTGGGCAAAAAGGTAGTATGCTCCAGGCGATCGGGAGTGCGGCTCGGCAACAAATTCAAAAATTAATTTCCGGGGATGTTTATTTAAAACTATTTGTGAAAGTTGAACCAAAATGGCGGCAGTCTCGCCAGCAGTTGTTAGAATTTGGATACCGTGTGGAAGAGTAGCAAGAAGCAATGACTAGCGATCCCAACCCAGCCCAGGCATTCGAAAATTGGTTTGAGGAAGAGGAGGGGGAAGATGCCTTTACTTCCCTCATTGGCGGTGACGAGGAAAATAACGGCATTGAGGAATTGGATTTTGGTGATCTGTTTGAAGGAGAGCCCACCGTCATCCAGGGGGAAGGGTTTGGCCCATCGTCCCCTGAGGAGGAAGAGCCACCGGTCCGCATGACCCTAGATTTCAATTCCCCGGAAGCGGAACTAGACGCTCTCTTTACGGATGAAGATGCCCCCCCAACGGCGATCGATCCCTTTGAAAGCTCCAGTTGGCTAGAAATTGACCAAATGATGGAAGCGGATCCCCTTGCCTCCATTCCCGAAACCAGTGCCCCCGCCTACCAAACCAGTGGTGGCCTCAATGACCATGACTTGGCGGAGTTGCAGGATTTACTAGGGGTAGGGGATGCTGAGCCCACCATCACCAGCCCTGGTTTGCACACCTTTGCCGGTGCTGAGTCGGCGCCCCCATCGACAGGCAAAGTAATGCTGTTTGCGGCGATCGATGACCTAGATGGACTGATTGATGCCCCTGTCCTGGACGAGAATTTTTCCTTTACCGAACTAGAAAGCCTCATCGATACCCCAGCGCAAAAATCCTTTGCCACCATCAGCCATCCTTTCCGCTTACCCGTGGCTGTGGAAGAGGAAGATGAGGACGAATTCAAAGACTTGGAAGCATTGTTGGAACAAGCGGATAGCAATCTTGGGGGAGGCATAGCCGGTATGGGAGGGGCTCGATTACCCGCCCGGCCCAGGCAAGTTAAATCCCGTAGTTTTGAGCAGACCATGCGGGTGCCCATTAAACAACTGGACAATCTTAGTAACTTAATTGGGGAACTAGTAGTCAAACGGAACCGCCTCGAACAGGATCAAGAGCGTTTGCGGCAATTTTTGGATAATCTGCTTAACCAGGCCCAAAACCTCAGCGACGTGGGGGGGCGTATGCAGGACTTATACGAGAGAACTTTGCTGGAGGGGGCCCTATTGGCTAGTCGCAGCACCAGCAACCGTTATCAATCCTCGAAAACGACCTACCCCGATGCCAGGGCCACAGCCTCCGGTTCTTCCACCATGAACGAACAGCCCTTGGATGCCCTGGAAATGGACCGTTTTACGGGCTTTCATCTACTTTCCCAGGAGATGATTGAACTAATTGTACGGGTGCGGGAGTCTGCGTCAGATATTCAGTACCTGGTGGACGAGACTGATCAAGTTGCCAGGACCCTAAGACAGGTAACCACCCAACTCCAGGAGGGGATGACCAAATCCCGCATGGTGCCCTTTACCCAAACGGCCGATCGCCTGCCACGGGCTATCCGGGAAGTGTCCATGAAGCTGAATAAAAAAGTCAACCTGGAAGTGGAAGGGGGCGATGTGCTGATCGACAAAATGATTTTGGAGCACCTCTACAACCCCATGACCCACTTGGTTAACAATGCCATCACCCACGGCATTGAAACCCCAGCGGAACGGCAACAATTGGGCAAATCTCCCGAAGGACATCTCGCCGTGCGGGCCTTTCTTCAAGGGAACCAGACTCTGATTACTGTCTCTGATGATGGGGCCGGTATCAACACAGAAATGGTCAAACAAAAGGCGGTTGAAAAGGGTCTCATCACCCGGATGGAGGCCCAGAGCCTCTCCCAATCGGAAGTGTATGACCTCTTGTTCCATGCTGGTTTTAGCACCAAGGATACGGCAGACGACTTTGCCGGTAGGGGGGTGGGTCTGGACGTGGTACGTACCAGTCTGATTGATATCCGGGGAGCCATTAACATCGATTCCACTGTGGGTAAGGGCACCACTTTTACCATCCGTTTGCCCCTCACCCTGAGCATTTGCAAAGCCCTTTGTTGCCTGAGCGATCGGGCTCGCATCGCCTTTCCCATGGACGGGGTAGAAGATACCAGGGACTACCTGCCCAAGGACATTGTCACCGATGAAGATGGTCAAAAGTGCGTCAAATACGGCAAGGAAGCCCTGCTTTTACCCCTCTATCCCCTCAAAGATTTGCTCAACTATAACCGTCAATTGAGCCGGGGGAGTGTGTATGGCGGCAAGCAAGAGGAAGATGTGGTGCGGGTTATCATCGCCCGGGGCAGTTCTGGTAACCTGCTAGCCCTGCAGATTGACCAGATCCTAGGGGAAGAAGAAATTGTCATCAAACAGATTGAGGGACCCATTCCCAAACCCCCTGGTATTGCCGGGGCCACTGTGCGGGGGGATGGCAGCATCATGCCCATTGCCGATGTTTTGGAACTAATCGAAATTGCCCAGGGTCGTCTCCGCACCGACAGTAGTGGCGGACTATGGCGTAAAACTCTCACACCCACAGCCAATGAAGTCCACATGGACCCCACTGTGCTGATTGTGGACGACTCCATCACGGTGCGGGAACTGCTATCCCTCAGCTTCAAAAAAGCTGGTTTCCGGGTGGAACAGGCCCGAGATGGGCAAGAAGCCTGGGACCAGTTGAAGTCTGGGCTGCCCTGTGATTTGGTTTTCTGTGACATTGAAATGCCGCGTAAAAATGGCTTGGAGTTGTTGTCGGAACTACAAGCAGACGAAGAACTCTCCTCCATTCCGGTGGCCTTACTCACTTCCCGGGGAGCCGATCGCCATCGTAAGGTGGCGGCCAAACTGGGGGCAACGGGTTATTTCACTAAGCCCTATACGGAAAAAGACATTTTGGATGCGGCTAACCGGATGTTGAGTGGAGAAGTGTTACTTCCTGGCAGTACCCGCAAAACCAATTCCATTCTGTCCCGCTTCAAAAAAGCCCGGGGCAACTTCTCTGAAGAAGCTCCCACCATTGTGAAAAGTAGTCCTGGCACCCTACGTTCAACGGTGTTAATTATCGATGACTCGGTAATGGTGCGGGAAATGCTTTCCATGACCTTTAAAAAAGCCGATTACCACACAGAAACCGCCCGGGATGGCCAGGATGCCTGGGAAAAACTCAAGTCAGGCCTGCCCTGTGATTTAATTCTCTGTGACATTGAAATGCCCCGCATGAACGGTCTGGAATTGCTGGAGCGCATTCAAGAAGATGCCAACCTTTCCCGTATTCCGGTGGCCATGATTACCTCCCGGGGAGCACAAAAAATGCAGCGTATGGCAGCGGAAAAAGGTGCCAAAGGTTACTTTGTGAAGCCCTACATTGAGGAAACTTTGTTGGAAGCTAGTCGACGGTTAATGAAGGGAGAAGTTTTACTGGATCTAGCCGCTCTGAGTGCAGATGAATAATGGCAGAATCATCAAATTCATTACTACCGGAGATTAGTATTGCCCTGGTACTGGAACAACTAAGGCGTTTCTGTCGGCAAGATTGTCAGCACCATTGGCATTGCTTACCTTCTGCTCCTTGGGAAATTGTAGATTGGCGCAGTTATCCCTTGGGAAAAGTCAATGAAAAAGGCTATTTAGTTTGGGAAAAGGGAGAAAAAGTCCAATGGTTTGCCCAGACTTTTACCGTTTCTAAAGCTTTAGCAGATTATCCGTTAGATGGTTTGACATTAAGGCTAGCCTTAACTTGGTGGGCTCAGAATGCCCAAATTTTTGTCAATGGTAAGTTGGTCCAAGCGGGGGATTTATTTGATTCAAAAGCCCGAATTTTGTTAACTGATAATAGCCAAATTGGTGAAACTTTCACCGTAGCGTTGCAGTTAACCAGTCCTAGCCATGACATTGGCGGCTTGATGCAATCTCAATTAATATTTGAGCGGCAATATCCAGCACTAGATCCGGGGTTTATTGCTGATGAAATTGAAGTATTAAGTTTATATTTAACCCAATTTGAACCAGAAAAAGTAGCTATAGTTAGCCAAGTTCTAGAACAAATTCTGTGGGAACAGGTTACTGATCAAAGTGCGTTTGATCAATCGTTAATGGTGTTGCGTCAAAAATTATTGCCATTAACTGAAGGCTTGAAACAGCAGCAAATGAACTTATTGGGTCATGCCCATTTGGATATGGCTTGGCTTTGGCCCCTGGAGGAAACCTGGGAAGTGGGAGAAAGAACGTTCCGTTCTGTAATTAATTTGCAACGGGAATTTCCCGATTTAGTGTTTGGCCACACCAGTCCAGTTTTATATGAATGGCTCGAAGCGAATAGACCAGAGTTATTTAAGCAAATTCAAACGGCAGTTGCAAAAGGAAACTGGGAGCTATTGGGGGGCATGTGGGTAGAGCCGGAAGTAAATATTATTAGCGGTGAATCTTTAGCTAGACAATTGCTTTACGGCCAGAGGTATTTTCAGAGGAAATTTGGTCTGATCAGTAAAGTTGGTTGGCTCCCCGACAGTTTTGGTTTTTCTGGTCAGTTGCCCCAAATTTTTCGTCAGGGTGGGATAGATTATTTTGTTACGGGTAAACTCCACTGGAACGATACCAATCCCTTTCCCCACGGGGCTTTCCACTGGCGATCGCCGGATGGGACAGAACTTTTTACAGTGATGGCACCGCCCAATCTAGCCGGGGTGATGGACAATCAACCTTTGCCTATGGCCAATTATGCTAATCGTTGGCAACAGCAAACTGAGTTAAAGGAATGTCTCTGGTTACCGGGGGTGGGAGACCATGGTGGTGGCCCCAGTCGGGATATGTGGCTTATGAAAGAGCGGTGGCAAAATTCTGAATTTTTCCCAACTATTAACACAGCTAAGGCTGAAGATTTTTTAGCGAGTATTAAACAAGCGTTGCAACCAGATCAATCTTTTCCTGTGTGGGAGAAGGAATTATATTTAGAATTGCATCGGGGTTGTTTTACCGTCCATGCTGACCAGAAGTTTTATAATCGCCAATGTGAGCATTTACTGTACGAAGCAGAACTTTGGAGTAGTTTTGCTAGCTGGTTAGGCAATTATGAATATCCGCAAATTCAACTAGAATCAGCTTGGAAGAAAGTTTTACTCAATCAATTTCACGATATTTTGCCAGGCACATCTATTCCTGAAGTTTTTGTTACGGCTAATCAAGCTTGGCAAGAAGTTTATCAAACTAGTCATGAAATTATTAATCAATCTCTAGCTAGCCTCAGTAGCCAAGTTAAATATCCTTGTAATCCGACTGATGAAAACATACCTTTATTGATTTTTAATCCTCTTCATTGGCCGCAGAATCAGTTAGTGGAAATTCCAGTTCAGCCAGGTAAAAAATATCAAGTTTATGATTGGCAAAATGAGAGATTAGTTGATAGCCAATTAACAGCGTCAGACACTTTATTATTTGTAGTTAATTCGCCTCCTTTAACCTGTATCGGTTACTGGTTGCAGTGTGAAGAAATTCCATCAGATAATCAACAATCTCAAGTTTTTAATCAAGAAATCATTCTAGATAATGGTTGCTTAAAAGTTAAAATTAGTCCGGAAAGTGGCGAAATAATCAGCATTGATGATTTGGTTAACCATCGTCAAGTTTTAGCTGGCCATGGTAATCAATTACAATTTTTCCGAGACCAGGGCCAATATTGGGATGCCTGGAATATTGATCCTGATTACGAGCAATACTCTTTACCCTCTGCCCAATTAATTAATCACCAATGGTTGGAACAAGGTCCCCTGCGTTGGCGTTTGCGGGTGACAAGAAAGTTTCAACAATCGGTTTTCATCCAGGACTATTGCTTAACCAAAGATTCTCCGTTACTGGAAATAAAAACAGTAGTGGATTGGCAAGAAACCCATGTGATGGTGAAAGCGGCATTTCCTGTGGCTTTGCAAAGTGAGTTTTTTACTACGGAAGCTCCTTGTGCTGTGGTCGATCGCCCGATTAAGCCCCAAACGGAGATGGAAAAAGCGCAATGGGAAGTGCCCCACCAACATTGGTTTTCTTTAACCGATCAAACGGAAAATTATGGTGTTAGTTTGCTGAACAATTGCAAATATGGTTGTGATGTCAAAGAGAATTTAATGCGCTTAACACTTTTGCGTAGTAGTGTGTGGCCAGATGCCAATGCTGACCGGGGCAAACATCAATTTAGTTATTACTTTTATCCCCACCCAGGAGATTGGCGATCGGCAAAAACGGTAGCCATGGGTTATGGTATTCATCGTCTCTTGAGACCATATTTTCCTAAGAATCTGAATGCAACATCAAATCAGTCAGAACCATGGTTAGGCAAACCTTGGTTGACCATTGGTAGTGAAAATCTTTGTTTAATGGCCCTGAAGCGACAGGAAGACAACCCAAAAAATTGGATAATTCGTTGCTATGAAACTATGGGAAAATCCGCCCAGTTAGATGTCACCACAATTTGTGACTACCGTGTTCAAACCAAAGTAAATCTGTTGGAAGAACCCCAACCAGGAGACAATACGGTTAATCCTTGGCAAATTGTTAGTGTTTCTCTCGCCCATGACTAAGAATTTTCCCGTTTCCAAGCCATCGCCTGTCAGCGATCGCCAGACAAGTTTCAGGTTCAAAAAAATTATTTGGCAAAAGCCGTTAGCTTCCTTGAGCTTAATTGCCCTGATCATAATTGTTTTGGCGGTGGTTTTTGGTCCGATCTTTTATCGGGTTCCCATCGACCAAATTGATTTTACTCAAACAGCGGCGCCCCCCAGTTGGCAACATCCCCTGGGAACTAATGATTTGGGGCAGGATCAATTGGCTCGCTTACTTATCGGTGGCCGGATTTCTCTGGCGGTGGGGCTGAGTGCCATGGCGGTTTCCCTCACTTTGGGCACCTTAATCGGGGCGATCGCCGGTTATTTTGGTGGTTGGTGGGATGTGATATTAATGCGCATTACAGATCTGTTCTTAGCCTTGCCCCAATTGCCTTTGGTATTACTGGTGGTCTATTTATTTCGGGAGCCGGTGACCAGGGCCACTTCCCCCGAACAAGGCATTTTCATTTTGGTGGTTTTGCTCATTGGTTTGCTTAATTGGATGAGTGTAGCTCGGTTGGTACGGGGCAATATTTTACGTCTACGGGAAATGGAATTTGTCAAAGCGGCGATCGCCATGGGAGCGGGCTCTAATCATATTATTTGGCGTCATCTGCTGCCCAATGTCTTGAATTTAATCATTGTGGCCGCTAGTTTAGCGGTGGGTAATGCCATTATCACCGAATCAACCCTGAGCTTTTTAGGCTTAGGTTTTCCTCCCGATGTGCCCACTTGGGGGCAGATGCTTTACACCGCCAAGGATTATCTGGAAACGGCACCATTGATGGCAATTTTTCCCGGCTTAGCTATTTTTATTACCGTTTTAAGTGTTAATTATTTGGGGGACGGCATTGGCATAAAAAATAGTTAATAATTCAATCCTATTTATTAATCTTATTTAGCTAAAAATAAACTCTATGATCCGCCCAGTTCCCGATACCAGTAATCAGTTTTATCTGGACCATATTAATTTATTACGTCAAAACTATGAGCGCTTAACTGGCAAAACCTTTGGCCCTAGCGATCTAACCGGGATGGCCCTAGCCCAGGAGATTTACAAAGCTTCTTACGTAGTAGTTTCCCATGGTACAGAGCCCGATCCAATTTTTAACTATGCTAATCTTGCCGCCCAAAAGCTATTTGAATTGCCCTGGGAAGAATTTTGCCAATTACCTTCCCGTCAGTCTGCGGAAGTTCCGAACCAAATAGAACGACAACAATTGTTAGATGCCGTTACTAGTCAGGGTTTTATGGAAAATTACCAAGGCATTCGCATTGCCAAGGGTGGGCGTCGCTTTTGGATTAAAAATGTTACCGTTTGGAACCTCCACGATGCTGATGGTATTTACCGTGGCCAGGCGGCAATTTATAGCTCTTGGGAGGATGTTGTTGAAAAGATTTAAAGTTTAAAGTAGTCAGAATAGATTGCCAAAATACTGACAAGATTTACCCAAAATTTTCAAATTACATTAACCAGTTTTAGACACTTTTAACTATCTGTTAATTATCTGCAACCCAAACTGTCCCTGGTGGCCACCCCTGTCACTGGGTTAACTCCTTCCGCCCGTTCACACATGAGCTTGACTTGGTAGGCATCAATCACCGCATCGCTGAAGTCCGCCCCGGTAATATCGGTGTCATAAAAACGGGTACGGGTGGCGATCGCCTCGGTGAAAATGGTATCCCGCAGGTCGGCAAAATCCAGGGTAACCCGGTCCACCAGGGAACCACTCAAGTTAGCTCCCCGTAGATTGGCATGGAGAAAAACTGCATCGGTCAAAATGGAAAAAGTGAGATCACTACCCTCAAAATTGCTTTCCCGCAAATCCGCCGCCGCAAATACGGCCTTATTTAAGTCCTGGTGAGAGAAATCTGAGCGGACTAGCTCTCCATAGGTATAGTTAACCGTATTGGCTTGGGCCAGCACTGACGGAGCCCAGAGCAACACCAAGGCGATCGCCAGGACGAGAATTTGGAGCCATCGCCGCCAGCCAGACAGAAGCAAAGAAAACATAGGGACAAATTTTGCAGAATCTTTCCCCAGCCTAGCAAAACAATCCGGTGAGGCAAAGACAATTTGGGGTGTCCAAAGTTAAGTGCAATGGATCGATCTAAACTTTGCAAGCATAGTTTTAGCCATAGCCATGTTCATGCAAAAATGCTAGGTCGATATCTTTCGTCTGACCCATTGCTTGGCCTCGGGACAAAAAGCGGGCTGCATATTTACCCAAAATATCCCCCTCCAAATTTACCCAATCCCCCGGTTGCAGTAACTGTAAATTGGTTTCGCTGTAGGTGTGGCGAATCACGGCCACGTTAAACCAATCTTCGCCACAGTCCGCCACCGTTAAACTGATGCCATTGACGGCAATACTGCCCTTGGGCACAAGGTAGGGAGCTAAATATTGTTGCCATTGCCCCTGTAAACTACCCACCGCTCCGAAGCTGAGCAGCCAAGCATTATCGGTTTGCTCATTGCTCAATAATTGCCCCACTCCGTCTACATGGCCAGAGACAAAATGCCCCCCCACTTTTCCCCCTACCCGGAGAGAAGTTTCAATGTTGACCGCTGTGCGTTTTTCCTTGGCTCGGCCTAAGGTGGTGCGTTGCAAGGTTTCTGGAGAGACGTCGGCCAAAAATCCCTGGTGGGCGATCGCCTCTACGGTGAGGCAAACCCCATCCACTGCAATGCTATCCCCCAGTTCCATATCCCCCAAAACCCTATGGGCATCGACGGGGGCAAGGGTAATTTCCAGGCGATCAGCCCGTTGGGCAGAAAGATAACCGAGGGATTGGATAATGCCAGTGAACACGATGGAAACAATGTAGGGGAACAACCACCATTGTCCCAGTTTGGAATAGATATTGTTTTGCCCTCCGACCCCAGGAAATGGTCAATGCGCCTACAATGGTTACTGTTCTTGCCCGTTGAAGAGATAATATGGCTGATAATCCGGAAAAAGACGCATTCCTCTATCCCAAGAGTAAATATTATGGGGATTTCAAGCCGGAAAAGTTGGTTTTTAATGCAAATTTGCAGGAATTCGCCCAAAAAGTCAGCGTTATCTGCAATCTGGAGACCGCAGGTAAAATTGAAACCATGGAAGCCTATGAAAGAATCAAACGACTTTGGAAAAGTCTAAAGGAAAGCAAGAAAGAGTTGGGTATTGGGGAAAATCCTTTCAAGCCTGACGAGCCGCCCAACAGTTAAGCTTTACCTTAAATCTTTTAGAACATGTTTGAAAAGCCCCCCCTGGCCCCCCAAATTTGGGGGGAAACTGAGCGAAAGTCCCCCAGTATTGGGGGATTTAGGGGGCGGAATAAAACTTTCCAAACAGGCTCTTAGATCGATCTTTGATAACCCAGCTTCATCTCTGTGTTTGATTTACCGTGTTTAATTTTTTGACCACTTCCCCTGCCTCGCCTAAGATTTCCCTCAATATTTGGGTTTTGGTCAGTTTGCTGATCGCCGCTTGGATTGCGGTGCCCGTACTTTTTGTTTTTCTGGGAATTTTTTCCTGGCAGGGAGAAATTTTTAGCCATCTTTGGGAAACCGTTTTGGCTGAATATATCCGCAATTCCCTGGCTCTGATGGTGGGGGTAGGGGCCGGGGTTTTTGTTTTAGGGGTGGGCACGGCCTGGTTAGTGACCATGTGTCGTTTTCCCGGTGGCCGCTGGTTGGAATGGGCTTTGCTATTACCATTGTCTGCCCCCGCCTATCTGTTGGCCTACGGGTATAGCAATCTCTTGGATTATTACGGCCCTGTACAGACCCTACTGCGGGCCATTTTCGGTTGGGAGTCGGCCCTTGATTATTGGTTCCCCAATATCCGTTCCCTCTGGGGGGCGATCGCCATTTTGGCCTTGGTGTCCTATCCCTATGTTTATCTTTTGGCCCGCCTCGCCTTTTTGGAGCAGGGAATTTGTACCCTAGAAGCCAGCCGTTCCTTAGGCTGTAATCCCTGGCAAAGTTTTAGTCGGGTTGCCTTACCCCTAGCTCGGCCGGCGATCGCCGCTGGTTTAGCTTTGGTGATGATGGAAACTTTGAATGATTTTGGCACAGTGCAATATTTTGGCGTTAATACCTTTACCACGGGCATTTATTCCACTTGGTTTGGCTTTGGGGAAAGGCAAGGGGCCACCCAACTGGCTGCCTTTTTAATGATTTTTGTCTTCCTGTTGGTGGTTTTGGAGCGTTGGTCCCGCCGCCAGGCTAAGTTTTATCAATCCAGCAGTCCCCAACAAAATTTACCCCGTTACCAACTCCGGGGCCTAAGGGCGATCGGAGCCTTAGCTTTCTGTCTTTTTCCCTTCCTCCTCGGTTTTTTGGTGCCCGCCAGTTATCTCCTCTACCTCACCGTTTCCTATGCCCAGGAAGTCAAGAACAATAACTTTTTCCAGTTAGCTTCCCACAGCTTAATTCTCTCCTTTCTCACCGCGGCGATCGCCTTAGTAATTGGTTTGATTCTCGTCTATGGCCAACGGTTGAGCCGTCAACCCCTGACCTCCTTTGCCGTTAAAGTTACCTCCATGGGCTACGCCATCCCTGGTTCCGTCATTGCGGTGGGGGTGCTGATTCCGGCGGGCAACTTTGACAATTGGCTAGCGGGCTGGTGGGAAAGGATTTGGGGCGTCAACATTGGTCTCCTCTTGAGTGGCACCATTGCGGTTTTAGTCTATGCCTACCTTGTGCGCTTTCTGGCGGTGGCCATAGGTTCCCTGGAAGGTAGTTTGGGCAAAATCAAACCAACTTTGGATGATGCGGCCCGCAGCTTGGGTAAAACCCCCACTCAAATTCTCTGGCAAGTGCACACCCCCCTCATGACTGGCGGTCTGCTCACCGCTGTGATGTTAGTGTTCGTGGATGTCATGAAGGAATTGCCCGCTACGTTGGTAATTCGTCCCTTTAACTTTGACACCCTTGCCATCCGAGTTTACCAATATGCTTCCGATGAAAGGCTGATTGAAGCCGCCGCTCCTGCCCTAACCATTATTCTGGCGGGGATGTTGCCAGTAATTTTCCTCAGTGTACAAATTGCCCGTTCCCGCCCCAGTGAGGGACAAAGTTGACGGATAATTTGTTCAAATTCCGTTTGATTCCAACTTTTTAACCATGAAATTGTTATTTGTTTGCTTGGGAAATATTTGCCGATCGCCAGCGGCGGAAAATATTATGAACGCCCAGATTGACCAAGCGGGCTTAGGAAGACAAATTATCTGTGACTCTGCGGGTACTTCCAGCTACCATGTGGGGGACTCTCCCGATCGCCGTATGACAGAAAGTTTGAAAAAACGGGGTTATCGAGTACAGGGAAGGGCAAGGCAGTTTTTTCCCGAAGATTTCGAGAAATTCGACCGGATCTTAGCCATGGATCGGGATAATTATCGCAATATTCTCGCCCAAGATCGCCAGGGCAAATATAAAGATAAGGTAAAAATGATCTGTGATTATGCAGAAAACTTTGCTGACCGGGAAGTTCCCGACCCCTATTATGGCGGACAAGCCGGTTTTGAGCATGTGATTGACTTACTGGAAGATGCCTGTGGCCATTTGCTCACTAGCCTGGGTAAAGAACTGGTCAATTAGCCCCCATCCCATGGATCATTCAAGTACAGGGTTTCCCTTGGCTGGTCTGTAGAAATTGGAGTCCCATTAACAATGTCCGTGGGGGTATGGCGAACTCGTTCTGGTATTGCTCCCCTGGGGGGTAAAATTAGCAAGCTTTTCCGAATTTTTCCTTAATGGCATGAGTTCTCCCTCTCCCATACACCGTGAGGTCATTGGCATTGACATTGGTGGTTCCTCCATTAAGTTTGGCCGTTTCCTGGGCAATGGAGATTGCACCGAGTCCTTGGTTTTACCCACGCCCCAACCGGCTTTGCCCAAGGCGGTTTATGCCCAATTAGCCCATGGCATTGACCTGTTGAAAAATTCAGCTTGTGTGGCGATCGGCGTCGGTATGCCGGGGCCAGCGGATGCGGCGGGGCGGGTGGCCCAGTTAGCAATTAATTTGCCCCAGTGGCACGACATTCCCTTGGCGGATTGGTTGGAAGACCATGGGCAGTTGCCGACTGTGTTGGAGAATGATGCCAATTGTGCTGGTTTGGGGGAAGCTTGGCTGGGAGCGGGTAGGGATTACCGTAATTTTATTTTGCTTACCCTGGGTACGGGGGTGGGGGGAGCGGTGTTTTTAAATGGCAAATTGTTTACGGGACCTCAAGGAGCCGGGGGAGAATTAGGACTAATTTCCATCGAAACGGAGGGCTATCCTTGCAACAGTGGTAATCGGGGCTCTTTGGAACAACATGCTTCGGCCCAAACCCTACGGCGGGAGATGAATCTAACAGGCCTAGAATTGGCCCAATTGGCCGCCCAGGGGGATGCGGAGGCGATCGCCTATTGGGAAAAGTTTGGCCAGCGGTTGGGCATGGGACTTGCTAACCTGGTCTATGTGTTGACCCCAGAGGCGGTAATTATTGGCGGCGGTCTAAGCGCCAGTTCCAGTTACTTTTTTCCTTCCATGACATCGGAAATCGAGGAAAGGGTGTTGCTGCCTTCCCGACGGGGCTTAAAAATTCTAGTGGCCCAACTGGGGAACCGAGCGGGCATGATTGGTGCGGCCCGCCTAGCTTGGCAAAAGTTGGTTTACCGGACTGACGGCCCTTGAACCTTACAGGGAATTAACGACCACGACTTTTCCCTTTCTGCTTACGGATCGCTAGCCAAGTGAAGCTCCTCAAGCCAAAGACATAGGCTGTTAAGCCCACCCCAATGCCTGCTACTAAAGATCCTACAAATAGGGCGATCGCCGCATCGCCACCATACTTGAGCAATTCCGTTGACTGCCAGTCCAATTCGTTAAAGGGAATACCTTCCTGTTGCAACAACAAAAGCCCTAGACGGTAGTTAAACCAGTAGATAGGCACATAGGTAAAAGGATTACTGATCCAAGTGGCCCCCGCTGCCACGATTTTGTTGCCCCGCAGAGGAATGGCCAACACCAAGGCGATCGCCGTTTGCAAACCAAAAAACGGAAACATGCCGGCAAAGGAACCGACGGCCAAACCCCGGGCCAAGGCATGGGGCGTACTCTGTAATCGTAATAACTTGACGTATAAATAGCGGATTTGTCGTTGCCACAGGCGCCAGTGGCCGGCTTTGCGGGGGGGAGTCAAGTTAACCAAGATGCTTGAGGGGGGGATAAGGAGTGGGGAAGATTATCAGTTATTTTAACCAAGATGTTGCGAAATTCCCCATCCTCCCACAGGGGCGGGGCAGAGATTCAATCTTAAATTTTCCGGCTAATCGACGCCGTAACGCCATTGACTAAGCTTTTCCCGCACCGATGGGTCTAATTTATGCACCCAACCCCGTTGCTTTTCCCCTAACGGTTTGCCCTTTGGCGATCGCCGTTGACTCTTTTTGCCGTAATGCTTGGCCTGTTGGCGAATTTGGGCCCGACTTTGATCCACTTCCTGGGCCAAAAGATGGGCCGACATCCATTCTGCACCGTAACCCACCACCGTTAATTGCTGGGCCCGGTCAGAAGTAGCAACAATCACCCGACCGGGATACTCATAGGTGTGACGACAATAATGGGCACAACGCTTTTCAATGAACGTGTCGGCGGTTTGGAGCCAGGCGGTGTAGTGGATGGAAAGGTGGGGGCTGGGATGCTCTTGGCTCGCGGGGCTTTGTTGGTACTGAGCGTCAAACACCACTTGGGTTTGATATCCCTGATGACTGCTGTAGCTGATCAGTTCATCAATCAGGGTTTGCCGGGCCATTTCCAGCCCAAAGCTTTCACGGGTTTGTTTGAGATGATTCCACTGGCCGATGATGTTGTAGCCATCTACCAGTAGGAGTGCGTTGTAATTGAGGGGCTTCATGGTGCAAGGAGAAGGTCATATATTAAAAGAAAAACAAAGTAATCAAAACATCAGCACCAGACTAGCCCCGCAGAGAATCCCCTGGCGATCGCCGTGGCACCGTGGTTAGAAAAGCTTGAAGAATCTAGATTTTAACAAAAATTTAAACTTTGTCCCATGCTCCACTCCCCGTATCAACAACTCTCTATTTAGGATTCAGTTACTTGACCCGGCAGTACACAGCAGTTGACATCATTCAGACAAACCTTGCCCCATTGCAGGGCCCAGCGCACCAACTCCACCCGATTTTCCGTGTTGGTCTTCGTCAGAATATTACTGACATGGTTATCCACTGTTCTTTTGCTAATCTCCAAACGCTCTGACACCTCCTGGTTGGTCAGGCCGATCGCCACCAGGTCTAAAATTTCCAATTCACGATCCGATAGGGACGCAGGGGGTTGATAGTTCCCGGCCAGCATGGGTGATTATCCTCAGGTATATTTACTCAGTCGGTAGACTATATTCTATGGTAATCCCCCCGTCAAGCCTAGCTTTAGGCAAATAAAAAAGAAGACCCCAGGGGCCTTCCCAGCTCAGAAGCTGTCAAAGTTCGATCAAAAGTTGGAATAATGGCGGGGCTAGTTACCGGATCTAAACGACCTAGTAAGCTAAGCCCATACTGCGGGTGGTTTCGGCACCCAAATAAACTCGGATACTTAAAAAGTCTGTGGGACAGGCGGTCTCACAACGTTTGCAACCAACACAATCCTCGGTTCTAGGGGAAGAGGCGATCTGAGCGGCTTTACAACCATCCCAGGGCACCATTTCTAGAACATCGAGGGGGCAAGCCCGGACGCATTGGGTACAACCAATACAGGTATCGTAAATTTTTACACTATGGGACATTGACTATCGGCTCCTTAACCGAGGGTTCTCCGTAAAGTCGAAAAAAATAATATTGTCAGGATTATGGGCTAGTTTACCCCAGACCTGAATTTCCTTCCGGAAAAAACGCCATAACTTTAAATTCTGTTACATCTCTGCCGCAAATCGGACCAAATAACCAAGCAAAAGCTCTCCAGTGGGGGTCAAACCTTAGGCAAAGCAAATCTTAACCATAGAAAAAACCCTGGGTACAAACAAAAATTTGCAGGGCGGCGATCGCCAGGGGTGGGCAAGTTGCTTACAAAAAGTTAGAAAAAATTAATCTTTTCTGCGGGCCCGGCCGGAAAAATCCCTGCTAGATTATTGTCTGTAAAGACTATCTGGGTAGTATGAGCACTTTTCCCTGGCTGACCACGATCATCCTTTTGCCGATTGTGGCGGCTTTATTCATTCCCATTATCCCCGACAAGGACGGTAAAACCGTTAGATGGTATTCCCTGACGGTGGGGCTGGTAGACTTTGCCCTCATCGTTTATGCCTTCTACAGTGGTTTTGACCTGAGCCAGCCGGGATTGCAATTGGTGGAAAGCTACACCTGGCTACCCCAGATTGATCTCAAATGGTCGGTGGGGGCCGATGGCCTGTCCATGCCCTTGATTATTCTCACCGGTTTTATTACCACCTTGGCCACCATGGCCGCTTGGCCCGTCACCCTGAAGCCCAAACTCTTTTATTTCCTCATGCTGTTGATGTATGGGGGACAAATTGCGGTGTTTGCAGTGCAGGATATTTTGCTCTTTTTCCTGGTGTGGGAATTGGAGTTGGTGCCGGTGTATCTAATTCTCTCCATTTGGGGGGGCAAAAAACGTCTCTACGCAGCCACCAAGTTTATTCTCTACACGGCGGGGGGGTCTTTATTCATCCTGTTGGCAGGACTGACCCTGGCTTTTTACGGCGATGTCAATACCTTTGATATGTCGGCGATCGCCGCTAAGGACATTCCCGTTAACCTGCAGTTATTGTTATACGCTGGCTTTTTGATTGCCTACGGCGTTAAGTTACCTATTTTTCCCCTCCATACCTGGTTGCCCGATGCCCATGGGGAGGCCACCGCTCCGGCCCACATGTTGCTGGCGGGAATTCTGCTGAAGATGGGGGGTTATGCCCTCCTGCGGATGAATGTGGGGATGTTACCCGATGCCCATGCCGTATTCGCGCCGGTGTTGGTGATTCTGGGGGTGGTGAACATTATTTATGCCGCTTTCACTTCCTTTGCCCAACGGAACCTAAAACGAAAAATTGCCTACTCCTCCATTTCCCACATGGGCTTTGTCCTGATTGGCTTAGCGTCCTTTACAGACCTGGGCATGAGTGGGGCCATGTTGCAGATGATTTCCCATGGTTTGATTGGGGCCAGTTTATTCTTCATGGTGGGGGCCACCTATGACCGGACCCATACCCTGATGTTGGATGAGATGGGGGGCATTGGGCAAAAAATGAAAAAGGGTTTTGCCATGTGGACAGCCTGTTCCCTTGCTTCCCTGGCCCTGCCCGGCATGAGTGGTTTTGTGGCGGAATTGATGGTG
This sequence comes from Synechocystis sp. FACHB-383, assembly GCF_014698605.1. Classification (NCBI taxonomy): domain Bacteria; kingdom Bacillati; phylum Cyanobacteriota; class Cyanophyceae; order Synechococcales; family Merismopediaceae; genus Synechocystis; species Synechocystis sp. FACHB-383. Next base: position 48,953 of record NZ_JACJTJ010000019.1, on the reverse strand, counting down.
TTTGTGGGTTTTGCCACCAGCGATGCCTATAACTTAGTTTTTCGCACCATTGTGGTGGTTCTCATGGGAGTCGGGGTAATTTTGACTCCCATTTATCTCCTCTCCATGCTCCGGGAAATGCTTTACGGCCCCGAGAACGAGGAGTTGGTCAACCATACCAATCTGGTGGATGTGGAACCGAGGGAAGTGTTTATTATTGGTTGTCTGCTGGTGCCCATCATTGGCATTGGCTTTTACCCCAAACTAATTACCCAAATTTACGACCCCACCATTAATCAACTGGTGCAGACGGCCCGGCGATCGGTGCCGAGCTTGGTGCAGGAGGCCAGTATTTCCCCCTTGGAAGTCACCGCTTTACGGGCCCCCACCATCGGTTTTTAAATCATATTGCAGAAGGCAAACATTTAAATCATAATCTCGGGGAGATGTCCTTAATTCTCCCCCAAGTTTTTCTCACTCCCTGCTCAAAAAATTAGGCTGTTGGACTTTTTCCCCTGGTAGCTATGGGGAATTTTTTGTTGTTTTCAAATACGTTTCCAGGGTCCATGTGGAAAATCGCCATTGTTCCTAATGCTCCGCCACTTTTTTTAGCAAGTTTGTGTTACGCTTGGCTAGAATAATCGGTTAACGTTTCAAGACCTTTTCTAGTACTTCTAATACCCCCCAGGACAAACATAAATCCATGAAAAATATCCCTGCAATGATTGGTGGCAGCTTAATTGTTGGCTCCTTTGCGCTGTTCGGTGGGGCTATGCCCACTATGGCCCAAGAAGTCGAATGTGAAGCCTATGAAGAAGATGGTATGGGGGTTGCGGTTTGCGTCGATGACGAAGGTAATACCGCTGTCAGTGTTACGGATGAAGAAGGCAATCAAGTCACCATTGTGGAAGATGAGGAAGGCAACGAATATACGGAAATTATTGAGGTTGAACAGTAGAATTAGCCTCCGCCTCTTTTTTTTAGCTCACCATTGGCCAAAGGGGCGGGAAAATTGCTGTAGGGATATTAAATGAAAACGGCAGTTATTTTTAGCGGATTCCCTGGTGGTGCCGGTGTTATAACCCCAATCCGCCAGGAATAAACTGCTTTGTTCTAAGGCAGGTTGGTCAGCAACGGTTTGTAGGGTGGTTAACATATCCTCCACAAACCAGAGTTGGTCGCTGGCATAATTGTGTTTGATCAGTAGTTGTTGCAGAGTCATATATTTGGGCTGTTTAATTTCCTTGCCGATAATTTGACCAAGGGGAAAATTCACCTTTTGGTTTTGGAGTAACTGTTGCACAAAGCGGCCTTCCTTGGTGGTGACGATATAAAGCCATCGGGGGTAGGGGGATTGAAGCCAATGGTTTAATTGCTCAATTACCCCCGGATAAAAACGATGCAGTTCCAACCAGTAGGTCAAATCGTGGTTAATGTAATTGTCCCGCACCTGGTCTAGGGCTGGAGCTAGTTGGGATTTGCCAATTTGTTCTTGGTTTTGTAATGTCTGGGCAACGGTGGGCCATGCTTTCTCAATAGTTCCGGGGTCTACGCCCGTAGCCAAAGCTTGCAGTAATAGGGGCATTTCCCACCCTGTTTCGATCACCGGTCTGAGACGATAAAAGTTATCTCTTTGGCGATCGAGCTTTTCTGGCGGTAGATTTGGCCAGATTTGTCGACAAACCTGACGACTAGTTTGAAAATATTCCTGCAAACCGTCACAGATGACACCGTCAAAATCTAGGACTAGCAAATGGGGAAATTTTTCCATAGATTTATAGGGGGAGTATCTAACGGATTCACTACTGCATTATTGACGATGTTTTGCCAGTCTTAGGATTAATGCCAACATTTTCTCGGTGCTCTCCTCAGCCCTCCTAGCCTAGCCTCAGGAATGCCTACGGAATTGCTAAATAGGGCCATTCAATCAAGTTCTCCTACACAAAAGTTAACAAAGCCCCTGTAGCGTTCCGAAACGTTCTACCCTAGATGCTGATTCACTTTTTTATGATGAACCTTTAAATAAGCCTTGGCCGGGCGGCTTTTTCCCTCGTTTTAAGGCGATCGCAATTTTGTTAATGGGAGATAATGAAATCCAATGAGTGTTAAGGCAAGTGGTGGCAGCTCACTAGCGCGACCCCAACTCTACCAAACCGTTCCCGTCTCCGCTATCAGTCAAGCAGAGCAACAGGATCGCTTCCTAGAAGGGTCAGAACTAAACGAGTTAACAGCGTATTTTCAATCCGGTTCCCTGCGCCTAGAGATTGCAGAGACCCTAACCCAAAATGCCGACTTGATCGTCTCTAGGGCCGCCAATCGAATTTTCACCGGCGGTTCCCCCCTCTCCTACCTGGAAAAGCCCGTTGAGCGGCAGCCTGCATTGGTGGGTGCTTCCAGTGACAGTCGCAACGGCAGTGTTACCTACGCCGAAAGCAACGGCGGCGGAGGTCTCTTTGGGGGACTCCGTTCCGTTTTTAGCAGTACTGGCCCCATTCCCCCTGGTTTCCGTCCCATTAACATCGCCCGGTACGGTCCCAGCAATATGCAAAAATCCCTCCGGGATATGTCCTGGTTTTTGCGCTACACAACCTATGCCATTGTTGCCGGGGACCCCAACATTATTGTGGTCAATACCCGGGGATTGAAGGAAGTTATTGAGAATGCCTGTTCCATTGATGCCACCATTGTGGCTATCCAGGAAATGCGGGCTGCTTCCGCCGACTATTTCCGAGCCAATGCCCAAGCAAAAGAGATTGTCCTGCAATACTTTGACATTCTCCTGAGTGAGTTTAAAGCCCCCACCCCGGCCAACAAAGTACGCCAAGGGCCCTCCAATGACATCCAGGGTCTGGAACTGCCCCAGAGCTATTTCAACGCCTCGGCTAAGCGGCAAAAATACGCCATGAAGCCTGGTTTGTCCGCGTTGGAAAAAAACGCGGTCATCAAAGCCGCCTACCGCCAAATTTTCGAGCGGGATATTACCAAAGCCTACAGCCAATCTATTTCCTATCTGGAGTCCCAGGTACGCAATGGCGACATTTCCATGAAGGAATTTGTCCGTCGTCTGGCCAAATCTCCTCTCTATCGCAAGCAATTCTTTGAACCCTTCATCAATAGCCGGGCTTTAGAATTGGCTTTCCGTCACATCCTTGGCCGTGGTCCCAGTTCTAGGGAAGAGGTGCAAAAATATTTTGCCGTTGTTTCCAGTGGTGGTTTAGCGGCGCTGGTGGATGCCCTAGTGGATTCCCAGGAATACGCTGATTACTTTGGCGAGGAAACGGTGCCCTACCTGCGGGGCTTGGGGGTTGAGGCCCAGGAATGCCGTAACTGGGGAATGCAACAGGATCTGTTTAGTTACAGTGCTCCCTTCCGCAAAGTTCCCCAATTCATTACCACCTTTGCCCAGTACGATCGCCCGTTACCGGATCAACACGTGTATGGTTCCGGCAATGATCCCCTGGAAATTCAATTTGGGGCCATCTTCCCGAAAGAAACCCGCAATCCCAGCAAGCGTCCTGCGCCCTTCAATAAGGACACCAAGCGGATTCTGATTCACCGGGGTCCGGCGGTCAATAACCAAGTGGGCAACCCCAGTGCAGTAGGGGAATTTCCCGGCAGTCTCGGTGCGAAAGTATTCCGTCTCAACGGCGGCTTACCCGGCGCCAAAGTGGGCAAAAATACCGGCACCAGCGTCAAATTTGGGGAAAGCTCTACCCAAGCTTTGATTCGGGCGGCCTATCGTCAAGTGTTCGGTCGGGACCTCTATGAAGGGCAACGGCTCTCCGTGGCGGAAATCCAACTGGAAAATGGCGACATTAGCGTGCGGGAATTTATTAAACGCCTGGCTAAATCGGAATTGTTCCTCAAGCTTTATTGGGCTCCCCACTACGTCTGTAAGGCGATCGAATACATGCACCGCCGTCTCCTGGGCCGTCCCACCTATGGCCGCCAGGAAATGAATCAATACTTCGACATTGCTTCCAAACAGGGCTTCTACGCTGTGGTGGAGGCCATGATCGACAGTAAAGAATATAGTGATGCCTTTGGGGAAGACACCGTTCCCTATGAGCGTTACCTCACCCCCGCTGGTTTACAAATGCGTTCTGCCCGGGTTGGTTCCATTCGGGAAGACATCGGTCAACGGGTAGACAAGGAAGTGACCCCCCGTTTTGTGGAATTGGGCCAAGTTTCCACTGTGCGTACCGAGCCGGAAATCGCCTACCGCAGCAACCAAGGGGTTACCCGACAACGGCAACAAACCAAAATCTTTAAGTTGGTGTCCACCTACGATAAGGTTGCGGTTAAAAATGCCGTCCGGGCCGCCTACCGCCAGGTGTTTGAGCGGGATCTGGAACCCTACATTATCAATTCTGAGTTCACTGCCCTGGAAAGTAAGCTCAGCAACAATGAAATTAACGTTAAGGAATTCATCGAAGGTTTGGGTACTTCGGAGCTCTATATGAAGGAGTTCTATGCACCTTACCCCAACACCAAAGTGATTGAAATGGGCACCAAGCACTTCCTGGGCCGGGCTCCCCTCAATCAAAAGGAAATCCAGCAGTATAACCAAATTTTGGCCAACCAGGGTCTACGGGCCTTCATTGGTGCCATGGTGAATAGCATGGAATATCTACAAACTTTTGGTGAAGATACGGTGCCCTATCGCCGTTTCCCCACCCTGCCCGCGGCCAACTTCCCCAACACGGAACGGCTGTATAACAAGCTCACCAAGCAGGATAAGGAATTGGTGGTCCCGAGCTTTACCCCAGTGGTTAAGGTGGGAGGTTAAGGACAGATTGCTTCACCTTAGCCATCTCTGATTAGTTGATTGATTGTTCTAACCTAGCTGGTACTCTGCACTGGCTAGGTTTTTTGTTGAGGAGGATTGGGCGGCCCAGTTTTCACCATGGAGCAAAAGGCACTGAATTGACCAAGGGGACAAAATAGCCAAAGGCTGACAAAGACTTACCAAAAGTGAATTTTATGGACAGTTCTATTAGTTATGCTGTGAGGGATGGTAATGATTATTGGTCGCTTTTGACCCTCCCCTTGCTATGGCCTATCCGTTGTATGTCGCATTTATTTGGCATCAACACCAGCCTTCTTCCCAGTCCTACGGCATGGTGGGTGCGGGTCATGGCCGTTATCAGTGGCCCTGGGCGCGATTGTATGGTACGAGGGACTACGGCGGGTTAATCAAACTCTGGGGAAGATATCCAACCCTACACCAAACAGTGAGTTTAACGCCCTGTTTACTAGCTCAATTGGAGGACTATGCCCAGGGTAGGGCGATTGATCGCCATTTAGCCCTCACCCTAAGCCCGGTGGAAAAGTTAAGCCCAGAGCAAAAGGTGGAAATTCTGACCACTTTTTTTGAGGCTGATCCCCGCACACAAATTTTTCCCCAGGATCGGTATCAGCAGTTATATGAACAACGCCAGAGGCAAGGGCTGAATTGGTGCATATCCCATTGGCAACCCCAGGATTTTAGTGACCTGTTGGCCTGGCATAACTTAATTTGGTTTGATGCTCTGACCATTGCTGAGGATCGGGAAGTACGGGATTGGTATTTTCGCCAAAAATCCTTCACCCTAGGCGATCGCCAAAGAATTGTTAGTAAACAACGGCAAATTATTCAGGGTATTATTCCCCTCCACCGCCAATTACAGAATTCTGGGCAACTAGAAATTATCACTAGTCCCTACGGTCACCCGATTTTGCCCCTGTTGGCGGATACCAATATTGCCCGCACTGTCCAGGCTGCTTTGGCCCTGCCGGATCCCCGCTTTTGTTGGTCGGAGGATGGGGTCAAACAATTACAACGGGGTAAGCAATACTATCGGCGCATCTTTGGGCGGGAATCCCGGGGTTTATGGCCACCGGGGTTAGCGGTTAGCCCTGCCATGGTGCAAACGGTGGCCCAACTGCGTTTTGAGTGGTTATGTGCTGATGAGTCTGCCCTGGCCCAAAGTTTGAGCACCAGTGCGGAACGGGCAGGTTGGCTAAATTCCGTCTATCGAGTGCCCACGGAGGACGGAAAGTTGGCCATGGTATTTCGGGATCAACAATTATCAGACCTGATTAGTTTCCACTATGGCCGTTACTCTCCTTCCCAAGCGGCCCAGGATTTAATTGAGCGACTTTTGGCCCGCAGACAACCCCAGGAAACTTCCCAACCCAGACTGGTGACCATTGCTCTAGAGGGGGATGTTACCTGGAATAGCTATGACCAGAATGGCTTTACCTTCTTGCATCAGTTCTATCAGCAGTGTGAACATTTGAGCCGCCAAGGGCTACTGCAGTTGGTAACTGTGTCTGAATTTATTGATCGGTTTCCTCCCACCAGAGTATTGGCCGGACACAATGGCATTCCTAGTCCGTTGGTAGGTTCCTGGAATGGGGGCGATTTCAGTAAATGGATCGGTCAACCTAGCCAGAACCAAGCCTGGGATTACTTAATTGATGCGAGGCAAACCCTAGCAAGTCATCCTGAAGCCACAGAGGAAAATAATCCCGAAGCTTGGCAAGCCCTCTATGGGGCCGAAAGTTCCGATTGGTTTGAGGCTTTTGGCCAAGGTTATTCCCCAAAAATCCTCAATTCTGAAGCCCTATTTCGCCAACATCTGATCCGGCTTTACCATGCCCTCAATGAAACTTTGCCTGGTTATCTACAGCATCCCTTAATTGATCAAAATGGCGATCGCCCGTTGGGAGGCCATCTCTATCCCCACTGGGATAATTTAACCAATTTAATTCCTTGGCAGGTGGCTAATAGCTTGCCGGTGCAAGGGGGAACGGAGTTCGTGCAACAAATCTACTATGGCCACGATCGCCAACGGTTGATCCTCCGGTTAGACTTCCAGCGACTGTTGCCGGAGTTAGATCCCGATGAGCTCCATCTGGCCTGGTATTATCCCTATGTGCCCCATGGCCATGCTCCCCTGGCGATCGCCTCCCTGCCGGATCAAGCACCGTTAAATTACTATTTCCACCACCATTGCCGCATTAATCTCCACCATCTCCAATGTCACCATGAAATTGCGGTGGGTCCCAATCGCTGGCACCTCAACCCCCAACGGCCCCAGCTAGTACATCAAGACGAAATTTTGGTGGTGGTGATTCCCATGACAGCCTTACCCGAAACTAGGCCCGATCGCCTCCATTTGTTGCTTTTACTAGCTGAACAAGGGGAATTTATGGCTAATTTGTCGGGGGAAAATCTGTTGGAATGGACCCTATCCTAGGCCCTTTACCTAAACCACTGTGTTTCTTTTCCGTGCTTCTTTGTAGGAAGGGCCCACCCTGCGCAGTCCAGTCTTGACCAGTTGTTGTTCTAACAAGGCAAAAAATCTACGGCGATCGCCGCCCCGCACCACCGCCTGATTGTGGGCTTCCGCTAGGGCCACGGGATAGCCAAAACCCTTTTCTATCTGACTGAGCACAATGGCCAGAGATTGATGGAGCAACTCTGAATCTTCCACTAGCCAGGCGGGAAATTCCACCCGGGCCACCTCCGATCCCCCATGGACGTAACAAAAACAAACCCGCTGTGCCGGAGCATAGGCTTCCAAAATGCGGGCATTACTGCTCCAAATGGGGCCCCGTTGCCCTGGGGAGAGAATCCCTTGCCACAAACTGCTATCCCTCAGGGGATCAAAAATCTGACAGGGGGTTTTCCGTTCCTCCGCCTGACATCCTTCACAATGGCTGACACAATTGGGGCTTTCGTGGGGGCAAGCCTGGAGCCGTAAAAGGTTAATCGACTCCACACTTCTGGGGGCACTAATGTAACTCACTAGGGGAATGCGAGCTTGGCGCAACGTTTCCCAGGCGGCCAAAATGGGGTCAAGGATTTGATTTCTGGCTTCCTGGGGTAAACTTTCCAAAAACCAGTAAATTAGGGAGCCGTCCACCATGGCCAGGTTGGGATCGCTGTGGGGCCCTGGGGGACTGACCCAACGACAAGCTAGGGCCGCTAACCGTTCTGCTTCCAACACTGTGCGGCGGTGCCCCAACCATTCCTCGGTGCGAATGCCCCAACGACGGGAGGCATATAAATCCTCAGGGCGAAAATACACTTCCGGCACACTGTCCAGTAGGGGATGCAAATTTTGCCCGTAGTGGAGCATTACCCGGCCAATATTGAGTAGATAACAGTAGGCAATTTCATGGTGGGAAGGGGCAATTTGGGAGCCATCCGTGGCAAAAACACTGTGGTTTACCGGTGCCTCCCCAATCACTACCCTCGTATCCAACGGCTCCAACGGCCTGGCCACCGCAAAAAAGAGGCGATCGCCCCATTCCGTTAATGTGTTGAGTAAATGGGTCTGGTGCTGTTGGGCTTGGAAAAATAACTCCTGAGCCCTTTCCAGACGTTGATGGCCGGCGGTGGCTTCTTGGCGAAAATGTTGCCCTAGGGCCGGCATTTGACCAGCTAACTTGGTGAGGTCAAGCATGAAGGAGAGGCAAAATTAAGGGCTAGTAGAAGAAAATCGCCCCGGTGGGTTGCAGATTGATGGAACGATGGCCATAAAACCGGTTTTCTATATTGACATCTCCCTTCGTCACCGTAATCACCGCCACATTATCGTCCCCTACCATTTGGGTGCGGGCATCCACCGGCACAGTAAACTTAAGCACAAAGGATTGCTCCGGAGTGCTGGGGGTGGCATTGTCTGGATAGACCATGATGTAGGCATTATTGCCAAAATTTTCTAGCATGGCCGATTCTCCAGGGGCGACCACCGTGGGGGGAAACGATTCCAGGTTAGTGATGTCGTAGTCCAGGGCTAAATCCGTTTCGTTCACGAGCTTGACCTTAACTGGCCTTTTGGGATCGAATCTGCCAATGGGTTGCCAAAATCCTGGCTGATAGGTGGTGGCAGGGGGATCCTGCGCTTCAACTCTGGCAGTGTAAGCAATTGAAGTCAAACCAACAAAAGCCATTGCCAGTAAAGTCAGAGAGGTGGTTAGGGGACGACTGTTAAACATAGGGCAATTCCTCGAGCAAGTTTGGTGAAGTTTTTTGATCAAATCACCAAAATCATTGCAAGCACAACCATTGGGGTCACTTTTAGCCCCGGTCTAGAAAACTGGCAACAATCTTCACTGGGCCGGTTTTTGCCTAGGGAAAGAAGACAAACACGGCCTGTGCTAGTATCTAAGGCATGAATTTTCGTGAAGTTAATTATAACAGTCAGTATTTTGCGGCTGGCTAGGTGTTTAGGAGTGGCAACAGCATCATGACGAGCCATCAGCTCAACGGGCAACGGAGTTACCTTCAGCCGATCCGCATCGGGGTGATTGGGGTGGGCAATATGGGACAGCACCATACCAGAGTCCTTAGTCTGATGAAGGATGTGGAGTTTGTGGGCATTGCCGATGTCAATGTGGAGCGAGGTCTGGACACCGCCAGTAAGTATCGGGTGCATTTTTTTGAAGATTATCAGGAGATGTTGCCCCATGTGGATGCGGTTTGTGTAGCGGTTCCCACCAGGCTCCATCACGATGTGGGCATGAATTGTTTACAGAATAATGTTCATACTCTGATCGAAAAGCCCATTGCTGCTAGCATTGCCGAAGCAGAGTCCTTGGTCAATGCCGCCGCCGATGCCAATTGCATTCTCCAGGTGGGGCACATCGAACGCTTCAATCCAGCATTTTTGGAACTAACCAAAATTCTTAAAACAGAGGAGCTATTGGCGATCGAAGCCCATCGCATGAGTCCCTATTCCCAGCGGGCCAATGATGTGTCTGTGGTGTTGGATTTGATGATCCACGACATTGACCTATTGCTGGAACTGGTGGGTTCTGAAGTGGTCAAACTATCCGCTAGTGGCAGTCGGGCTTCCGGATCGGGCTATTTGGATTATGTCACCGCAACCCTAGGTTTTTCTTCGGGCATTGTGGCCACCCTCACCGCCAGCAAGGTTACCCACCGCAAAATTCGTTCGATCGCCGCCCATTGCAAAAATTCCCTTACCGAAGCGGATTTCCTCAATAACGAAATTCTTATCCATCGCCAAACCACCGCCGATTGGAGTGCAGACTATGGTCAGGTGTTGTACCGCCAGGATGGATTAATCGAAAAGGTTTACACCAGCAACATCGAACCCCTCCACGCCGAATTGGAGCATTTTATCCATTGTGTGCGGGGAGGAGATCAGCCTTCCGTGGGGGGAGAACAGGCCCTCAAAGCGTTAAAGCTCGCCAGTTTAATCGAAGAAATGGCCTTGGACAGCACCGGCTGGAATGCTTTGGAAGCGGCTTCAGAGTATCAAAACGTGACTTTGGCCCTGGGGGCTAGCATTTAATAAGTATTTTAATGAGTACTTAAATTAGATCCCTCTAGGAAGTTGGGGCTAATTTGATAGCAACAGTGATTCCAGTCAAAACTAGAATTTTTGCGAAACTATTCACGACGCCCTGATCCATGACCATCCAATACATCCCCCTGGCCGATCGCCTTGATCCCAATGTCCAGAATGTCTCCCTTAGCACTAGTATTTTTCTGAACGGCGATATTGGATCAGCCAGGGTCGAACCTGTGGGTGTTGGCTTTTGTACCCTACTCTGACCTATGGCAACGGCTATCGCAGTAGTTTTGCAGCAATCTCATCGGCGATCGCCTCCCCATCGTAAGCCTCATCGTTGGAAAGCACCACAATCGAGAGGCTAGGCGTTTTGTAGTGACGGTAGTAGGTACTGGTACCCAGCCAACTGCCACTGTGATGAACGTAGGATGAGGCAACTTGCCAGCCCATACCATAGCCTTCTCCGTCATCGTCGATCAGCCCGCCGTCGTCATAGTTTCCGGAGCTAAAGGCAATGTCAAGAGTTGCGGTTGAAACGAGGGTACCCTGACGTAGTGCGTTATCGTAGTGGGCCAGGTCGTTGAGGGTGCTGAACACGTTACCATCGCCTGCAATGACTGAGGGAAATGAGGAAGATTCAATCTGGCCGTCCTCTGTCACTGCGTATCCGGTGGCTTGATTGGGGATAAACTGGCCCAATTTTCGGTACACCAGCGTGTCGTCCATGCCTATTGGTCCAAAAATTTCCGTAGCCATAAAGTCCGCAAACGGTTGCCCTGAAACCCGCTCAACGACGAGAGCTAGTAGGGTATAGCCACTGTTGTTGTATTCAAATCTGGTGCCGGGGTCAGCAATCGTAGCTTGATCATTCAGCCAAACGAGATGGGCTTCTAAGTCCAGGTTGGCAAATTCACGATCACTGCCGTCCCAGGCGTCACCGGTGTAGTCGGCTAAGCCTGAGGTGTGATATAGCAGATGGCTTAAGGTAATGGGGTTGTTACGATTGGCATCTTGAAAATCGGGGAGGTACTGAGAAACGGGGTCGTCTAGCTCCAATGCCCCTTGCTCCATGAGTTTGAGGACGGCGATCGCAGTCATTTGTTTGGATACGGAGGCCAGGTCAAATACGGTATTTGGGGTGATGGGAGTTTGGCTGGCGATGTCACTAAGACCATAGCCCTGAGCATGGATTATTTCCCCTTCGGATAGTACTAAGATGGCGACTCCTGGCCCATTTTCGATCAGGGTTGGTTCGATCAAATCCTTAATTTCGGTGGCGATTTGGGCGTTGTCGGAGAATTTGAATACCGTTTCAGTGACGGTCGTAGTTTCTTCGGCATAGGGGAAGCGTTCGGCCACGCCGTTGCCAGTCATTAGCAAGGGCGAAAATAGTAGAGCAAGCCAGACGCAATGAGAATTGATTGTGCCCATAAGGGAAAGTAATTGGACGATAGAATTATTATGCATTTAGATCGCAATACCTAAACAATTGATTGCAGTAGCATTGGTTTCGGGCCCTCACAACGGAATGGAGAAATCTGTGACTGGGAAATTGATGGCAATGGGTTTCAGTTTTTGATATTGTGCTGAGGCTGAATTCGGAATTTAAGCGATAATTGACACCCATGCAATTGGTTAAATTTGCATTCTCATATTTGGCGAGGACATTTTGTAGATTAGGCATAAGCATCAAACAGTGTGACCCTAATGGGGAAAAGTGGACAATTTGATTCCACTCTGCTTCTCCAATTTGAACGTCAGCAGGGGGGAGATATTAGTCTGGATTGATGAAGGAGCAATTTTTCGGAGATTCACCTCCGTTGCGATTGGACCTAATCCAGGGACATTATCGAGGCAAGCCAGTATTCAGGTAAGATAGGTCGGTGTTTTCTGCGGTTGACCTACAGGGTTTGACCCTGTTCCACTGGCTGACGCCCATAGTTTTCCCTACTGCTGTGAATCACTTTGTTTGGAGGAGGGACGGCCCGCAACGTCAGCCCACCGCCATTGTTTTGCACTCCAATTGCCATGGGCATCGAACTCCGTAGTTACGTTTACCTGGATAGTCTCCAGTCTCAACATGCCGCCTACATTGGGACGGTGGCCTCCGGCTTTTTGCCCCTACCGGGGGATTGCTCCCTCTGGGTGGAAGTTTCCCCAGGCATTGAAATTAACCGCATTACCGATATTGCCCTCAAGGCGGCGGTGGTGCGGCCAGGGGTGTTATTTGTGGAACGGCTCTACGGTTTGCTGGAAATCCATGCCAGTAATCAAGGGGAAGTGCGGGCGGCAGGGCAGGCGATTTTGCAATATATTGGCGCCAAAGCCAGTGACTGCATCAAGCCCAAGGTAGTGTCTAGTCAAATTATTCGTAACATTGATGCCTACCAAACCCAGTTAATTAACCGTAATCGGCGGGGCCATATGTTATTGGCTGGGCAAACCCTCTTTGTGTTGGAAGTGCAACCGGCGGCCTATGCTTCCCTGGCGGCCAACGAAGCGGAAAAGTATGCTTCCATCAACATTTTGCAGGTTAGCTCCATTGGCAGTTTTGGTCGGCTTTACCTAGGAGGGGAAGAAAGGGATATTAAAGCGGGGGCCCGGGCAGCCATTGGGGCGATCGAGAATGCCCCCGGCAAAGTACCCACCTTAGAAGGTAAAAATGAATAATAGGGCTAGGGCAAAATATATTTCCTGATATGTTGATTTCATGTCCCTCCCCGATCGCCAGGGAAAGGTGCCGATGGGAGCCTGGAGCATTTTCCTAGTGAGATGGAAGCGTAACCACGTACAATGGGCTTCTGGGGTTGGCGATCGCCAAAGATATTGGCCGTCGGTGCCGTTGCCTATTTTATCGCCCGTTAATTCTTTTACCGAAGCATTAAGTTTATTGTTCCCATGACTGAGTCTCTACCCATTGTTTATCTTTCCGTTTTGTTGATTATTTTGGGGGGATTGGGCGTATTTGTCTTCAGTCAGGTGTTAAAAGCCCGCCGCCTAGAAAACACCTTTGGTAAACTGCAAAAAAAACTACAAAACAGTAAAGGCAGTGCCCAGGAATATTATCAATTGGGCAGCATTTATTTAGATAAAAAATTATATTCCCAATCCATAAACTTATTTCAAAAAGCCCTCAAAATGGGGGAGGAAGTGGAGCCAGAAAACCAAGCACTGATTTACAATGCCATGGGCTACGCCTGTTTTGCCCAGGAGCAATTTGATCTGGCCATTCGTCATTACAAAGATGCTTTGAAACTATTCCCAGATTACGTCATTGCTTTGAATAATTTAGCCAATGTTTATGAAAAAAAACAAATGGTTAACAAAGCCCTAGAAACCTACGAACAAACCTTGGCAATAGAACCCAATAATAAAGTAGCTCAACGGCGGGCCAATTCCTTGAAAAAACGCCTTGTCGAGACTTAAAATAGATTGGATGCAAGCAAGAAAAGTTAGGTCAAAGTCCCACATTTAACATAGTTTTATGAGCAGAACGGTTGGGGAAGTGATGACCCCGAATCCCATCACAGTCAGACCCGATACCCCCCTACAGGATGCCATTCGTCTGTTGGCGGAGAACCGCATCAGCGGCATGCCGGTGCTGGACGACCAAGAGAAATTGGTGGGGGTCATTTCCGACACCGATTTGATGTGGCAGGAGTCTGGGGTGGATACACCTCCCTATGTGATGTTGCTAGACAGTATTATTTACCTGCAAAATCCCGCCCGCCACGAACGGGAATTGCACAAGGCCCTGGGACAAACGGTGGGGGAAGTGATGAACGATGTCCCCATTAGCATTTTACCCACCCAAACTCTGCGGGAAGCGGCCCATTTAATGAATGAGAAAAAAATTCGCCGTCTGCCGGTGTTGAATGTGGAGAGTCGGCAACTGATTGGTATTTTGACCCAAGGGGACATTATCCGCGCCATGGCCAGGGGAGAAGCCTAGGTCGCTGGGTTTTCCTTTTCCCCAAAGACGAAAGTAAGGCAAAAATTCCACCCCTGGGGTTGGCGGTCTAATTGGATGCTACGGATAAACTCCCGGAAGTAGAAGCGGCGCTCCGTTTCCGACAGGTCTCGCCAAAATTGAGGCAGGGAAACGGCGGGGATAATCCGTTGCAATTCGTCCGGGGGCAATTGGGCCAACTGTTGTTGTAATTGGGCCAGGTCTTGTTTCAGTTGGTACCGACGCAGTTGATGGGTGTGACTGTCTAGTATGCCCTGCTCTTCCCAGGTGGGTAGTTGCTCCAGCAAACTTTGCTTTTCCACGATCGCCTCTTGTAAATTTTGGTAATGTGCTCCAAGGGAAGAGGGGGATAGTTTACCCACGGCTAAGGGCAGTTCCCGACAAATTTGCTCAATAACTTGCTCTAAAAATTGCCCATAGGCGATCGCCTGGCATTTAGGTTTTTCAGGACAATGGCGGGGTCGGAGATAGAGATAGGCTTTGCTTTGGTGGCGGGAAGTCACATGGGCTACCACCCAGGGAGTCTGGCAACGGTCACAATTAACTAAGCCGGCCAGGGAACGGGGGGCACTAGCGGTGCGGCGGGGTAAAGGGGCATTACGGCGCAAGAGACGGTCAATCTGGGCCGCTTCGGTGCGGCTTAACAAAGGAGCGTGGGTGTCGGCAATGACAGTCTGATTTTGGTAGAGCAGATCGCCTCGGTACACGGGATGGGTTAACCAACGTCGTCCAGTGGCCACCGCAATTTTTTTGCCATAGGTCTGTTCCAAATAGCGGACAGAACTCCGTAGGCAACCGGAGAGGAGAAATTTTTCAAAAAATGCCTTCACCACTGGGGCGGTGGCTCGATCCACCACATAGTGGCCAGCACTACGGCGATAACCATAGGGGGCTTTACCGGGAGGAGGAGCCAGGGCTAGACGATTACGGGCGTGGCCCCGCCGGAGATGATCCCTACGTTGTTCCTTGTCCAGAGTGGCCCACAGTTCCGACCATTGTTGTCTGGCGATCGCCATGTCGGCCTTGCCATTGTTTTGGTAATCCTGCTCCAGGGCAATGACAGTGATACCGAAACTTTCCAATTTTGCCAAAGTTTGGCTGACCCCAAGGGCGGACTGGCCCAATTCCTTGAGATTTTTGACCAGACAATAATCGGTGCTCTGACTTTGGCAATCCTCCATCAATTCACCCAGGGCCCGCCGTTCCCCCAGATCCACATAAACCCGGTCCACCTCCACTCCCCAAATCTGAGGATCTATAGGGGCATCCAACAGGCGATCGGAGTAAACGTAGGCAACAATACGCATGGCAACGGCTTATAAAAACCGGTCTAGGGCCTGTTTCAGTTCCGCCAACTCCTGCTCAATATTGCCCTCTGCCGCCGCCCTGGTGATGCACTCATTCATGTGGTCATCCAAAATTAATCTAGCCACCCGGTCCAACGCTCCCCGGATCGCCGCCACCTGAATTAAAACCTCCGGGCAAGGACGATTTTCCTGCACCATGGTTTTTACTCCCCGGATGTGGCCTTCAATGCGGGAGAGGCGATTAACCAATTTTTGTAAGGATTCCTGGCTGTGGACGTGGGGGTGGGCGTGGCTATGGCGGGCAGAAGGATGGGGGACGGGTTGGGAAGTCATACGTTCAATATTTGTCGATAAAACCATTGCCGGATTAGACAATTTTTCTTGATGTTAGCGGGGTGGGGAATTTTGCGCCGCTGATGGCTTAGCTTTGGGAGGATACCGTTAGCCCAATAGCTTATCGTAATCTTCGTGTGTACCAATCCAAAACCAAACATAGCCGTCATCGGTTTCTACCGACAATGCTCGATAATGCAAGGTGACTCGAACAGACCATAGTTCTCCCACTTTTTTGAAATGAAGTGAGGGATGGCGAGGATTTTGACTTAGTAATTGATAAGCCTTATCTGCCCGTCTCTGAATTTCTTCTGGCAGATGCCGATAACAAAACCAGAAATCAGAGTTCGTGTGATGGTTCAAAGCACTTTTGTCCGACCAGCACTATGGTCTGCCAATGCCCTTTCCGCTAAAGCTTTTAGCTTACCAGACTTAGAGTCTTGCTCAATTTGACAATCCCAGGCCTGCCAATCATATTCATGGAACCATTCCCGAAATTTGGCGAAATCCGAGGGATTTAGCTGTTTAACTTGCGTTTCAATTTGTTCTAAGTTACTCATTAACTTTATCAATACCCTAGCTAGGTTTGGTGTTAAAAAATTATTCTGCTTAGATGTCAACTTTAGCAAAAAAATCCAAGGCGATCGCCTCTGCTACTTTAATACCGTCAATGCCAGCGGATAAAATCCCCCCAGCGTAACCGGCCCCTTCCCCGGCGGGATAAAGACCAAGCGTATTGATGCTTTGGAAGTCATCCCCCCGTTTAATGCGAATGGGAGAAGAAGTGCGGGTTTCCACCGCAGTTAACACAGCATCTTCCATGGCAAAGCCCCGGATTTTTTTATCAAAGGCTGGAATGGCTTCTCGCAAAGCGGCGATCGCATAATCGGGCAGACTTTCCCCCAGGTTGACCAGTTTTACCCCCGGTTTATAGGAAGGTAGAACGGAACCAAATTTGATAGAAGGTTGATTGGCCAGAAAATCCCCCACCAATTGCCCCGGAGCTTGGTAATTTGCTCCCCCTAACTGGAAAGCCTGTTCTTCCCAATGTCGTTGTAAAGCAATGCCCGCTAACGGGTGTTCTGGATAATCTTCCTCCGGATTAATGCCCACCACAATGGCGCTATTGGCGTTAGCTTCATCCCGGGCGTATTCGCTCATGCCATTGGTGACTAATCTGCCCGGTTCGGAGGCGGCGGCCACGACTTTTCCCCCTGGGCACATACAAAAGCTGTAAACCGATCGCCCATTTTGGCAATGGTGAACTAATTTATAATCGGCGGAACCAAGGCGGGTATGGCCAGCTTGGGGGCCGTAGCGACATTGGTCAATGAGGGCTTGGGGATGCTCAATGCGAAAACCGAGGGAAAAGGGCTTGGCTTCAATATAAACTCCCCGTTCAAATAACATTTGAAAAGTGTCTCTGGCGCTGTGCCCCACCGCTAGCACCACATGGTTAGTGGCAATATATTGACCATTTTCCAGGGTTATCCCCTGCACCTGATTCTGTCGGATATTGATGTCGGTAACATGGCTTTGAAAATGAATTTCTCCCCCCAATTCCTCTATGGTGGAACGTAAATTTTGGACAATTTTCACGAGGCGATAGGTGCCAATGTGGGGTCGGTTGATGTAAAGAATTTCGGGATCGGCTCCAGCATTAACAAATTCCTCCAACACCTTGCGGCCGTAATGGTTTGGATCCCGTACTTGGCTATAGAGTTTGCCGTCGGAAAAAGTCCCTGCTCCCCCTTCTCCAAACTGGACGTTGGATTCAGCATTGAGTTTTCCCTTCACCCAAAAGCGGAAGGTGTCCACACTACGGTCCCGCACTGATTTACCCCGCTCCAAAATAATCGGCTTCAGACCCATCTGGGCCAGTAGTAAACCCGCAAACATGCCACAGGGCCCTGTCCCAATCACAACGGGCCGTTTCCCTTCGACTACTTGAGCTGGTTTAGCCTGGGCAACAAACTCATAAGTCATGGCTGGGGTGGGCGCAATCTGGCGATCGCCAGCAAATTTGGCCAGTAACTTTTCCGCTTGGGGCGTTGCTACGTCAACGATATAGACCAGCAGAATATGGCCTCGTTTGCGGGCATCATAACTACGTTTGAAAATGGTGTAACTGGTTAATTGTTCTTTACTAATGCCCAACTTTTTGAGAATGGCCTGTGCCAGGGCTGTGTCGTCATGGTCTAGGGGGAGTTTGATTTCGCTAATGCGTAACATTTATCTTGTATCTTGGGTTTCAATTCTGACAATTTTTAAGGTAATTTCCCATGGCGATCGGCAAGCTAGTCAGTTGCAAAACCGCTAACTAACGGGGTTTGTGAGCAGAACGATAAAAGGGTTTTTTCACTACTTTTATCCCATAGGTTTTACCCCGAATTTCTACCTCCAATTCCTGACCTACTTTTGCAAGTTCCGGGGGAACATAACCCAAGGCGATCGCCTTTTCCAGGGTAGGGGAAAGGGTGCCACTGGTAACAATGCCAATATTTTTGCCCTTGTGCATGAGGGGATAGTCATGGCGGGCAATTTGTTTTCCCAACATTTCCAAGCCCACTAGGCGTTTTTCAATTCCGTTGGTTTTTTGTTGCTCCAACACAGAACGACCAATAAAATCACCTTTGCTATCGAGGTGAACTAACCAACCTAAACCCGCTTCCAGGGGCGTAGTGTGGTCATTCATGTCCTGGCCGTACAAATCCATGGCCGCTTCTAAGCGCAGGGTGTCCCTAGCCCCTAAACCGCAGGGAGCAACATCTTTTCGCAGAAAAGTTTGCCAGAGTTGTTGTCCCACTTCAGGGGAAACCATAATTTCAAAGCCGTCTTCCCCGGTGTACCCCGTCCGGGCAATAAAAGCCTTTGCCCCCAGCAATTCCGTTTCCAAATGACCAAAGGCGGGTAAACCGTCTAAATCCCCATCAACTAAGGGTTGCAAAACGCTGACTGATTCTGGGCCCTGGAGGGCAATTAAGACCTGTTCCCTAGATAAATCTTGCAAATCAATTACTTGAGATAAATGTCCCAGTAACCATTGCTTATCCTTCTCCGTAGTGGCGGCATTGACAATCAGAGTGACCTGCTCCTCTCCATTGGCAGTTTTTCCCTGGTCATAAACAATAATGTCGTCAATAATGCCCCCTTGTTCATTCAACAGCACTGTATATTGGGCTTTGCCAGGGGTGAGGCGAGCTAGATCTGAGGGTACTAAACTTTGCAACGCCGTCAAAACGTCCGCCCCAGTCAGGACGAATTTACCCATGTGGGAAATGTCAAACATCCCCACCTTTTCCCGCACCGCCTGATGTTCCTGTTTTAACCCCGTAAACTGTACTGGCATTTCCCAGCCAGCAAAGGCCGTTAGTTTAGAGGTTTGTTGACCAATAAGGTCGTAAAGGGGAGTGCGTAGGGCGGGAGCAGAATTGGCCACAGTGGTTTGGATTCCAGAAAAAGTCCTGCCTAAATCATAGTTTTTTCCCACGGAAATCACAAAAAATCCCCCCAGTAAGGGAGGATCTTGGCATGTGATTACCCCAAAATTGGGGGCTAGGGAGTTTTCAACACAGGTTTTCAAACAACAAAGCTGAAAAACCAGAATTATTTTTCGGGCTCAGAGAATTCCGCATCGATGACATCATCGCCACCACCACTGCTAGTGCCTGCTTCAGGGCCAGCACCGGGGGCACCTACCCCAGCCTCTGCTCCAGCCTGTTGGTACATATTGGAACCAATGCTGTAGAGGACCTGTTGTAGTTCCGGCATCACCGTTTGGATTTTGGCGTCATCTTCCTGGGCCACGGCCTCTTTCAGATCTTTGATCAAACCTTCAGCCTTGGTTTTGTCGGCAGCGGGCACTTTATCACCCAACTCAGTGATTTGTTTTTCCGCTTGGTACACCAGGGAGTCCGCTTGGTTTTTGCGGTCAATTTTCTCCCGACGTTCCTTGTCGGTGGCGGCATTGGACTCAGCTTCCTTCACCATCCGGTCTACTTCCGTATCGGGCAGGGTGGAAGCCCCGGTGATGCTGATGGATTGTTCCTTACCCGTACCCCGGTCTTTGGCAGTGACGTTCAGAATACCGTTGGCGTCGATGTCAAAGGTAACTTCAATTTGGGGCACACCCCGGGGAGCGGGGGGAATACCGTCTAACCGGAAGGTCCCCAAACTCTTATTGTCGTTGGCCATTTCCCGTTCTCCTTGGAGCACATGAATTTCCACGTTGCTTTGACCGTCCACGGCGGTGGAGAAGGTTTCGGATTTCTTGGTGGGGATGGTGGTGTTGCGGGGAATGATTTTGGTCATGACGCCCCCTAGGGTTTCTACGCCCAAGGAGAGGGGAGAAACGTCCAGGAGCAGAATATCTTTGACTTCACCGGAGAGTACACCTCCCTGAATAGCAGCACCAACGGCTACCACTTCATCGGGGTTAACCCCTTGATTGGGCTCTTTACCGAGGATTTTTTTCACCACTTCCTTCACAGCGGGGATCCGGGTAGAACCACCCACCAGCACAATTTCATCCAGGGCGGATTTATCGATTTTGGCATCCCGAATGGCGTTTTCCACGGGTACACCACAGCGGTCAATCAGATCGGAACAAATTTCTTCAAACTTGGCCCGGGATAGGGTGGTGTCTAAATGCTTTGGTCCATCCTGGGTAGCAGTGATGAAGGGCAGGTTAATTTCCGTTTGGCTCACGCCAGACAGTTCAATTTTGGCTTTTTCCGCTGCTTCGGTTAATCGTTGCAGGGCTTGCTTATCCTTGCGAAGATCGATGCCTTCGGCTTTCTGGAATTCACCGGCCAGGAAATCCACAATTTTTTTGTCGAAGTCGTCCCCTCCCAAGTGAGTATCTCCAGAGGTAGCTAATACTTCAAATACCCCTTCCCCTACCTCGAGGATAGAGACGTCAAAGGTACCGCCCCCTAGGTCAAACACCAGAATCGTTTCGTTGTCTTTTTTGTCTAGACCGTAGGCCAGGGAAGCGGCGGTGGGTTCGTTGATAATTCTGAGTACTTCGATACCGGCAATTTTACCCGCATCTTTGGTGGCTTGCCGTTGGGAATCGTTGAAATAGGCAGGAACGGTGATGACAGCCTGGGTAACGGTTTCCCCTAGGTATTTGCTGGCATCGTCCACCAATTTCCGCAACACCTGGGCAGAAATTTCTTCCGGGGCAAACTGTTTTCCCTGGGCGGGGCAGTCTAGCTTGACGTTGCCGTTACCGTCTTTAACTACGCTGTAGGCAACTTCGGTGGCTTCATTGGTAATTTCATCAAATTTACGACCAATGAAACGTTTAACTGAATAAAATGTATTGCCTGGGTTCATCACTGCTTGACGCTTGGCAATTTGCCCCACTAGGCGATCGCCATTTTTGGCATAACCAACCACCGAGGGGGTAGTGCGAAAACCTTCTGCATTGGCGATAACAGTGGGTTTCCCCCCTTCCATTACGGCCACGCAGGAATTGGTAGTACCGAGGTCAATCCCAACAACTTTTCCCATAATTTTAATTAACTCCCGTTAACAAGTAAGAATATCAGACACAAAGACCGACCAAGGAGCCATGGCTCTAGCCACTGCCCAGGACCGATGCGTTCACACTCTTATAGTGACGGTAGGGGCTTGGTTCTCGGAAGTGCAGGTTTCCGTACCTATGGGGGGATTAAGCCGTATGCCATCGTCGATGGGGCATCAATGGCCAGCACTAACGGGGGCTATTTACCACTTGGATTTGGGCAATTTTCCATACCCCTTGGTGACGTACTAGTTGGTAGCGTACAGTCAGGTCGTCTTTGGTGGCGGCTCCTTTCTGCTTTTGGTTAGCTAAAGTAAAGGGCTGGCTAATTTCTTCTACCCGGGCGGTAACTGTGGCTCGGTTGGGGTCTTGGGGACTAACTTGATAGTCGAGAATTTGTAACTTATGTTCGTACTGGTGATAGATTTTTTGGGATTGATCCCGTTGGGCCCGGCCCCGTTGTTGGGCAAGGAGATTGGGGGCCAACACATTTTGCAACGCCCCGACATCATAGTTCTGGCCAAAGGCTAACTTTTTACTATCAAGCCAGTTTTGCACCACCATCTGACCCACCTGTTGATTGAAGTTGGGTTGACTAAGAATTAAATTCCGGCTGGTGGCTTCATCGGGGATCAATTCTGAGGGCTGATCCAGGGACACATCCAAGGGATCTTCCAATAAACTGCCCAGGGGATCGCCAGTACGATTAATAATTAAGGCAGTGGCGCCCCCCACAATACCTGCGAGGCACAGCAAAAAAATGCCAAAGCGCACCGGTTTAATGGTCACCCGTTTTTTTCGCCGCCGGGGAGGTTTATGGTCGCTGATGGGTTCTAGGGGGGGGGTGCCAGAGAAACCATTGCTGGCACCATCTCCACCAATGCCATTAGTGCCTGAAGAATCAGTGTCGTAGGCGATCGCCGGGGAGAGGGTAGTGACGGCCAAACCACTAACATTGTCGGCGCTGGGGAAAACATCGTCTCGGGAACGTCTTGGACTGCGTCCCCGTCGAGGGGGAACGGTGGGGGTCAAAGGGCGATCGGGAAGGGCGGCGGAACTATGTACCATGGGAGTTTCCGATTCCGTTGCGGTGCTAAGGAGGGCAGGGGAAGCAAAAGAATTGTCAGTGGTGAGGGAATCCGGCTCTAGTTGTTCTAGATACTGCTGAACGGAGGGATTGTTGAAATAGGCATTGGGGGAAAGGGTCTCCGGAGAAAGGTCCCTAAAGTAAGGGACAATCTCTTCCTCTAGCCACTGCTCAGTGAAAGTATAAAAAGCAGTCAGAGGATCTTCCCCTGCCGCCAACTTAGATTCGAGGCCAGCTACTATTTTGGGATCTCCCTGGTCGATCGCCGCCAGAACAATTTCCGTTTGACCCAATAATAATTCACAAATTGCCTTTTCTAGGGCCAAATCTTGACAATTTTCCAACTGTGTAACTAAAGACTTGGCTTCGACAATGGCCATGGGCTCCTGTTCCTTCACCCCCTCGGCCATCAGACTATGGACTGCCAAGTAGCTAGCCACTAAAGACGGCCGTTGACTTTCAGGTAAAAATAGGGCGTTTTGCTCGGCCACCGTGAGATGACAGCGCAGTTGGTGGATAAATTTTAAAAAGTCATCATTTCCCAACCCAGAATAATCTTCCCCCTTACCTTCAATGCCGCCCCGGTCCTGCACCATGGCCTGTAACAGAGCTAGACCCTGCTGACGTTGCTCCTCCCCTTGCCCTTCTTTGGCTAAAAGTTCGAGGATACGGTAGGGCCGCAGACGGTATAGTTCCTGGCGGATTTCTGCTTCCAAAGCAGGGAAATCATTATCTTGTTGCAACCGAGCTATGGCTTTAAGGCTGGCGGTAGCGGCAAATTCATACTGCTGTTGTTGCCACCGTTCCCGGCTCAGTTCCCAGTGGGCCAAAATGACCGAGAGTAAATAGTCCTGGGGCATGCCCCCCGCCGGAGGGTTTGGGTCATGGAGGACTGGCTCACCATACTTGAGCACCAGTTCGTATTCCCCCAAATCCAACAAGATTAACAATGCTCCAATCTTTTGCTCTGGGCTACATTCCAACTCCGGAGTAGTTAGGGGCAACGCCTCCCCCAGAGCTTCGTCCATGGCCCCCCACCACTCTTGGTCGTAGGCCTGGCGTTTTTCCTGATCCCGCAGGGTTTCATAGGCGATCGCCAGTAGTTGATTGCGGGTAGCAACTGCGGCGTCACTAAATTCCCGCCGGGGTAATTGCAGAAGGCGATCTTGGTAGGCCTGCTCAATGGTTTCCCCACCACTCTGGGGAGGAATGCCTAAAATACGATAAAAGTCGAGGGGGATAAACACCGGAAAAAGCCTTGGCAGGACAGGTTCAGTTTAAAAGCTTATAGGGAACTAGCACGGAATAGCGCTAACGGTTTCTAGGCAGTCAGAAGACATGTTAAAGGCTAATACCATACTATACGACAGCTTTTTTGTGACCAATAATTCGAAAAAAAGCGAAAAACCTGCTCTGTTAGCCCCGATTTCGCCTGCAAAACTACTCTACGTCCCCACTGCCCCCAGGAGCCTGCCAGGTGGCCACTGACCTCAAGCTAGGGGGAATAATCTCATCATAGGGAAATTCCAGTAGGGTTTCCGACGTCATCAGATAGCCAGAATTGAGAAAAAATAGTAACAGTCTCCCCAGGGCTACCCACACCGCCTCGTCGAATTCCCAATCCTTACCCCGCCCACTATGGCAGGCGATCGCCTGGAGGGCCCAAAAGTAATTATTACGAACAATGGAACCGCCCTTTTTATAAGCTGGTAAATCCTCAGCGGCAATGATCAGTAAATCCGCCGCCGCCAACCAACATTTCATTGACACCTCAACTAAGCCAACAGAGTCACCACAGGGGATTAAAAAAATTAAAGGAAAGCCTGGGAGATAAGTTCACAGGTTCTTGACAGCAACCTGGGGAGACTAGAGATCCACCACCGCTTCCACCTGCATTTGACCATCAATGGTGGCCTGGCAAAGCACCTGACTCTGCACAACACTGCAAGTGCCTGCGGCCTCTGACAAGGTTTCGTCAACAATGCCATCTTCCGCGGTCCAGAGGAAAGTACCAATGACATTGTATTGATTGTTATTCAGCTTCCCAGCAGCCAGCAAAGGTTTGTCATTGTATTCCAATACAAAGGAAAAGCCCATCTCGTCGGCATTGTCGTAGTGGAAATTGATCGTGCCATCCCCCTCCGTTACGGACAGTTGATTGCAGTCCATGGCAATTTCTTCGGTGGGATCTTTTAACCGTACTGCACATTGCTGGGCGGCGAAAGTGGTTTGGGTTTGGACACTTTCCTTGAAAATGGTTTCCTGACTGCGAACGGCAGGGGCAAACATTATTCCCCCCAGGGCAGTGATGGCCGCCATCAGAGGTATGGGAGCGGCAGGGTTAAGAATTTTGGTGAACATAATCAATAATGGCCCTGGTTAGGCCTTCTAGGGTATATTCCGTTGCTTCAATGTCCACCTGTCCCAATTCCTGTAAACAGCGCTCGGAAGTTTGGGGGCCAATGGAAGCAATCTGGCAATGGTTAATTAAACATCGCCAATCTTGGTAACCGTCAGCTTGACTATTTTTGGCTAACAGTTGCCGGAAGTGGGTGACGGTTTTGGAGCTGGCAAAGGTAATCACATCCACATTGCGGTTAAGGATACTTTGCCACACTTCTTCGGGCATATGGGCGGGGCAAGCGGATTGATAAGCGGGCACTTCCGTCACCAATGCTTGTTTTGCTCTCAATTCCTGGACTAATTGGGCCCGGCCGCCACTTTCCACCCGGGGAAAAAGTATTTTTAATCCTGCTGGGGGCTGGGGAAAATGTTCCACCAGGGCATCAGCAATGAAATCCGGTGGAATGAAGTCCGGTTTGATGCCAAATTTCTCTAGGCTTTGGGCGGTTTTTTTGCCCACTACGGCTAACTTTAACCCCGCCAGAGCCCTACTGTCCCAACCATGGTGTTGCAATCTTTGAAAGAAAAACTCTACCCCATTGGCCGAAGTTAGAATTAGCCAGTCAAAATCCCCCAACTTGGCGATCGCCTGGTCGACGGGTCGCCAGTCAGTGGGGGGAACAATTTCCAGGGCGGCCATAGCTAATACATTGGCACCTTGCTGTTGCAAAAGTTCGGTAAACTGGCTCGCTTGGTCGGCGGCCCGGGTAACCAGAATAGTTTTTTGGGCCAGGGGCAGGGGGGTCAAGGCAGGGACAATCCTTTGATCAACAACATCCCCAACGACAATTACCCCTGGGGCCAGGGACTGTCCTTGGGTTTTTTCCACCATATCAGCTAGGGTTCCCCCCCAGGTTTGTTGTTCCGGTCTGCCGGCGTTTTTAATTACTGCCATGGGGGTGCCAGGGGATTTACCCGCCCGGAGTAACTTATCCACTACCACCGGCAAATTTTTAGTCCCCATCAGAATCACTAAAGTGGGCAACTGGGCCAGAGCAGGCCAAGGCCAACCATGGGGATCATGGCCGTCCATGACAAAAAAACCCGTGCCGGTGTCTTTCGCTGTGAGGGGAATACCTACTAGTCCTGCACTGGCGATCGCCGAGGAAACCCCCGGTATCACTTCATGGGCACAATGGTGGGCCACCAGGGTTGCCAGTTCCGGTAGAAGGCGACCAAAAATCCAGGGGTCACCGCTTTTCAGCCGCACCACCCGTTTACCCAGGCGGTAATGGTCTAGCAATAGTTGATTGATTTTTGCCTGGGGAGTGCTGGGTTTCCCTGCTCGTTTGCCAACAAAAATCCGTTCACAATCCGGTGGCAGCAGATCGAATAGCTCCTGGGACACCAACGCGTCATAAATTACCACCTCTGCCCTACCCAACACGGCGATCGCCCTTTGGGTGAGATAGGCCACGGGCCCCAGACCAGCCCCCACCAGATAGACTTTAGCTGCGGCAAACGATGGTGGTGGCACAGTAATCATGGCTATTGGCAATAAACTAAAAAATCATACTCCCCTGGCAAAAATTTGTTCAAGGGGCAGGGTTTTGCCATCATCTGAACTAAGAATAGGGAGAGCCAGGGTCCAATGCGGAGTTTCTACTCAGCGGCGCAAAAATTAGGTTGCCTTGGAGCCGGGGCGATCAACTGGGGACACCAACGCATTATGGGTGAGGTAGTTTTTCAGCCATTGTCGACCCTGGTCCAAAAGCTGGGGTAACGTTTTCACAGGCCAAAGCTTGGCAGTACCGTCGGCCGAAGAAGTTAAAACCCAGTGGCCATCAGGGCTAAATTCCGCTGACCGCACCCAATTACCATGGCCTTCCAGGGTGACCAATTCCCTTCCAGAACGGTCCCAAAGCCTAGCGGTGCCATCGTTGGAAGCGGTGACAAGCATTTGTCCGTCGGGGCTCCAATCCACAGTGCCCACTAAACCCTGATGGCCATATAGCACCGCTACTGTTTTGCCGCTACGGTCCCAAAGCCTAGCGGTGTGGTCGGCAGATACGGTGGCAATCAAGTCCCCCTCGGGGCTAAATTGGGCCTGGTAAACAATGCTTTGATGGCCAGCTAAGGTCAACAAGGGACGACCGAGGAAATCCCAAATCCGGGCGGTGTTATCCACGGAGGCTGTCAGTATATAACGGCTGTCAGTGCTAAATTGGGCAAAATACACTGGCCCTTCATGGCCCCGGCATACGCCCACCTCCCGGCCAACAATTTCCCAGATGCCGGCTGTATTATCATCCGAGGCTGTGACGATAAATTGGCCATCGGCACTAAACTCCGCCGCAAAAATAGTCTTTTCGTAGTGTCTCAGTACCGCCAATTCCCGGCCAGTATTATTCCAAACCCGAGCGGTGCCGTCTTTGCTAGCAGTGACAATATACTGGCTATCGGAGCTGAAGCGCACATTCAAGACCGCATCCTGGTGCCCCCGCAAGGTGGTCAATTTTTTGCCCAACACATTCCAAATTTGAGCAGTTTTGTCCGCCGACCCCGTTACAATCCATTGACCGTCCGGGCTAAATTGCCCTTCTCGCACCCAGCCTTGGTGATCCGCTAACACGGCAATGCATTTTCCTTCCATGGTCCAGAGGCGAGCCGTTTTATCCCTAGAAACAGTCAACAGGCGATCGCCTTTGGGGTTGAAATGGGCATTGCGTACCCAGTGGCTGTGGCCGGTGAGAGTGATGGTATTTTTCGGGGAAATGTCCCATTGACGGGCCGTTTGGTCAGCGGAGACAGTGAAAATAAAACGACCATCGGCGCTAAAATCAGCGTCGTAAATTTCCTTCTGATGGGCCTGTAAAACGGTGAGCAAATTGCCTTCCTTCGTCCAAAGTCGGGCGCTGCCATCGGTGGAACAGGTGACAATTCTTTGGCCGTCCGGACTAAAACGGGCCGCGTGGATATTGTGGTCTTGACCCCGGAGCGTGCCCAAACATTTACCATGGCGACTCCAAAGCCTAGCAGTACCGTCATTGGAAGACGTGATGATGTACTGGCCATCGGGACTCCAGAGGGCATTGTTGACCCAGTTTTGGTGCCCCTTTAAAACAGCAAAGCATTGACTGCTCAGATCCCATAGCCGGGCAGTGCCATCGGCGGAACAGGTGACAATCCATTGGCCATCAGGGCTAAATTGGGCGTTGCGTACCCAACTGGTATGCCCCTGGCAAAGGCCAATTTCCCGACCTTCTAGATCCCATAACCGGGCAGTGCCGTCCCGCGAGGCAGACAGTAAAATTTGTCCATGGCAGTTGAATTCAGCATTGCGGACCCAGTCGGTGTGGCCCTGGCAGAGGGTGAGTTGTTCCCCGGCAAAATTCCAAATGCGTACGGTATTATCCTGGCCACTGGTCATTACAAACTGATGATGGGGACTAAAATGCACACTCCTTACCCAGTCTTCGTGACCCTGGAGGGTGGCGACTTCTTCCCCATGGCGTTGCCAGAGTTTAACGGTGTGATCGGCGGAGGCGGTGGCAAAATATTGACCATCGGCACTCCAGTCCACTGCCGTGATGGCCCCTTGGTGTCCCCGCAAAATGTTAATCAGTTCACCGTGGAAAGACCAAAGATACGCAATACCGTTGCTGGTGGCTGTGAGCAATAGGGGGGGAGTGTTGTCCATGGGAGGACTGATCCGCAGACCGGTGACTGGCCCATCGTGTTGGCAACGGTTACATTCATTGATTTGAGCCAAAATGCTGTGGAGAGAAAGCCAGGGGGCCAGGCTAGGATATTGCACCAGAGGAGTTTCCGCTGTGACTAGTTTTTGTAGTTCCTGCCCGGTTTTAACTGCCGCCAGCAAGGCCTCCAGGGGATAGGAGACAAATTGTTTGAGAATGAACTGGCATTGCTTTTCCAGATTGATACCAGCCAGTAATTTTTGGTATTGCAATTGAGCCGCTTTCAATTTCTGGGCCGCGGCCTGTTCCTCCACACTGGAGCCTGCTTCCAACTCGGCAATTAAATCTTCGTTTCCCTGTTGGCGATCGCCAGAGGATGGGGCCATTAAATTGGGATTGGCTTTACTCCCCCGGCGGCCAGCGCTAATGACGGCGGGAGTGGAGATAGCGGCACTTTTCCCTTGGAGGGCATGGGCTAAATGGGGCGTACTGAGACGGTAATAGGGCACCGTGGCTTGGTAAATCACGATAATTAATCTGCCCCGGAGCAATAGAGCCAGCAATAAATGCAATTGCTGAATGTCTTCTTGGGCAAACTCCGGTGGATTATCCCCCTCTGATTCAGGGACAGAATAGAGCGCAGTTAGTAACTCATATTCGGTTTTGAGGCAAAGACCTTGCTGTCCATCGGCCAGGCTTTTGAGTAATTGCAGGGCTTTTTTGAGTAGATGGGGGGGCAGAAAAGCCAAATAGGTTTGGACGGCAAAGGTCAACCATTCATCTAACTTTTTACCCTGGTAATTCGCTGACTTAGTAACTTGTTGTTGTTCCAAGACAGTTCCCAACAGTTGCAAATCAATGGGATGGAGCCAGGGCCCCTCTTCCCAACCGCCCTCCATCGCTAAATCCCCCAAAAACTGGGACTGCAAACTAGGGGGCCAAGGGTGGCGACATTGGGCCATGGCCTGGGCCAACCAACTTTCCGCTTGCCCTAGGGTGAGGGGGGAGATGGCCTGGTATTGCAGTGGGGGCAGGGACTGTTCTTCCTCCAATTGCCCCTTCAGCTCCCCATAAAAGTCGGCGATCGCCGTGGGGGGTAAAGAGATTAACAGACGGACACCTTGGGACGGGCCAGTGGTTAACAACCATTGCCACAGTACCAGAGCCAATTCCTGTTGGCGCAAGGAAGGACTTTGTTGCCAGGGTAGGGAGCCGTTTTCCCCGTCTAATATCAACAGCAAGTCCAATATTGGTAGGGCTTCTAGGGCAGAGGCTAACTCCGGGGCTGTAGCTTGCCCCAAGGAAGGCAGACTAAAGCGTTCCCCCAGGTGAACCCATAACTTTTCCGCCCAGCGCGGAGTAAACTCTACTAAAAACACTCGGTCTGGGGACATTTGTTGCAACACTTCCCCCGCTAACCAAGAAGTTTTGCCTCCCCCGGGCTCCCCTGTTAGGACCAACACTGGCATCGGCTTTTGTTCCCAAACCCTTTGCAGGTCATGCCAGGCGAGGGAAACTGTCTTTGGGGATTGCACGGCAGACAAACCCTCCGTACTGCCCCCCAGAATTTTTTCCGGTGCTAGGGGATGGCGATAAATACGTTGTTCTGGCCAACAGGGAAGGGGCCTGGGACCAATGAAGGCTCGCTGACCTAAACGGTATTCCCTGGTTTGATATTCCTGGTCAATGGCCAAGGCTGCCAGCCAATCTTCCAACTGTAAATAGCATTCCCGTAATTCCACCAGAATGGCTAGGTATAGACGGGGATTATCGTCAAAGGACACCAGGGTTTGGGCCTGGCGCAGGGTCATCAAAGCTTCTTTAATCTGGTCATTGGCCAATTGCACTCGACCGGCAAGGTAATGCAAATTTGCCAAGCAGGGACGATAATCCCGATCTTCAACTTCCTTAGAACGGGTTTCAAAGGCTCTTTTGAGAGCTTCCTTAGCTTCGTCAAATTTCCATTGCTCCACCAGGGCTTCACAAAGGTAACCATGGGCCAGGGAAATTAACCCCTGTAATTCCAATTCTGTCCAAGGCTTTTCCTGATTGCGCTCCGGGGTGGTGTCCGTGGCAGCAAAGGGGGAAAGTTGATAGAAAAAAATCAGGCTGTTTTCGGCGGCTTGTCGCAGTTGCTCCCAGTCTTCTAGCCCCCGTAGAAGTTCCCCCACCAAGTTGAGGGTTTCTCCATGAACAAAATGCCATTGCTGATTTTCCAGGGCGGCGATCGCCGTTTGGGCATAATTACGGGTTTGTTGCCAAAGTTGATGGGCACGGCTTTTTTCTCCGTAGGCTTGGAGTAGGGAGAGATAGCCCAACCGTAGACTCAGCCAAATAATTGGCTCCGTATCCCCCAGCAGTTCCCAGACATCCAAACTTTCCCGATAGTGGCACTGGGCCTGTTTTCTGCCCATTTCGCCTTGGCTTTCCCGGGCCAAACCCTGTAACAGGGATAATTTAGCTTGGAGGAGGCTAATCGGCTCTAGTTCGAGGTTATGCTTTTGGTCAACGATCTCCCCCAACCAATGGGGCAAATTAACTAACATTTCCCGGCGTTTCTCCAGGGTCAATGGTGCGGGTTCTGACCAAACACACTGCCAGAGTTCATCGGTGCATTGCTCCAGATCCCCTGCCCCCAGCCGTAGATCAAACCAATGGCTTTTGCCGTCCAAGAAAGTCTGTAGGCCACGGAAGGCTTCTTCTATGGTGGGGGGAACCAGCACAACCCAATGGAAATGTCTCTCTCCACAGCGTTGTTGCTTTCCTTGGGCCAATTGGGCCAGAAAAGTTTGGGGATCGGGTTCTTCAGTCAGGCCAGTGATGATAATAACGTCGCCTGTAAACTGTTCCCATTGCTGTAAAACTCTGGCCAGTTGCTCCTTTTCCGCCGCATCCAAAATCAGAACGTCGCCGGCGATCGCCGTGTCGTACCAATCTTCCACCCAGGTGAATTGACCGGCTAAACAGAAATAAAGGTCATCCTGGGCCGCCGGTTGTCCAACCCTATCAGCGAGGGATTGTAAAAGTTCTTGTTGCTGGGTAAGGCAGGATAACATAACAGCCATCGGTGTGAAGTTAGTACAATTACTGGCAAGGAAAAAATTATTTGACCTGTGAAGTTTTGCTTAATCTACGGTGGACACCGCCGCAAGACTGAGCAAATTTAATCAAAAATAGCGGGGAAAGCTCCAGGCCTCAGCTTCAATTTTAGTGACAAGATGCCAGCGTTGACACGGCCAGGGACGGGAGCAATTAAGCCATGACCAACGGATATCCATTGGGGCATGATTCATTGACTTGGATTCGGAATCAAAGCAGTCAGCAAAGTTTTTGCTCAACAAATCCTTGATGTTGCCCCAATATTTCATCTCCAGCAAAACTGGCTACACCGTATATTTTCATCTCTAACTATCTCTAACTGCCAATATTTTGACTATTGGCTAACTTAATTAGCCTAGTCACATCTGCCCTGGCCAGTTCCAGAGACACAGAAGCTATCTAGTGGAGTTGCGTCTCAGGCGCTCCAATTCCGTTTCCAATTCCCACTTTTTGAATTCCGCCTCCAAGGGATCCAACTCCCGATGATAGGTTTCCCCGGTATTGCCTTGATTCCAGCCCATGGTGTCCGTAGCCCGCCTTTGGGCCTCAGATGCTTTTTGCTCAGCCGCCATTTGTTTGGCTTTTTGCTGTACTTCCTTTTGTCGTTGCTGAATTTCCTCTATCAAACTTTGAGCTTGGCTGATCCGTTTTTCTGTCCCCGCCCGTTGCCCCCACACTTGATTGCCCTGACGCAGTAAGGTGGCTTCCCTTTCCTGGGCTCCTTGGGCCAAATCTTCTCGCCCAGCGGCCTTAGCCTGTTGAATGCGGCTATGCCAAGCTTGAATATCCTGGGCTAGGTTGAGAATTTGGGTTTCCTGGTCCTGTTTTTTGCGCTGTAGGTCTGTCAGTAAACGGCGGGCGTCGGCTTCCTGTTCCCTCAACTGTTCTAACAGAGCTTCCAACTCCAGATGGGGGTTGTTTTGCAAAAACTCTTCCAGACGGTCTTCTAAAAAACGGCCGACATCGTCAAACAAGCCCATCGCTACAATCTTCCCAAAAATCTACTAGGTGCCGTAAAAGCTTTTTCCTACTCCAAGATACCTTGTTTTTTTCTCCCATCACTGGAGATCGATCAAGACCCTGACTCTTTCTCGGCGATCGCCAAAGGTCCAAATAAATTAGGGCAAACTAAAAGCTTTGTCCTACCTCTAGATATCTTGTTTTTCCTTGCCGGGACAGAATTGCTTGCTGACTATTTACCGCTGCCAATTGCCAACCGCTACTACCGATCGCCTCACCGATTTGAATGCGCTGGGTCATGCCATTCCAGCGGAATAGGGCCGAGGAGCGATCGCCGGATTCCAGGACTCCCACTAGGTCATGTTTAGTCTTACTGGGCACCATGGGGGTGGAAGGGGGAGCCGCCGCCACGGGTTGGGGGGGAGTGGCCATGGCTGGGGCCGCTTGGCCATTGGGGTAAACGGGGTAATAATACCTTTCCACCACAGTGGTACTGCCGGGGGCAACCGTGGGCAGATTGCCGCCATTATTTTGGGGCACAGCACCGGGGGGCGGTGGGGGGAGGGGAATGCCCTGGTTGGCTGGGGCGATCGCCACCGTGGTTTGGTTGGGGGTTGCTGGAGGGTTAACACCAGCGGGAACGGGGGAAGCCGGCAATGTTTGGGGCTGTTTAAGGGTTTCTAGGGACTGTTGCAGATAGACGATAAACTCCTCATCTGCCTGATCCACGGTGACCGTTTCCGTTGACGATGCCGTGGTGGGAGTGGGCTGCCGGGACTGGAACACCAACCAAAAACTGACTAGGAGCAGATAGACAACGCCACCACCCAGAAAAATTTTGTCGAGGTGCTTCAACCACCAGGGCTTAGCATTAGCAGAACTGCCTAACTCTTCATATTTGTCCATTGTCCCCACCCATGGAAAAAAGATGTTGCCCATTCTAGCCCAAAAATTCCCCCCCTCTAACCTCTAACCAAGATGAGCAACCCTGGTAGTTAAATATTCCCCCTCGTTGAGATCCACCAGGCGATCGCCAAAGCCGTCTTTACCCCAGAGCTGGAACTGGTTGCCCTGGAGGGAATGGAGTCGTTGTTGATTGCTATAGAAATCGCAGGTGGAGGACTCGGGCGTCTGGGCAGTGGAATTTGTCCCCACCATGGTCAATAAACGATCTGCTTTGCTGGTAAATTGCACCACCGTTGTCCCCAAATCACCAAAATTACCGAGGCGCACGGCAGTTAAATCCAAACGTTTGCCGTAACCTCCCTGGGTCAACAGCAGAACTGCCTCAAGGGGGGAGGCCATCAATACCCCCACTAACTTTTCCGTCTGGCGGAGTCGCATTGCTTCTTGGCCCTGGGCGCTGGGGCTAGAACAAGTGAGACCAACTTGGGCCACATCAAACCTTAGTAAGCGACCATTGCTGGTGGCAATAACCAAATTTTGGTCAGGGGCATTATCCATGGGCGTAACCCATTGGGCAAACTGGAGGCGATCGCCATTTTTTAGCTTGATCAAACTCAAACCTCGTTGGCCCAGCTCCTGCAATTCCTGACCAGCGATCAGTTTGACCCGACCCTGTTGACTAACTAGGAGTAAATCCTGGGGCCGTTCCGGAGACGGTAAAAACCCCTGGAAAGTAACGGCGGTGGCATCCCGCTGGGCTGACTTGGGCAGCATACGGAGCAGGGGAATGCGGGTAACGACCAGGGGCGGCAAATCTGCAATCGCCACGGGGAAAGCTTTACCGTGGTCACCAATCACAACCAAAGTTTCCCTTCCTTGAATAGGGCGTTGCTGAGTTAAGGGTTCAAAACAGTTGCTTGAGGTTAACGCCTCCGGATGCCAGCCAATTTCCCCCTGGAGATTGATGCTGAGAAAAGCATTAGGTGGAGGTGTTTGGGGCGTAAATAGGGTGAGGGGATTCTTCTTGGCAACTAGAGCTTGTTTACTGTTTTCCCCGATCGCCTCTGGACTTGGTTGGCCTGGTTCCGGAATATTGGTCGGTGAGTTTTTGAGGGCTAGGGCTGAATTTCCCCGCCTCTCAGCCGGGGCGGAGTCGGTGGATTGGGCGGGGACATTGTCTAACAACAATTGTTCTGGTTCTGATGGCTCTGCTTTCTCCTCCATGGCCAGTCCATCTTCCTGTTCCGTCTGCAACTGGGTTTCAACCAGGGTGGTTTTTGGTGCAGGTGATTCCTTTTCTGCCACTGGCAAAGGGGTAATTTTAGCCGGCATTCCCTGTAATATTTTGGTCCGTCGCTCGTCGGCAAACTTTTTCTTCAAACCCCGCAACTCTTTTTTGAGGGCTTTTAACCGTTCCTGGCGATCGCCGATGAGGGTTTCTAGTTGCTGGATGCGTTGGGCTAAATCAGTGTGTTCCCGCACCAACTTTTCCCGTTCCAGTCCGGTAATGCGTCGCAGGGGCATCCCCAAAATGGCGTCTCCTTGGGGCTCGGAAAGACCCAACCTTTGCTGGAGCTGAATTTTGGCTGTGGTGCCATCGGAGGCAAAGCGGAGAATTTCAATTAGGGTGTCGAGGTTTTCCAAGCCAATTAGTAAACCCGCCAACAATTCCCAACGACGACGGCTTTCCCCCAACTCATTTTCATACTGCCGCAGGAGGGTGTCTTCCCGGAATTGCAAAAATTCTTGGAGAATTTGTCGCAGCGACATTTGTATGGGCTGATTGTTGACCAGCGCCAGGAAAATTACCCCAAAATTGCTCTGCAAAGGGGTCATGCGATAAAGCTTTTTGAGAATGGTGTCGGCATTGGCATCCCGCTTCAACTCGATCACCACCCGCATCCCCGTGCGATCACTTTCATCCCGCAGGTCGGAAATACCGTCTAACTTGCCGTCATTGACCAAATTGGCAATTTTCTCAATCCAAGCGGCTTTGTTGACCTGAAATGGTAATTCTGTGATCACGATCGCCGTGCGATTATGACTGCGTTTTTTCTCCCCCCGGACGGTTTCAATGTGGCTCACCCCCCGCACCGGAATTAAACCCCGTCCAGTTTGATAAGCCTGGATGATGCCTTCACTGTCAAGAATATGGCCCCCGGTGGGAAAGTCTGGGCCGGGAATTAACTTGAATAATTCTTGGTCTGACAAATCGGGCTTGTTAATCAAACCAATCAAACCATCCACCACTTCCCCCAAATTATGGGGCGGGATATTGGTGGCCATACCCACGGCAATGCCGGAGCAACCGTTCAACAGCAACAGGGGCAACTGGGCCGGCACCACGGTGGGTTCTTCCTGGGAATTGTCGAAGTTGCCGGTAAAATCAACGATCGCCTCGCTGATGCCTTCCAACATGGCCCCCATGGCAATGGGCGCTAAACGGGTTTCGGTGTAACGCATAGCGGCGGGGGGATCATTGTCCACCGAACCGAAATTGCCGTGGCCAGCCAAGAGGGGATAACGGCTGGAAAAGTCCTGCACCATCCGCACCAAGGCGTCATACACGGACTGGTCTCCGTGGGGATGGTATTTACCCAACACGTCCCCCACCACCCGGGCACATTTCCTAAACGGGCGATCGGGGGTCAACCCCAACTCATACATGGCGTAGAGAATGCGGCGATGCACCGGTTTCAAGCCGTCCCGCACATCGGGCAATGCCCGGCCCACAATCACACTCATGGCATATTCCAGATAGGAACGTTCCATTTCTTCGTGGAGATCGGTGGGGATAATTTGACCGCTGGGGAAAGATTTTCTGGCCATGCCGCTGGGAACCTGTGCGCTCGTCAATTCGCGGCCAATGTTAGCATTGGAAAGGCTGATTCTCTTCCCCACTTTGCTGAGTAAAAGCTTATGACCACGGTTCTCATCGTTGAAGATGACCCCATGAATTTCCGCGTTTTTTCTAAAATTCTCACCAAGCGGGGGGGATTCACTGTCAAAGGCAGTGAGAATGTGGCAGAGGTGTTGGACCTAGCCCGGAGCAAGGCGGTGGACGTGATTCTCATGGATGTTTCCCTCTCCCGCAGCCATTACCAAGGCAAAGCCTACAACGGTATTCAAATTACCCAATTGCTCAAACAGGACCCCAGCACGGCCGGTTTACCAGTAATTTTGGTTACTGCCCACGCCATGGCCGGCGATCGAGAATCCTTACTAGCGGAAAGTGGGGCTGAGGGTTACATTGCCAAACCAGTGGTGGACCACCAAGCTTTTGTCCAACAGATTCAAGCCATGGCCGGTGGCATTGAAAACCCCAGCCTAGAGATTTAGCTTTAGCCTTTTTTCCATGTTGCCCACTGCCATTGTCCTCACCATTCTTTTGGGCATCATTGCCTACATTTGGGGTTATCCCCATTGGTTAGATTGGCGGGAAAAACAGCTTTTCCAGCGTCCCCTGCCCCCCCATTGGCAAGCCATCCTTGGCGATCGCCTGCCTTTTTATCGACAGCTTTCCCTTCAAAAAAGACAAAAGTTAGCAGCAAAAATCCAGTTATTTCTGCAACAAAAACAGTTCATTGGCTGTAATGATTTTGTCTTGACCGATGAAGTCCGGTTGGTGATCGCCGCCCAGGCTTGTTATCTAGCTTTAGAGTTGGGCAGTAATCCCTACCCCAGGCTGGACACAATTCTTGTTTACCCCGACGCCTTTCAGGTTAGACAGGTCAGTTCCCCCGACGGTTATGTGGTGGAAGAAGAAGAAACTATCCGGGCCGGAGAGTCCTGGGACAGGGCCGGGCAATTAATTCTTGCCTGGGGTACCATTGCCTGGGACTTGGAGCGGTGGCAAGATGGCCATAACGTTATTTTCCATGAATTTACCCACCAATTGGACATGGGGGACGGAGCCATGAATGGGGTGCCCAAATTGGCCCGTCGCAACGACTATCAACGGTGGCAGTCAACTTTTGCGGCGGAATATCAACAACTACTCAGCCAACTGGAGCATAATCTCCCCACTGTGATCGATCCCTATGGAGCCACTAACCCCTGTGAATTTTTTGCGGTGGTGACGGAAACTTTCTTTGAAAAAGGGCAAGAGTTACAACGCCACCACGGGCAACTCTATCAAGTCCTACAAAAATACTATTGTCTTGAGCCGTTGATCAACTGCTAGGGCACGGGCTGTAACCTGGTTACTTCCAGGGAGAATAATCCTCCCCCAGTGGCGGCGTAGGTTCTGACCCGGACAATGTAGTCCCCGGACTCGGTAATACGGGCAAAGGCGAGGGAATTGGTGCCCCCCTCGGTGCTGTCGTCGTTGGCCACAATGGTGGTGCCGTCATCGCCAATGAGCATGACCATGGTGTCGAATTCATCGGAGCGCAGGTCAATGGCCACTTGGTCCCCAGCCCGGAGATTAATGCGATAATCCCTGGCAAATCCCCCCTCCCCCGTGGGCATATCCTGCACAGTCAGGCGATCGTTAACCGTCGTATTGGCGGTAATGGGGATGGGATTATAAAAACTGTTTTGATTATTTTGGCCGTAACTTAGGGTTGGGTAGAACACTACCAGGGCAGAGGGCAAACCCATCCAGAGAGGGGCTAATTTGTTTAATTTCCCTGTAGTGAAGGATCTAAACATTTTCGCTGTCCTGACTGAGTACCGACTGGAGCCGACTGAGAAAATTCGATTCCTGGGTGATCGGGATGAACTGTTCAATGGAAGGGGCTGACCCTGGGGATCTGTGCACTGGGCCTTCTTCGGATACTCTGGGAGCCTTGGAGTTTTCTGGAGCGTGATGCTGGAGATTTTTTGGGCCACGGTGATGCCAAGGGAGGGGTTCCAATTCCCCTGGGTCAGACGGCGAAACTTGCCGGTGTGGTGATTGCGATATTTGGTTTTGCCCTCGGTTGGGAACCTTTAACTGCCATGATTGGTCGGCTATCTTAGTCAACTCCTCCATCGATTTGTCCGTGGCGATCGCCAGGGATCTGGGCAGATTTTGGGAAACTAGACGCTCAAACTCAGCGGAAAAGTGAAAATTAGGTTGTCCCTTCTTGTGCCA
Organism: Synechocystis sp. FACHB-383; assembly: GCF_014698605.1. NCBI lineage: Bacteria > Bacillati > Cyanobacteriota > Cyanophyceae > Synechococcales > Merismopediaceae > Synechocystis > Synechocystis sp. FACHB-383. Next base: position 10,351 of record NZ_JACJTJ010000019.1, on the reverse strand, counting down.
AAATTCCAGCAAATGCTCCACCGAAACCGCCTTATAGCGGCCGAGGTAGAGGGCTTCGATCACCGCCAGACGAATCCACAGGGCTGAAAAATCCTTGAGCCAACCATTGATGACCTGTTTGGGCGCCATTCCCCGGAGGTCAAAACAATAGGCAGTCAAAAGCGAAACTGTCTGCAAAATGCCTGGATCCTTTTGAGCCTGGGATATTGTCATATTTGCTAGGGAGCTATTCTTGGTAGTTCCTAGAATATTAGCTCAAGTCCAGTCTGGGAGAAAGGAGGGTAGGCTATGTTTAAGCAATTGGGAGTTCTGACCACATTTATTGCCTTTGCGTTGGCCCTGGCGGTGTCGGGTAATATTCCCAGTGAAGTCACCAGCTTACCCCAGCAGTCCCTCACCATCGCTCAACAATCCAAGCACCAAGCCCGGCTCCGCTTGCAACGATCCCTACAGCAATTATTTCTGCGGCCCCATCGTTTTTCCGGCTCCAGTAATGGGGTAGTCAGTCCCAAGGTGGAATATTTTTAGTGGCTACCAAATGCGAGTCAAATCGAGTACAAAACCGGGCATCACTTCGTCGCAATCTATTTTTTGGGGCGATGTTAGAACTTCCGTTTCCTGGGCGGGACGATAAATCTCAACCTGTTGATTTTGAGGACTAATCAATAGCCCTAATTGCACCCCCAGCCGTCGATACTCCCGCATTTTTTCCTGTAATGGTTTCGGGTTATCCGTTGCAGACCGGAGTTCAATGACAAAATCCGGTACCACAGGAATAAAGCCTACTATTTCGATTCCCGCCAGCTTAGACCGCTCAATCCAGGACACATCCGGCGATAGTTTTCCCCCGCCTAATGCGGTGAAGTCATAGCCACAGGAAGAATCAAACGCCTGACCTAGGCTGGTTTGGCGATTCCAAAGACCAACATCAATGGCCAGATCAAGATTTTTGCGACTAGTCTCTCCCCCGGCTGGTGCCATAACAATCAAATTCCCATCTTTGGTCAACTCAAGCCTTAAATCCGGGTTATCAAGACAAAGCTGATCGAAATGCTCCGGTGAGATTTTTAAAGTGACATGACTGACATCTAGTAACAATGGGTCTTGATCAATTGATCTAACTGGTTGTGGTTGGGTTAGGGTTGCCATGACTGCTCCTGGGTTCACTAAACACTGTGGTGGTTAACCATCTTGACAGCAAATTCCAAATCAACTCGACATACACAACAGTTGTAATGCTTACTTCTGCAAGGTTTTTGTTGTGCCACTCAGATGCCGTAATCGCTAATATTTTGGCTGACCTAAATTCTAACCATTTCCCTTAGCGCAAAGTTGACAAAGTCCGAAGAACTCCAGGGTGTGGTAATAAATCCGAAAGGAATAATTAGCTTGCAAATTTTCCTCTAAGGATTGCACCGGACAACCTTGGATGGGGAAGGATTCGCCACACTGTAAACAGGTCAGGCAATGTTGATCCTGTTCAAGGGTTTGGTAGAGGAGTTCCCCGGTCATGGTGGCTTGATGTTGGATAAATCCGGCTAACTTGAGGGCGTCTAAAGCTCGATATACCGTGGCCAAGCCAATTTTTTTCGTTTCTCGCAGCTTGGTGAACAGGGCTTGGGCCGACAGGGGCTCCGTTTCCCTTTGCAAAGCTTGGAGCACCAGTCTCTGGTTGACGGTTAGGGACTCTAGGCGAACGGCAAGGGAAGGAGTGGGAAGACTCATGACAATGGTGAGGAACTATGCAATGATAATGATTATCGTTTATTGTTAACTCTCAGGAAAGTTAAATTTTCTGTCAGTTTGATCTTCACTGTATTGCACATTGGCTAATGTTCACATTCTCTGCCGCCCCCCATTTCATTCAGTCCATTGGTCTTGCTCTAGTGGTGGGCCTAGGTGTCATGGGCTGTCAGCCCGCTGGGGAGCAGGATGGTTCGCTTAGCCAGGAGCCCATGGTGGAGGCCATGGATATTACGGTGAGTATTCCGCCGCAACAGTATTTTTTGGAAAAAATTGGTGGCGATCTGGTGCGAGTGAGTGTGTTAGTGCCTGGCAATAATGATCCCCACACCTATGAACCCAAACCCCAACAGTTGGCGGCCCTTAGTGAGGCAGAAGCCTACGTTTTAATTGGCTTTGGTTTTGAGCAACCTTGGTTGGAGAAGTTAAAAGCAGCCAATGCCAATATGAAGTTAATTGATTCGGCCCAAGGCATTACCCCCCTGGAAATGGAGGAGCATGACCATAGTCACGGGGAAGAAGAAGGACATGATCACCATAATCACAGCCACGATGGCCACGACCATGGGCCAGAATCGGAAAAGGAGCAAGCCATGGGAGCAGTGATGGTGGCAGATCCCCACATTTGGTTATCTCCTACGTTGGTGAAACAACAGGCCTCCACGATCGCCAAAGGTTTAGCCGAGTTAGATCCGGAGAATCGGGAACAGTATGAAGCTAACTTGGCCGCATTTTTAGCGGAATTGGAGCAGTTAGACCAAGAGTTACGACAGGTGCTGGAACCTTTACCCCAAAAGAAATTTATTGTTTTCCATCCTTCCTGGGCCTACTTTGCTCGGGACTATAACTTGGAGCAAATTCCCATTGAAGTGGAGGGACAAGAACCCAGTGCCCAGGAATTGAAACAACTAATTGATACGGCCAAGGAAAATAATCTCACCGTGGTCTTTGGGGAAACCCAGTTCAGCACCAAAAGTTCCGAGGCGATCGCCGCTGAAATTGGCGCAAAGGTAGAATTACTTGATCCCCTGGCCGCCGATTGGTCTAGCAATCTCAAACTCGTTGCCCAAAAAATTGCCAATGCCCATAGTGTCCAGCCCCAATAACAATGTCTCCATGGCCGATCGCCCCAGCCCCACGGCTGTGATTACCGTCGAAAATTTATTTGCTGGTTATGGTGCTTCCCCGGTGCTGGAAAATATTAATCTGCGGGTGGAGGAAAGGGATTTTCTGGGCTTAATTGGTCCCAATGGGGGGGGCAAGACTACCTTGCTCAAGGTTCTGTTGGGCCTCATTAAACCATCCCAGGGTACGGTGCAAATTCTGGGGCGATCGGTGGAGCAGGGGCGGCGTTACGTGGGCTATGTGCCCCAGTGGTTGGAATTTGACCGGGCCTTTCCGGTGCGGGTGTTGGACGTGGTGAGGATGGGACGTTTGGGGCGGGGCAAACTATTTCGCCGGTACCATCGCCAGGATGAAGCCATTGTCCACCGTTGTTTGGAGCAGGTAGGCATGGGTAATCTAGGCGATCGCCCGTTGGGGGCATTGTCGGGGGGGCAACGACAACGGGTGTACATTGCTAGGGCCTTGGCTTCCCAACCGCAAATTTTACTGCTGGACGAACCCACCGCCAACGTGGACAGCAAAGTGCAGAGAAGCATTTACGAGTTGTTGGGGGAACTGAATCAAACCATGACCATTGTGATGATTTCCCACGACCTGGGGGCCATTTCCCGCTACGTTAAAACCGTTGGTTGTCTCAACCGTAGTTTGCACTACCACCAAGAGAAATTTATTACGCCTCAGATGATTGAAGCCACCTATCAATGTCCGGTGGATTTGATTGCCCATGGGGTGCCCCACCGGGTTTTTCCCAGCCATGACCAGGGTTCCCCCGTCCTTGACAGTAGTAATGGCCAAGGCCACGGCGCAGAGTGTCACCATGATTGAGGCCCTAACCCAGGCTTGGCAATACGAATTCATGCAGAATGCCGTCCTAGCTAGCTTGTTGGTGAGCTTAGCCTGTGGATTAATCGGTTCTTTTATTGTCATCAACCGCATGGTTTTTATCAGCGGTGGTGTGGCCCATGCGGCCTATGGGGGCATTGGTTTAGGTTACTATTTTGCCTTTAATCCCCTCTGGGGGGCATTTGGTTTTTCCTTGGTTATGGCGCTGGCTATGGGGTGGGTGGCCAGGAAATATCAACAGCGCAGTGACACTTTAATTGGGGTGATGTGGGCCCTGGGCATGGCGATCGGTATCATGCTGATTGATTTAACCAAGGGTTATAAGGCTGATGTGGCAAGTTATCTGTTCGGCAGTATTTTGACGGTGCCCCGGCAGGAACTCTGGCTCATGGCCGGTTTGGATCTTTTGATTGTGATCCTCTTGTTTTTGCTGTACAAGGAATTTTTGGCCATTTCCTTTGACCCAATTTATGCCACTACCCGCAATTTACCGGTGGATGTCCTCTACCTCACTCTAGTGGCGGCCATTGCTTTAACGGTGGTGATGGTGATGCAATTAGTAGGGTTAATTATGGTCATTGCCCTGTTAAGTATTCCTGCGGCGATCGCCGGTCAATATGTGCGGGATGTCCCCCAAATGATGGCAGTGGCCAGCGGTCTGGGGATGGTCTTTTGTCTGGTGGGATTAGCCCTTTCCTACAGCTTTAATCTTTCTTCCGGGGCAACTATTATTTTGGTGGCTAGTATTGCTTACCTGATTAGTTTGGCCTTTAAACGGTAAATCGGTGCCTTCTTTTTTCGTACTAAATCTGCGGACGGGCAAGGGAAACTTTTGCCCACACCTGTTACTGACAGGAAGATACGCAAAAACCCCACGGATCCAACCACGTTGTCCTCGTAACATTATTTCGCATATTATACAATGTGGGTTCTACCTATATCTTCAGGGTGGAAATCGGAGCTCTTACATTGTTTTCAACTGATCATCATATTCTCTCGATTCCGTGGACATTTCACTTCATCTCAACGCCGTTCATCACAACTTAGTCCAATTTGCTCATTCCCCCGACTTTTGGCGCAAACTAGCAATTATCTTCGGTGCTGAATTTGACCGAGCTAAGGCAGAACAACTCCGACGACAATGGCAAGCAGAAGATTTTAGTCAATTACCGACGATACGAATTTTAGACCAGGGCATGGCCAGCTTGTTGGGAGCCTACGCCCAGAGTACGGATACCATCTATCTCAGTCAGGATTTTTTAGAGACAGCTTCCCCAGAGCAGATTCAAGCGGTTCTACTGGAAGAGATTGGCCATGCCGTTGATGCTCGGTTGAATTTGGCCGATAGTCCTGGGGATGAAGGGGAAATTTTTGCCAATGTGGTCAGTGGTGTTCCCTTGGATAAATTGGGTTTGCAATCCCTCCGTTCCCAAGCAGATCATTTCACCATTTTTGTTGATGGCCATGCTGTACCAGTGGAAGCGGCCACGTTTACTGTTACCACGACAAGTGACAGTGGCCCCGGTAGCCTTCGTCAGGCAATTATCGATGCCAATGCCTCATCTGGAGCAGACGTTATTGAAATAACTGCAAATCTTGGCACTATCCGACTAACGTATTTTCTGCCCCTAATTACCAGTGACATTGAATTTATCGGCAATGGCAACACAATCAGTGGGGATGCTAACGGCAACGATCAAAATGATGACGGAGATGTGTCCATTTTCTTTGTCCAACAGGGTACTGTTAGCATTAGCAATTTGACCCTCTCCGGTGGGCGGGCCCAGGGTGGCAAAGGAGGATCTGGTGTTTCTGGCGGTGGTGGCGGCATGGGGGCCGGGGGAGCTCTATTCATTGACTCTGGCAATGTCACCGTAACCAATGTGACTTTTTCCGATAATCAGGCGATCGGTGGTAGTGGCGGAGCTGGTACTAATAGTACCGCTGGCGGTGGGGGCGGTGGTCTAAGAGACGATGCCAGTGGAAGTATTGGCGGAACTGATGGCGGTGGTGACGGTGGGGATATCCTTGATGATGGTGATAATGGTGGCTTTGGCGGCGGCGGTGGGGGGAGTCCTGGTGGCACGGCCGGAAATGGCGGTTTTGGTGGTGGTGGCGGCGGCGGTGCTAGTTTTAATCCTTTTGCCGGTGATGGAGGGTTTGGTGCTGGCAGAGGTCGTACCGGTGCTGAAGGAGGAGGAGGAGGAGGAGCTGGACTAGGAGGAGCGATCTTCATTCGTTCTGGAACTCTCATCCTCGACAATACAACTTTCAACAATAACAGTGCTGTTAAAGGAGACGCTGGAATAGGAAGTGGCTCCGGAAATGGAGAAGACGGCAAGGGATTAGGCGGTGCAATTTTCGCCGTTACCGATGACTTAAAGGACGAAGCAGGAGTTGCAACGGCTCCCACGGTGCTTAGTTTGGGAGGATTGCCCACCTTCACTAACAACACTGCGGCCGACAATGGTGGCGATAGCACCGGCATTACTTATAACGACGGCAATATCTTTGGCACGCTAGAAATTGTTGATTTTTCATCAGTAGATGATTTTACTGAGCTTGTCAATGCTATTAATTTTGCTAATAGTTTACCCGGATCGGATGTTATTGAAATAACGGGGAATATTCAACTAACAGACTTTCTGCCCCTAATCACCAGTGACATTGAATTTATCGGCAATGGCCACACCATCAGCGGTGATGCCAATAACAACGGCATTAATGACGAAGGAGACGTCTCTATTTTCTTTGTCAAAGAAGGCACTGTTAGCATTAGCAATTTGACCCTCTCCGGTGGGCGGGCCCAGGGTGGTAAAGGAGGAACCGGAATTCCCGGCGGTGGTGGCGGCATGGGGGCCGGGGGAGCTTTGCTGATCAACTCCGGTGATGTCACCCTGACCAATGTGACTTTTATCGATAACCAGGCGATCGGTGGTGCTGGTGCTCCTGCCACTACTGTTTTTCTTGCTGCCAATGGTGGTGGTGGTGGTGGTGGACTTTCCGGTAATGGTGGCAATGGTGGTCAAGCTTCCGCCTCGCCTAATAATTATGCTGGCGGCGGCGGTGGCCTACGGGGAGATGGTGCTGAGGGTAGTGGTAGTTCCCCCAACCGAGTGGGGGGCGGCGGTGGAGGAACATTTGAAACATTTGAAACAATTGGAGCAATTATTAAAAGAATTGGCGATGCGAATGATGGAAGTGGCGGTAAAGCCAATGGCGGCAATGGCGGTGTAGAGGGATCTACTGGTGGAACTGCAGCAACTGCAGGTGGTTTTGGTGGTGGTGGTGGCGGTGCTGGTGGCCTTAATGGCCCCAGTATTAGTGGTGCCAATGGCGGTGACTTTGGTGGCGGCGGCGGTAGCACCTCGGGGTCTGCTGGCAATGGCGGATTTGGCGGCGGTGGCGGTGGCAACGGAAATCTTAGTCAGGGGGGCGGTGGCAACGGGGGATTTGGAGGTGGCGGTGGCGGTGAAGGTGGCAAGGGGGGATTCGGCGGTGGTGCTGGTGGCACCAGTGTTTTTAGTGAAGGTGTAATTAGTGGTGGTGGCGCTGGCGCTGGACTGGGAGGGGCAATCTTTATCCGTTCCGGCTCCCTCACCCTGGACAACACAAAATTTGAAGACAACAGGGCCACTGGTGGAGTTGGCGCCAATAATGGCAAAGGATTAGGTGGTGCTATTTTTGCCGTTACCGATGACTTAAAGAATGAAGCCGGGGTTATTACTGCTCCCACAGTGCTTAGCTTGGGAATATTACCCACCTTCACTGGCAACACTGCCCCTGATAATGGTGGCGATAGCGAAGGTAGTACTTACGACGACAATAATATCTTTGGCACGATAGAAATTGTTCCATCCCTTTCCATTAATGACGTACAGGTTAATGAAGATGCTGGCACAGCCACTTTTACTGTCAGCCTTTCCTCCCCTGCTCTGGCTGGAGGCGTGACCTTCGACATTGCCACTGCCAATAACACAGCAACGGCGGGAGAAGACTACACAGTAACGAACTTGACTGGCCAAACCATTGCTGAAGGGAAATCCACTTACACTTTTGAAGTTGACATTGAAGGCGGCAATCTAGCGGCATCGGAAGAAACCTTTTTTGTCAATATCACCAATATTACTGGGGCGATCATTGATGATGTACAAGGTATTGGAACTATTATCAACGTTAATGAAGCACCAACGGATGTAATTCTTGACAATAATCAAATTGAAGAAAATATTGATGTTGGTTCTGGTCTGCCGATTGGAGCTTTGGATATTACTGACCCCGATGCCACGGGCAACAATAATGTTTTAACCATTGAAGGAACGGATGCTGAAGATTTTGAAATCCGTAACGGCAATCAATTATTCTTTGTCGGTGCCACTCCAGATTTTGAAACTAAACCAGGCTATGAAATTACCGTCAAAAGCACCGATGATAATGGTGGCTTTCCTTTAGTTTTTACTAAAGATTTAACTATTAATGTAGTTGATGTCAATGAAGTGCCCACAAATATCGCTATTTCTAATAATAAAATAGATGAAAATATCAATACATCAGGTGGGATAAAAATAGCGACTGTTACCATTACTGATCCTGATATTAGTGGCAACAATAATGTTTTAAACGTTGAAGGATCAGATGCCGGAGAGTTTGAAATTCGTAATGGCAATGAATTATTTTTCATTGGTCCTAGCCCAGACTTCGAAACTAAACCAAGTTATGAAATTACCATCAAGAGTACAGATGACAATGGTGGCTCTCTTTTGGTTTTTACTGAGAATTTCACCATTACAGTTAACAATCTAGATGAAATAGCCCCTACCATCACATCAGGAGGTATTGCAACGCCTATTGATGAAAACAGCGGAGCCGGTCAAGTAGTTTATACTGTCACGTCCACTGACATAGGGGATATTACCACAGGTTCAACCAGCTATAGCCTCAAGGAAGTTGATGACTTTACTGCCTTCACCATTGACAGCACATCGGGAGCAGTAAAGTTAACTGATAATCCGAATTTTGAAGCGCAATCCAATTATAAATTCACTATAGTTGCGACAGATGCGGCTAACAATACTTCAGAACAAGTAGTTAACTTAGCTATCAACAACCTCGATGAAGTAGCTCCTACCATCACATCGAGCGATACCGCAACACCCATTGATGAAAACAGTGGAGCTGGTCAGGTAATTTATCAAGTAACAGCGGATGATAGTGCGGATATCAGTGGGGGTGTAACCTTTGGTTTGAAGCCAGGGGATGATGCCACATCTTTCAGCATTGATTCCACAACTGGGGAAGTTACTTTAACCGAAGACCCCGATTTTGAAACGCAATCTAGCTATAAATTCACCGTCACTGCCAGCGACGGCGTTAATTCTGTCACTGAACAAGTAGTTAACTTAGCTATCAACAACCTCGATGAAGTAGCTCCTATTATTACATCGGGAAATACGGCAAAGGCAATTAACGAAAACAGTGGAGCTGGTCAGGTAATTTATCAAGTAACAGCGGATGATAGTGCGGATATCAGTGGGGGGGTAACCTTCGGTTTGAAACCAGGGGATGATGCCACATCTTTCAGCATTGACTCCACAACAGGGAAAGTTAAGTTAATTGGTAATCCTGACTTTGAAACGCAATCTAGCTATAAATTCACCGTCACTGCTAGTGATGGCGTTAATCCTGCTACGGAGCAATTGGTTAACTTGGCTATCAACAACCTCGATGAAGTAGCTCCTATTATTACTTCTGGAAACATTGCAAAGGCAATTAACGAAAACAGTGGAGCCGGGCAAATAATTTACCAAGTAACAGCAGACGACAGTGCAGATATAAGTACAGGAGTAACTTTTGGCTTGAAACCAGGTGATGATGCTTCATCATTTGCTATTAACCCAACAACTGGGGAAGTTACTTTAACCGAAGACCCCGATTTTGAAACGCAATCTAGCTATAAATTCACCGTCACTGCCAGCGACGGCGTTAATTCTGTCACTGAACAAGTAGTTAACTTAACTATCAACAACCTCGATGAAGTAGCTCCTATTATTACTTCTGGGAACATTGCAACACCCATTGATGAAAACAGTGGAGCTGGTCAAGTAATTTACCAAGCAACAGCAGATGATAGTGCGGATATCAGTGGGGGGGTAACCTTCGGTTTGAAACCAGGGGATGATGCCACATCTTTCAGCATTGACTCCACAACAGGGAAAGTTAAGTTAATTGGTAATCCTGACTTTGAAACGCAATCTAGCTATAAATTCACCGTCACTGCCAGCGACGGCGTTAATTCTGTCACTGAACAAGTCGTTAACTTGGCTATCAACAATCTAGATGAAATAGCTCCAACTATTACATCGGGCGATACCGCAACACCCATTGATGAAAACAGTGGAGCTGGTCAAGTAATTTACCAAGCAACAGCAGATGATAGTGCGGATATCAGTGGGGGGGTAACCTTCGGTTTGAAACCAGGGGACGATGCCACATCTTTCAGCATTGACTCCACAACAGGGAAAGTTACCTTAATTGGTAATCCTGACTTTGAAACGCAATCTAGCTATAAATTCACCGTCACTGCTAGTGATGGCGTTAATCCTGTCACTGAACAAGTCGTTAACTTAACTATCAACAACCT
>NZ_JACJTJ010000018.1:0-34146 GCF_014698605.1 Synechocystis sp. FACHB-383 | reverse complement strand
TTTAGTGCATTAAAGAGGGCGAGAATGTACGCACCTCCGGGTACTAGCATAGATAAGGTTATTCAAGATTACTGCATAGCCTAACGTCTCATAATTATCCTAATTAGCTATAATTCCAACCAAGGCGATCGCCTAGCGCTTAATCAATTTCCTGATTATTTTTGCACCACCAATATGTTGCTCTGTCAATTCTAGGTTAATTTTCAATGGAGTCCGACTCGACCCTAGCATCACCAGTGGGAATCATAATTCCTTCTTGGACAACGGTAAGAATGGGTCTGCCATCAATACCAGTGCGCCATATCTTGGCAGGGTAAGTACCCGGTACTGGTCGCCAACCCTGGGGGATAAATTGATATTTCCAATTGGGATAACCCGTTTCCCGCACAATTCCGTGGTAATGATTATCGGCATTCCAACGAGTAATGGTAATGGAAACCTCTCCCCATGAAGGAACTTCCTTATCAAAAGCAGATATGGCTGCAATCAGATTGGAGCCCAGTTTTCTTCTGGAAAATCCGACAATGACAAAAAAAAGTGAAAATGTCAGAGGTAATGGATTCCAAAATAAGAGTGAGGCGATCGCCCCCAAAACGGCTGCCCCCAAGAACCACCGATTGATCTGGCCCGCTATTCCCAGGGCTGGACGAAGATTGGCAATTTGTTGTTCGACCGATAGTGTTTTCATCGTAGATCTGTAGTTTGTCAATAGCTATTGTCAGTAAATTTTTGATCTTAATTAACAACTCCATGGGGATAAATAAAGGGTGTTTTACGATCGCCTAATTGGATCCATTACCTGACTTCAGGCTTACATGTAAACCGGAGGCGGAGACAAGTTCCACCGTTGTGGATGCCAACTCAACCCGTCGATCAGTACTTTCAATCTCTTCTAAAATCCGAGTGAAAAGACGATCCTTCGTTGCCCGACGTTTTTTATAATCCACGACGTATCTGACGGTAAACTCTAACCAATTATCGTTGGCAATCAAAGTCACAAATGGCTCAATTTGGGCATTTTCAATCAAGTATTTATGGATCATGCGACTCCATTCAGCTTTAGCTGGTTCAACGTAGCAGCCGGTCACTTCTTCAACGACCCGTTGCAAAATGCTTCTGGCCAGTCGATGATCGCCACCATGCCTTACCGGAACAATAATTTCATCCCAAATAAAAGGGAAATCCCCCGAATAATTAAAAACTGGTTCCTTAAAGACAAAACTATTGGCAATTCTGACAATACGCCCGTTGTAGAGGTCCGCTTTTACCCAATCGCCACATTCCATCAGTGTCGTTCTTAGGGGATTAATATCAATCACATCCCCCATAATGCCCCCTAACTGAACCCGATCGCCGATCTTGTAAAATTCTCCAAAGGAAATAGCCGTCCAACCGGCAAAACTGGCAATCACTTCCTGTAGGGCAAAGGCAATCCCTGCGCCCACTACACCAAAAATAACGGTTAACTGTCTGAGGTTTTCATTAAAAATTGTCAAAATCAGGAGGGCAATAAATCCATAACTAATAAAAGCCAGAATTTTGCGGATACGGTAACGTAAATCTCCATCTTGAACTTGACTGGATAAGCCCCGGGCCGCCATCTTAAAAACAATGGAGACAATTAAAATACCAATGGCAACTTCAATTAACTTGACGACGTTAGGATCACTGAGCCAGCTTTGAATTATATTGACTAACTTTTCCATAGGTTAATGTCCAATGCATAATTTTGCTTTGTCGACTGTTGCCTGAGATAAAATGCGTCGCCCTAGGTCTGGTCAGATTCTGATGTATTTACTCCATTATCCTTTGTCGATGGAGCATTGAGGGATGAAACTTTAAATGCGGGTGCTTCATAATCCGACGGTAGATAATCAGCAGGAATGGTGGTCTGGTTACCGTCCCGCACAGCGCGGTAATGGGGCGAAAGAATTTCAATATCGGCTTCGTTGCACTTATCTTGAAGATTTTGATGAAGTTCTGAATAAATTTTTGCCATGATGCCTGGATTATGGGTATAGGCATTTAACTCATAGGCGATGTAAAAATCATCCAGACTAGTTTGCAACACAAACGGTGCAGGGTCTTCGAGAATTTGATCTGTTACTAGAGCCGCTTCGATCAGTACGGCATGGACTTTACGCCAGGGCACATCGTAGCCCAGGGTGATGGTAGTGTGCAGAATTAAGGGCGGCGCTCCCGGATCACTGGCGGCGGCGCTGTAGTTAATGACATGGCTACCTAAAACAGCCGAGTTGGGAATGGTAATCACCACATTTTTAATGGTACGAATACGGGTAACAAACAATGTTTTTTCTACCACATCCCCAATGGTATCAGTGATTTTAACTCGATCACCGACGGAAAATGCCCTGGTGTAGGTCAACATAATACCAGCAAAAATATTGGCAATTACCGATGAAGAACCGAGGGAAATTAGCAACCCTAAAAAGATAGAAATTCCCTGGAAAGCAGGGGTTTTAGAACCCGGTAAGTAAGGAAATGCCACCGTAGCCGCAAAGGCTAAGACGAGAAATTGCACCAGCTTATAGGTGGGTTGAGCCCATTCTCGATAAAATCCTTGAAACTTGATATTGTCTTGCTCGATTTCAGCGAATAAAAAGCGAATTACTTTAAGAAAATAAGATGTGAATAGCCAAATAATCACGAGAAAAAATAGGTTGGGAAAATAAGCAAGTAATCCTGCTACCAGAGTGCTAATCGCCGTGCGGACATATTCAAATAAAATCCGAGCCAGTCCCTTTGTCCAGGGAAAAAAACTTAAAACCAGATTAATGTAGAGATAGAAAACTCCCAGTAAAAGGGCAAGTCGGACAACTTTAATGATCTCTGAAATCAGATCAATTACCCGATGGGCAGATAAAATTTGGGTGTCAAATAGTCTTAACGCCGGAATCCGGGTGCCCCGCCAACGCCTCAATTGGCGATAAATAACTGGGACTGATTTAGTGATACTAATTAAGCTGATAGTTAGGATAATTGTGGCAATTAGTGTGTAAATTACTCCCCGCACTAAACTATGGATGCTATAGGAGGACCTAAAATCAGTAATTGATTGTTTGATGACCTGTAAATATTCGTTAGCAAGCTCTTTACGAGATTGCCCCGCCGCCACCGCATCCACATCGGCGATCGTCACTAGGGTTTCATCCCCCGCCCGAATATCCGCCGTTGCCGCCGCTTCATTGTCGACAATTTTGAGTGTATTCAGGCTAACTTCAGTATTTTTAGCCAGACTAACTATGCGATTAGAAACTACCTGGGCCCGGAATTCTGGGGAGAAAGAGGCAATTCTCGCTTGAATATAAAATAGTGTTTCGTCCCCTAAAATCACCGGCGCCCCTTTCGGCTCATTGGCCGTCGGCTTAACAGTTTGGGGATAAACCAAGTAGGCCGTCGCCACCAGCATAACTAGGTTAAGCAGAAAAATAATTAAACCGTTGCGCAACCAGTTCTTTAGCCTGTGATAGAACAACATATTTTTTCTTCGGGAATTATTAAGGGAATTAGTGTATGACATTTTCCATAAATTTCATTTCCCCTGGGATCAATTTTGGCAGAGAATATGGCTGATCAGAGTTTTAATTTTGATTAATTCTAGTCCTGCTGGTGGACAGTTAGCTCCAGTGTGGGACAATATTGTTTAATGATGTTCTTGTTGACCAAAATTTTTCCCTTCCCCATACCATAGGGCCCAGGTCAACGGGTATATTTTTCTAGAAGTTCTTGAATTAATCAAGACGGAGTTTAATAAACTCTAGCTAACTAAAGTTAACGAAGAAAAGTATCAAATTTTATCCTTGGTTTTAACACTTTATTCTCCGCGCTTCACCGCCCCAAATGCAGCAAAACAAGAGTTTTTATGGAGAATATCCACCGTGTCAAAGCCAACGGAACGGAGTAAATCAAGTTGGTAGGTGACAGGCCGGGGAGAATCTTCACGGTCAATGTAGCTGAACACCTTGTCCCGATACTCCGCATCACCAAGGGAGACCAAATAATCACCGTATCGATCCCACATCATTGCTTGGACGGCTGGGTGCTCGTGGAAAACTAAATCGGTAATCCACACGCTACCACCGGGGGCAAGCAAATCATAAATTTTCTGAAAAGCCTGTAACCAGTCTTCGTCATCCCGTAAATGGTGCAACACTGCCGCTGCAATAATCACATCATAGGTCGAGTTTGGCAGGCTTACTGAGCGAAAATCCCCCTGTATGGTACGCACTGCACCTCCGTTTAATTGTTGGACACGTTCCGCCGCCTTCATCAGCATGGGTACGCTTAGATCAAGTAAATCAACATTGAAATCATGATTGGCGGATTGACGCAGTCGAATTGTGTTGTTGCCAGCACCACAGCCAATATCCAGTACATAGCGGATATTCTTAGTACAAGAAATGGCCGCCTCGGTGATTAGGGCCATGGCGAGGGGAGCGTCAATGGTTGTCGCCTGGCCGGTTTCGAGGGAAGAAAAACGCGCAACATCTTTGTCAAAACGGGAGCGGATGTCTGCAATGGTTGATTTTTTCCCCAGGGGTGTGGTCATGGTGATGGCAGGTAGCGTTGTAGTTGATTGACTATGGATTTTTGCCCTTGCTCACTCCGGCTGAACCGGGGCAAGATATTGCTGGCTTTCCGATCGCCCCAGACGTTGGACGTAGCGATTAAATTGCCAGGTGCTGGCCACAATTACCACTGTTTGGCTGAGGACTGTGAGAAAAAAGAGGGGCGTTTGAAAATTAATTCCCTCCACCAGGGCAATGGACGGCAGGGGGCTAAACCACATAACGACGCTTTCCTTAATGCCCGCGCCAATGGCGATCGCCAAGGGGATTACCACCATCACCACCACCGATAAAATCAACACCAGTAGACGGGGGAAGCGCATCTGCAGCAGACTCCACTGGATTAGGGTAGCGAAGGTAAAATTCCACAACAGACCCATGGCCAAGGCCACCACTATACTCCCGAGAGGAATGGTCACTCCTGCCGGAGCCGGAGCTAGCCAGGGCAACAATAACACCATGGGCAAGGTTAAAAGGGCGGTGAAGCAAAGATTAATGGCGATCGCCCCTTGGGGAGGACTATGGTCGGATACTAGATTTTGCCAGCTCCAAGTGCGATGCTGCCGGGGGGCCTCGTGGCGATAGCGACTCCAATCCCGTAAATAGTTAATTTGGGGGCACAGGGCCAGGGTCAACCCCAAAAAGAAGCAACAAAGGGTCAGCTGCCAGCTACCCAGGTTCAACAGTAGAAAATCTAGATAGTCACCTTGGGTATAGCTCTGGAGTAAAAAACCGTTGGCGATCGCCACCACGGACAGAGTCACCCCCATGCTTTGAACCTTGCTCCACGCAGTACTAAAGGGACGACGGAAGCGACGACGTAATACTTGGGTAATCCAATAGGTTCCCACTGCAAAATTGGCCACCATAAATCCCATGCCCAGGGGAGCCGACCGAAATAAATCCCAACCATACCAGCGCAATTGGTCTAGCTCATTGGGGCCGAGGTAACCGACGGTGGGTATGGATAAAAAGGTGGAGCGGACTAAATAAATGAGAGCTTTACCGGGGTAAAACAGAGATAACCAAGAGAGGAAAAATGGCTCCCAATCGTTGTCTTGCATGATTAGAATCGTGCCAATCAGCGTCCCCACCGCACATAAACCGGCGATCGCCGCACTTTTAGAAAGGGAATAACTTTTTGAATTACTGCTTAAACCAATCCAGAGGGCAATGTGGAAAAAGAAGCTGGCTCCGGCTAGCACCACAGCGTAGTAACCTGCCAATAGAGGCAAGGAAATGCCTGCTCCTCCAGCAGTGATTATGTGGAGAGGCAAAAGGGTGAGCAAAAATCCATACAACAAGCTAGGCACCCCCAGGATTTTGCCCCAAATAAAACTGCCCTCGCTCTGGGGACTAAGGCGAATAAAATTTAACGTGCCCCGTTGACATTCCTTTTGTAAATCCGCCACCAGCAAATAAACCCCCACCACCAGCAATAAAGCCAGCCCGGCCAGGCTCAAAAAACTGAAGCCATCCAGCCACCACAGCCGCCAATTGACCGGTAACTGCCCCAATAGATCCTGGGTACAAACAAAAATGCCGCGGTTATATTCCCAGTCCGGTGGGATGCCCAGGCAGTAGCGACTAAATTGCTCCCCAGCGGGTTTAAGCGGATCCAGTACGGGGATTTCTCCGGCTCGAAAAAATAGCACCACGCTCTGGAAAATTACACTAACTAACAATAACCAACGCACTTTAGTGGCGGTGAAACGGCTTTTGAGTTCCCGGTACAGTTGGGGATGCCAGTCTCCCAGGCGATCGGCATAGACAGAGAAAAAATTGCTCATGGTGGTGACTGCGAAGTGGGGCAAGGAAAAGCAAGAAATAAAGTCAATTGGTCGCTGATTAAATCCTAATTCATCCCCCAGTTTCGTTTAGCAAAGTACCGATCAGATTAGGGGTTGCTGATTGCAGTTAGCTCCTTATTAGGGAAACAATGCCAGTGGGAGAACGCTGTTCACTGTCAAATAAATTTCAGATTAAATATTCAATTGGAGGGTAAATAAACTAGACAGAAAACAAATTAGTGGAGGATAAATTAACGGTGTTTTAAGCGGAGAATCGCTACATCATCGGCACTACCCAGGGCGGAAGGGTCATTGTCACTGTCAAGAAACCTGTTGATGGCCTAGTTTGAGGAAAATACTTTCTAAATCCTCCTGTTGACAATGGAATTGACTTACTTGACAACCAGCATAGATCAAATTTCTGAGCAGGTTGGCGCTGTCTGCGGGGGAACCAGAAAAAATCACAGAGCAATGGACCCCTGGGGCGGAACTTTGCTGATCTCCCTGGTCATAGTTTATCTGCCAATCCTCCACACCGGGTTGATCCTTCAGGCAATCCGGCAATTGCTCCACTCCCCCCAAGAGGGTGATGGTGATGGTGCGTTGCCCCAGGCGATTATACAAATCTGCCAAAGTGGTGCTTTCTACCAAACAACCCAGCTCCATTACTCCGATCGCCGTGCAGAGTTCCGCCAGATCGCTGAGCACATGGGAGGAAATCAGAATGGTCATGCCAGCGGCCTGCAACACCCGGATAATGTCGCGAAATTGTTGCCGAGCCAGGGGGTCTAGGCCAGAAACCGGCTCATCTAGCAGGAGTAAAATGGGCTCGTGGATAATGGTGCGAGCTAAACTTAACCGTTGTTTCATCCCCCGGGAAAGACTGTTAATGCGGCTGTGGCGTTTACTGGTTAGTTGCACCAGCTCCAACACTTCCTGGATGCGGTGACGACGGCTGGGATTTTTCAGATGGTACAACCGGGCAAAGTAATCGAGATAATCCCAAACGTTCAGGTCTTCATAGAGGGGATAATCGTCTGGTAGATAGCCCAAATATTGCTTGATCCGCAAATTGTCTGCCCCCGCCACTAGGCGATCGCCAAACAGATAAATTTCTCCCCTGGTGGGTTCCTCCGCCGTGGCCAACATACGGATTAGGGTAGTTTTGCCGGCACCGTTGGGGCCAATCAGACCATACACCGACCCCTCCGCAATGGTTAAATCCACATTGGTCACCGCCCCCTGGCGATCGAAACGTTTAGTCAAGCCTTGGGTAACCACAGCGGCTTTGGTTTCGGGGGTTAATTCCATGGGGGTCACAGTCAAAAAAATCTGGGTGAACCGATCATAAACTAACCACACCTTACCAATGGTTAAAGCCGGCCAGTTTTACCCCCTATCTATGATATTTGCAGGAATTTCCTTGAGATCCGCCATTTTCCCAGCGCCATCAAGCGCCATCCCCCAACATTGCGGGTACATCAATTTCTTTAATGCAGGTGGATCGGGATAGGGAAAGGACACACTCAATAATGCACAGCAGATCGCTCAAGGGTATTGCTGCGCCCCCGACCAAATTATCCGCCGCTAGATCTGCCATTACTTCAGGGGTGCCAACATTGCCGGGATTAATCACAGTGACGCCAATTTGCTCTGATCTCAATTCTTCCCTGAGGGAATGCACCACCCCCCGCAGTCCAAATTTAGATGCACTATTGGCCACTTCCCTCCCGGGGTAATTATCCCGACCGGAGAGGGACCCCATAAAAATAATCTTGGGATTATCCGATCGCCGTAGGGCCGGCAGTAACGCCTTCACCAAGCGCATCGGAGCCAGCAAATTAACGGTAATCACCCGGACAAGATCTTCATCGGCACAGGTTTCAAAACGGTACTGGGAAGTAAAGGCATGGGTTTCCCAAGTCCCCCCCATGTATAGCAAGCCATCCAAGGAGTAATTGCCAATGGCCTCCACCACCGTTCCTATCCCTGCCAAGTTAGACAGATCCGCCTGCACCCATTCACCCACCGGAGCCGCCGTACGGGACACCGCCCACAGGCGATCGCACTGACCAACAAAGTGCTCTGCCACCGCCAGTCCAATACCCCGACTAGCACCTGCCACTAGAACTGTTTTCAAAGACATGGTGGCTCTCTTTGCTAGTTGAGACGCAGACCAAACTTGGTAACGCCCGGAAAATCAATTTTGAATTGCTCCGAAAAATAATCCTGGTAAAAGGTTTGATAGGGCTTAAATCCCACGGATTCATAGGTATGACGGGCCCTGTCATTGCCATTGATCACCATAATGCCAGCAAATTCATGGCCTTGCGATCGCCCTTTTTCCAGTAAAGCCCTCAGTAACGCTTTGCCCAAACCCTGGCCCCGGGCCTCCGGTAATACGGCCACATTTTCAATAATCCAGGTTGCCTGGGGGGTGAGAAAAAACGGTCGTAAATTTCCGCCCCAAAGCCCCAGATACTGCCCACGAAAAGCTGCCAAATTTTCCTTCGTCCAGTTCAACTCCTTGGCGATCGCCTCTAGCTGGGATAGGCGTAATGGACAATAGTCCTCTGTCCCAGGCACATAGCCAGCGGCGGCAGCAACAGGTTTGCCCTCAGCTTCCAAAATCAGAAAATCCGGCACATTACCCCAATTGCAAGCATCAGCCTTTAGTTCTGCCTCAATAAACTCCAAGGCTGTGGTACCGGTACCTTCCAATAAATCTTCCCAAAAGCAATGGTTTAACGGCGGCAGGGAAGCCTCGTACTCAATCCTGGCGAGAAATGGAATATCCGCAGTGGTTGCTTGGCGGGTATTTAGCGTAGTTGACATCACAGCTCCTTTGGGAAAACTCCCCATAAAAGATACAATCTGTATGTATCTCAAAAATAAAAGAAGCCCCTTTCTTTGTCAAGATACATACTGTCTGAATGTTAAATTAATTCCCATGCCGGCTAAGTTAACCAAAGCGGAACAAACTCGACGAACTCGCCGCGCCATTCTTGATCGAGCCCGTCACCTGTTTGCCACCCAGGGATATACCGCCACGGGCACCGAAGAAATCATTAGTGAGCTAGCCATTACCAGGGGAGCCCTGTACCATCAATTTGGCGACAAGCTGGGGCTGTTTAAAGCTGTCATCGTGGAAGCCTATGACGAAATCACCAACTACATCCAAATGAAAGTTCGGCCCCTAGACAATAACTGGCAACAGTTAATCGTTGGCTGTCAGGCATTTCTTGAAGTTGCTCAACAGGACGAACTACGGCGCTTGGTATTTGTGGAAGCTCCTGCCGTTTTGGCCGCGGATGACCTCACCGAAATTGATCAATATGGCTTTGGTTTACTCCATGAGTCGATTCAGACCGCCGTCTCTGAGGGGCAACTTAACACCGTCGATGCTGAGGGTTTCGCCCACTTGGTCAATGGTTCGTTGAATGAGTTGGCCGCCTGGGTGGCTCAGTCTAATGATCCGGAACGACTTAAAACCGCCCAATGTCTGGTCGAAACATTACTGCTACGGCATCATCACTGCAGTTAGTTTTTCATTCTTGGGTTCAAAAAAAGCCTGGCCCACGACCAAAAATGGGCAGTGAACCAAATCTTTACTGGACTAACTTAATCTTTTAATTTCCGGTGGCGATCGCCTCTTAGCCAGGGGAATTCTCCTCCAGTACTTGCAAGAGAGGGGCAATATAGGAAAATACAATCAACTCGATCGCCGTCGAGTAAAAACTGTTATCAGGAGCCTCTATGTACATCGTTCAAATTGCCTCAGAATGCGCCCCCGTCATCAAGGCCGGAGGATTGGGGGATGTTATCTACGGGCTCAGCCGTGAATTGGAACTGCGGGGCCATTGCGTCGAGCTCATCCTGCCCATGTATGATTGCATGCGCTATGACCATATCTGGGGTTTACACGATGCCTACCGTAACCTAGAGGTGCCCTGGCATGGCAGCTCAATTTTTTGTGACGTTTTCTGTGGCTGGGTCCACGGTAGACTCTGCTTCTTCATTCAGCCCAAATCTTCTGATAACTTTTTTAACCGGGGTCATTATTACGGCGCCTTGGACGACCATATGCGCTTTGCTTTTTTCTCCAAGGCGGCCATGGAATTTTTGCTCCGTAGCAACAAACGCCCGGATATTATCCACTGCCACGATTGGCAAACGGGGCTAGTACCGGTGTTGTTGTACGAAATTTACCGCTTCCACGGTATGGATCATCAGCGGGTTTGCTATACCATCCACAATTTCAAACACCAGGGCATTGCTGGAGCCAATATTCTCCATGCCACGGGGCTTAATAATGACAGTTATTATTTCAGCTACGATCGCCTGCAGGATAATTTCAATCCCAATGCGATTAACTTCATGAAGGGGGGCATCGTCTATTCCAACTATGTCAACACCGTTTCCCCTCACCATGCTTGGGAAGCCCGCTTTTCCGATATCTCCTGTGGCCTGGGCCACACCTTGGAACTTAATCAGCAAAAATTTGGCGGTATTTTGAACGGTTTGGACTACGAAGTCTGGAACCCAGAAATTGATCCCCTCTTGGCGAGCAACTTCGGTCCCAAAACCTTTGGCGATAAGGCAAAAAATAAGCAAGCTTTACGGGAAAGATTAATGCTGGAAGCGGACGATAACAAACCAATGGTCTGCTTTATTGGCCGCTTGGATGGGCAAAAAGGTGTGCACTTGGTGCACCACTCCATCTACTACGCCCTTGACCAGGAATCTCAATTTGTACTGCTCGGCTCCGCCACCGAACCGAATCTGAGCAAATGGTTCTGGCACGAAAAACAACATCTCAACGATAATCCCAATGTCCATCTGGAGTTGGGTTTCGATGAGGAGTTGGCCCACCTGATTTACGGAGCGGCGGATATCATTGTGGTGCCTAGTAACTACGAGCCCTGCGGTTTGACCCAAATGATTGGCCTGCGTTATGGGGCCATTCCGGTGGTGCGGGGAGTAGGCGGTTTGGTGAACACCGTGTTTGACCGGGATTATGACCAGAACCATCCCCCGGAAAAACGTAATGGTTTTGTTTTCTATCAACCGGATCAGTATGCCTTGGAAACGGCCCTTGGTCGGGCGATCGCCTTGTATAAGGATGATCCTGTGGCCTTTAAAACCTTGGCGTTGCAGGGCATGGCCTACGATTACTCTTGGAATAAGCCGGGGCTCCAGTATGTGGAAGCCTACGAATACATCCGGGCTTAACCCTTCGGGTTTGTAACAGTTTCGTTACACTAGTCCATAGGCGGAGCAAAAGCCGTTGGCCATAGCTTCGTTCAGCGTTCATAAATAACAACAACTTAAAAATTATGGGATTCTTCGATTTATTCGGTAAAAAAACGGCCATGGTTGCCCCCAATGAAGCCCTCCCTGGGCGATCGGCCACTATACCCGTACCAGAAAAACATTTCGTCAATGGCCACAGCCTCAAAGCACCCTTTCCCCAGGGTATGGAGATAGCCCTGTTTGGTTTAGGTTGTTTTTGGGGCGCAGAACGTAAATTTTGGCAAATTCCCGGAGTTTACAGCACCGCCGTTGGTTATGCGGCTGGGTACACCCCCAATCCCACCTACCAAGAAGTCTGTACGGGCATGACTGGGCATAATGAGGTGGTTTTCGTTGTGTTTGATCCCCAACAGGTGAGCTACGACCAATTGCTCAAAGTCTTTTGGGAGAGCCATAATCCCACCCAGGGCATGCGCCAGGGCAACGATGTCGGCACCCAATACCGCTCCGGCATTTATACCTATTCCGAAGCTCAACAACAGGCCGCTTTAGCATCGCAGCAAGCCTATCAGCAAGCTCTCCAACAGGAGGGCTATGGGGAAATTACCACGGAAATTTTACCGGCCCCGGATTTTTACTACGCCGAGGATTATCATCAACAATATTTGGCTAAGAATCCCAATGGTTACTGCGGTTTGGGGGGCACTAATGTGGCCTGTCCCATCGGCACAGAAGTTTCCCTGGGAGCTTAGTCAAGTTGGTGGACAAAATCCTTTTATTGGGGGCCACAGGGCAAGTGGGTCAGGAGTTGGCCCTTGCTTTATCCCGTTGTGGGCAAGTGCAAACCGGCACCAGGGCAACTTTTGATTTGGCCCAACCCGCCACCCTGGGGGATAAAATTCGTGCTTTCGCTCCCGATATCATTGTCAACTCCGCTGCCTATACTGCTGTGGACAGGGCTGAAACAGAGCCGGAATTAGCCTACGCAGTGAACGCCCTTGCTCCCCAGGCGATCGCCAACGTGGCCAAGGAAATCGGCGCCTATGTGGTGCATATCTCCACCGACTATGTGTTTGATGGTAGCCAGAGTTCCCCTTACCAAGAGACTGATCAAACCAACCCCCTGGGGGTTTACGGCCAAAGCAAACTCCAGGGAGAAAGGGCCCTGGCAGAAAGTGGCGCTAAATTTCTCATTGTCCGTACCGCATGGGTTTATGGAGCCAAAGGCTCCGGTAATTTTGTCAAAACCATGGTGCGCTTGGGCAAAGAGCGGCAAGAAGTGCGGGTGGTGGCGGATCAAATTGGTGGTCCCACCTGGGCCAAGGATCTGGCTCAGGCGATCGCCGCTTTGGTTCAACAACGGGCCCAGGGCATTTACCACTACAGCAATAGTGGGGTGGCTAGTTGGTACGACTTTGCAGTGGCAATTTTTGAGGAAGTTGAAAATTTAGGCATTTCCCTTCAGGTACGTCAGGTGGTGCCCATTACCACAGCGGCCTATCCCACGCCGGCTCGACGGCCAGCCTACTCCGTTCTATCCCATGAAAAAATAGTACAAACTTTGGGTTCAGCCCCTCCCCATTGGCGAGCTTCATTGCGGGCCATGCTGCAACAAAGCATCAACGAGGGCATTTTCTAATGGCAAGGCCACTACATTACATGGCCCCCATTCCCACGGACTCCGGTACCTGTTGACGGTAACGGTAATAGGCCGCACAGGCCCCTTCCGAAGAAACCATGGGGGCTCCCAGGGGTTGTTCTGGGGTGCAGGTCGTACTAAAGGCTGGACAATCGCTGGGTTTCCGTTGTCCCTGTAAAATTTCGCCGCTAATACACACCGTTTCCCCCATCGTTGGAGCCATAGTTTGCAGTAGGGACGCAAATTTAATTCCGGCATCCCAAGGCGCAAATGCTGGACTTAGCCCCAAACCGCTGGTGGGAATTAACCCTAAACCCCGCCAATGGCGATCGACTGGTTCAAATACTTGATCAATAATTTTCTGGGCATGGGCATTGCCTTGGGGTTGGACAGATCGCCGATATTGATTGTCGCAAGTGAATTGTCCCGACTCCAGTTGGCGCACACAGGCAAGGATGCCCTGCATAATATCCACCGGTTCAAAGCCAGTAATAACTATAGGCACTTGGTATTTTTCCGCAATGCGTTGATAAGCCCTTTCCCCAGTCACTGTACAGACATGGCCTGCTGCTAAAAAGCCCTGCACGAGGGAATCGGGATTGCCTAATAAGACTTCCATGGCCGGGGGCACTAACACATGGGCGCAAAGCAAACTAAAATTATGCATCTGTTGGGCCCTAGCTTGGTGCATGGTCATGGCCGTGGCGGGGGCTGTGGTTTCAAAACCTACCCCAAAAAACACCACTTCCCGATTAGGGTTTTCCCTGGCGATCGCCAAACAGTCCAGAGGAGAATAGACAATGCGGACATCGCCGCCCTGGGCTTTAACGGTCAATAAATCCGCCCCACTGCCGGGCACCCGCAACATATCCCCAAAGGAACAAAAAATTATCTCCGGTTGCCGGGCCAACCACAAAGCCTGATCAATTAATGCCATCGGGGTGACGCACACAGGACAGCCGGGGCCATGGATCAGAGTCAAATCCTTTGGCAACAAAGTATCCAAACCATATTTGACAATGCTGTGGGTCTGGCCGCCACAAATTTCCATCAGCGTCCAAGGTTGGCTGATCTCCCTGGCGATCGCCTGACGGTAATGGGCCACCACCTCGGCATCCCGATATTCATCAACATATTTCATAGCTAAAATTTGGCGAACTGATCCCAAGGTTAACGAAAATTTTCAGTAATAGTTAATTCTGGTCAAGTTGGAATGTGCTGGAAAAGTCTGCAAGCGATGGTCAATTTTCCCTAGTCCTCCTGAATAAGAAGCAGATATTCAGTAAGTTTCTGCTTGCAAGAGTATTTAGGCTGATTTTTTAAATGATCATGGCACTTCTCCCGCGCATGCCCAGCTTTTTATGTCCTAAGCAATGGCAACAAGTAGGGAATTTTATTGCTAAAGTGGAAACAGAAAAACAATATTTTAAGGGTTAGTTGATGTAGTCTTTAATATCTTTTTACGACAAAAATATCATGTCAAAATTTCCCCCTGCTGACCACTCTTTTCATCCCATCCATCAGTTAGTATAGTTAAAATGAATTTTGATCTTTCAAAACTAAGTAGCATAAAAGTTGAGTCTTTGGTACAGCAAGGGTTAGATACCATTCTCAATCGCCAAGCCAAAGCGGAAGCTTTATCGGCGGAAAAAGTTAGTTTGATCAAAAAATCCCTGGATCAAAAGGGGGAATTATACCGACTGCCCCCCAGCCATAAATTTACCATTGCTGCCTATCAAGTACGCTATCAAAATTCCGTTGGTTCCATTCTTATCACCCTGGATAACCTGCGGGAATTCAATAAAATGTTAGACCAAGAAATTTTGCAAGAAGCAAGTAAAGGTCATCTCCGCAAAGCCGACCGATACATTCGCCAAAAGCGCAACGTTGACATCACTACATACACCCATCGCATCAAAGGTTATCGGGTTACCCAAGCCAAAGCAAAAATTCTTACCTGGATTATTGACTGGGACTTTCATAAGCAATCATCGGACGAAAGCTCCTATGGTAGCGGCACTGCTAGGGCGCTAATGCAGGAATTGGCAGTTAGCTTCCTTGACCATCCCGACGCCAAGAATAGTAGACAAGATTATTTAGACGCCATCATGACCCTAAACTGGGTCAAAGAAATTTTGCAGACGGCTAAACCCTTCTATAGCCACAGCCAAATTACCCATAAAATCATCTACCACCACCACTTAGACAGTTAGTTATTCACTAATGGGTCCGACGGTTAATGCTAACAATTTATCTAAGTGACTTGTAACCATCTGACCATCCCATGGTTGACCACACCGGGCAAACTATGTTTTTAACTATCTATTGAAAAAATTATCCCAATATTAAACAACACCCAGAACCTAGTAACTAGTCTTACTAACCCTCCTTTCTTCGAGCATGATTGGAGCTGCAAATACCTATTACAAGGGTAATGCCTATCTCCCATGGCTAGCAATTGGGGCTGTGACTGTTTTCGGTTTGGGTGTTGTCCGCTATCTGAGCGATGAAATGAGAAACAAACGAGACAGATTTAGAAAGAAACAGCTCAGTTTTACCTCTCTTGTTAAACTAGGGTTTTCGGACGGAAGTGGCTGTTTGTATCTGCCAGTGAAGCCTTTCTGCTCCATGTATTTAATGTACAAAATCCTACCAAGAATGGCAAGCCATATTTAACTTTATTCATTTAAAAAAAGCAAAGGCTATTAATTTTGTTGCGAAATATTAACAAAAGCTGCAGCAGTTTATTTGAGCTATTTTTGTCGCATAAAACAACTTTTTTGTTGTCTAAATTGTCGCTATTAAACCATCGATATTGAAGAAACCTAAAGATTTGTTCGCTTTTTAAAAAGTTGGTGTAACAATGAAGACAACCAGATAAAGATTCAGTTCGTTATTGTGGGCAAGATTGTGGAGAAACGAAAATTTTTCCCTAATCAAGGGTGGCAATCAGGTTAATTTTTGCAGTCAAAATTTCCTGGTTTACGCTTTCTCCCCATCTTTTATCGGCTGTATTGCTCCTTTTTGAGGGTTTTTCCATGACCGTTGCCACCGATCGCCAAACTACGCCCCCATCTGCGGCCCATCCTAGTGGAGACAAGCGTTTTAAGGTGTTGGATGCCACCATGAAGCGCAACCAATTTAATCAGGATGCCCTCATTGAAATTCTTCACAAAGCCCAGGAGATTTTTGGCTATCTGGAGGAAGATGTCCTACTCTATGTGGCCCGGGGGCTCAAACTCCCCCTCAGCCGAGTGTTTGGGGTGGCGACTTTCTATCATTTATTCTCCCTTAAGCCCAGCGGCAAACATACCTGTGTGGTTTGTTTAGGAACAGCTTGTTACGTCAAAGGAGCGGGGGATTTGCTGAAAACCCTGGATCGAGAAATCCATCTCCAGCCCGGAGAAACCACCGAAGATGGCCAAATGTCCTTGGTGACGGCCCGTTGCATTGGAGCCTGCGGCATTGCTCCAGCGGTGGTCTATGATGGCAAGGTTTTGGGCAAGCAAACTGATGATGCGGTGTTGACGGCGATCCAACCTTGGTTAGGCAACACTGAAGTTTAATTAAAGCTTAAGCATTGATTTATGGAGTAGTTGCTACTACTTAAGTTATCAATGCTGGGTAAAGGTCTAAATAATTGGCGATTTTTAGTAGTAATTGTTTTTTATCATTGCCATCCATGGCCATTGATTAATCAGATTTCACTCCACTTTTCAAGTTAAATTCCATTGCTCCACCACCAACCGAGGATTTAAGGTTTTATGGATATCAAAGAATTAAGGGAAATTGCCGCCAAAAGCCAGGAGAAACAAGCAAAAATTCGCATTCGCTGTTGTAGTGCCGCTGGTTGCCTTTCTTCTGAAGGGGAGGCGGTGAAAAAAAATCTCACCACGGCGATCGCCGAAGCGGGCTTAGGGAACAAGGTGGAAGTCTGTGGGGTGGGCTGTATGAAGTTCTGTGGTCGTGGCCCCCTAGTAGCGGTGGATGACCGGAACCAACTCTACGAATTTGTCACCCCAGAACAGGTGGGGGATATTGTCAAAAAATTACAAGAACCAGATGCGATTCCGGAAACCGGCTTAATCAGTGGCGATCCGCACCATCCCTTCTACGCTCTGCAACGGAATATTGTCCTAGAAAATTCCGGCCAGATTGATCCCGAGTCCATTGATGAATACATTGCCCTGGGGGGCTACGAACAGCTTTATAAAGCCATCTATGAAATGACTCCAGAGAAAGTGATCACGGAAGTGCAAAAAAGTGGTCTGCGGGGTCGGGGTGGGGGCGGCTATCCCACCGGCTTGAAATGGGCCACAGTGGCCAAAATGCCCGGTCAGCAGAAATATGTTATCTGCAATGCTGATGAAGGTGATCCCGGTGCTTTCATGGACCGCAGTGTTTTGGAAAGTGATCCCCATCGCATCCTGGAAGGAATGGCGATCGCCGCCTATGCAGTGGGGGCCAACCATGGCTACATCTATGTACGGGCGGAATATCCCCTGGCCATCCAAAGACTACAAAAAGCTATCCAACAGGCCAAACGCTACGGCTTAATGGGTACCCAAATTTTTGATTCTCCCATTGATTTCAAAGTGGAAATCCGGGTGGGGGCCGGCGCCTTTGTCTGTGGGGAAGAAACAGCTCTCATTGCCTCAGTGGAAGGGAAACGAGGCACGCCCCGACCGCGACCACCCTATCCAGCCCAATCGGGTTTATGGGCAAGTCCCACCCTAATTAACAACGTCGAAACCTACGCTAACGTCGTACCCATTATTCGGGAAGGAGGCGACTGGTACGGGGCCATTGGCACTGAAAAAAGTAAGGGCACTAAGGTCTTTGCTTTGACGGGGAAAGTGGAAAATGCTGGTTTGATTGAAGTTCCCATGGGCACAACAGTGCGGCAAGTGGTGGAAGAAATGGGGGGCGGCGTACCCGATGGCGGCCAAGTCAAAGCTGTGCAAACTGGGGGGCCTTCCGGAGGCTGTATCCCCGCCGATAAATTGGATACCCCCATCGAATATGACACCCTATTAGCCTTGGGGACCATGATGGGGTCGGGGGGCATGATTGTTATGGACGAAACCACCAATATGGTGGACGTGGCCCAGTTTTATATGGATTTTTGCAAATCGGAATCCTGCGGCAAGTGTATTCCCTGTCGAGCCGGAACAGTGCAACTTTATGACCTTTTAACCCGCTTTTTAGAAGGGGAAGCCACCCAGACAGACTTAGCTAAATTGGAAAATCTTTGCTACATGGTGAAAGAAACTAGCCTCTGTGGGTTAGGAATGAGTGCTCCCAACCCAGTAATTAGTACCTTGCGCTATTTTAAACATGAGTATGAAGCCTTACTGAAAGTCTAGTTTGATGGTTTGTATGTCAAATTAATTCTCCTGAAACGCCATGACTGTTTTAACTGTGCCCATCAAAAGTGATACTTGGATCAAGGCCTCTTGGGAAGAATTTATCCAAGCTGCTGAAAACCCTGATTATGAAAAGGGTAAATTTTATTACTATCAAGATCATCTAAGAATAGAAATGTCCCCTGTTAGCAGGGATCATGCTGGAGACCATGGCCTTGTGAATGGTGCTCTCTAACCATAGCGAAGTGATGCGTTGGCTACTTCAACAGTTTAGTTAATTTATTTTCAGAGGAGTTTTTTGCCAATGTCTGTTGTTACCTTAACCATTGATAACAAGGCGATCGCCATTGAGGAGGGGGCTACGGTGCTCCAGGCTGCCAAAGAAGCAGGAGTTCCTATTCCCACCCTCTGCCATTTAGAAGGCCTTTCTGAAGCCGCCGCCTGTCGTTTGTGTATGGTGGAAGTGGAGGGGAGTAATAAACTGATGCCTGCCTGTGTGACGGCGGTCAGTGAAGAAATGGTGGTGCATACCAACACAGAAAAGCTGCAAGATTACCGACGCATGACGGTGGAATTACTCTTTTCCGAAGGTAACCATGTCTGTGCCATTTGTGTTGCTAACGGCAATTGTGAATTGCAAGATATGGCCATTACGGTGGGCATGGATCATAGCCGTTTTAAATATCAATTTCCCAAGCGGGAAGTGGATTTATCCCATCCTTTATTTGGTATTGACCATAACCGTTGCATTCTCTGTACCCGTTGTGTGCGAGTTTGCGATGAAATTGAAGGGGCCCATGTCTGGGATGTGGCCTATCGCGGGGCCGAATGCAAAATTGTTTCTGGTCTGAGCCAACCCTGGGGAACGGTGGATGCTTGCACTTCCTGTGGCAAATGTGTCGATGCCTGCCCCACTGGTTCTATTTTCCATAAGGGGGAAACCACCGCTGAAAAAATTGGCGATCGCCATAAGGTGGAATTTTTAGCTACGGCCCGTAAAGATCAACAATGGACTCGATAATTTCCATAACTTTTACTCTGAAAGTAACCTAGATAAACCCTAAAGATATGTCTAAAATTCGTTTTGCTACCGTTTGGCTCGCCGGTTGTTCCGGTTGTCATATGTCCTTTCTGGATATGGATGAATGGTTAATCGAGTTGGCCCAAAAAGTGGATGTAGTTTTCAGCCCCGTTGGTTGTGACTTGAAAGAATATCCCGACAACGTTGATGTTTGCCTAGTGGAGGGGGCGATCGCCAACGAAGAAAATTTAGAATTGGCCCTGGAGTTAAGGAAAAAAACAAAAGTAGTAATTTCTTTTGGCGACTGTGCCGTTACGGCCAATGTCCCCGGTATGCGCAATATGCTCAAAGGCAGCGATCCGGTTCTGCGTCGAGCCTATATTGAACTGGGGGACGGCACTCCCCAACTACCCGATGAACCCGGCATTGTCCCATCCTTATTAGACAAGGTTGTCCCCTTACACCAAGTAATTCCAGTGGATATTTTTATGCCCGGTTGTCCCCCCGACGCCCACCGCATTCGAGCAACATTGGAGCCGCTATTAAATGGAGAACATCCCCTGATGGAGGGACGGGCAATGATTAAGTTTGGCTAAAATTAAGTTTTCCCCACGGTTTGTAAAATAGCTATTTAGGAGATTTAACAGTGAATATTCAATTGGTAGAATCCTTGGTTCAGATAATTCAGAGTCTTTCCCCGGAGGAACAAAAATTATTGAAGAGTCAACTAGAACAAATAGAAGAAAAAAAAGATAATTGGGAAGAGGTCTTAGAAGAGATTGAAGCAAGCAAGCAAAAAGATCTATCTGTACGTCAGGGAAAAAAAATTGAGATTTCCATTACAGAAATTATTCATCAAATGCGAGAAGAAAGAGACCAACAGCTGCTAGAAGCTTGGCAATCTTGATTAGGTTTAATAATTAAACTAGTTTAAATTCAATGGTAAATATCTGTATCGACAACAGTTTTTTAATTCTTTTGCTTACCAAGGAAGATAGTTTTAACAAAGCTCAGTTGTTGTGGAGGGAGTGGCAAACAAAAAACAACACTATTATCGCCCCTAAATTAATTTATTACGAAGCCAGTAATGTCCTACACCGTCTCCAGAGATTTAAGCAAATTGATTCCGCTCAAGAAAAACTTAATCTTGTTTTTAAACTGAACATCAAGATCTATGAGTATGACCAGTTGCACCAAGATGCTTTGACGATCGCCGAAAGATTTCAATTGCCCGCCGCCTACGATGCCCATTATTTAGCTTTAGCAGAAAAAATGCAGATAGATTTTTATACGTGTGACAAAAAATTGTTCAATTCCGCACAACAAAATTTTCCTAGAATAAAATTAGTTGCCACCAATAGCAGTTAATTTTTAATTTTGTTCAGTTATCATATCAAAAAAAATTACATTAATTGGCTTACTATCATGTCTAAAACTATTGTTATTGATCCCGTTACCCGCATTGAAGGCCACGCTAAAATCTCTATTTTTCTCAATGACCAAGGCAACGTCGATGATGTCCGCTTCCATGTGGTGGAGTATCGGGGCTTTGAGAAATTCTGTGAAGGCCGCCCCATGTGGGAAATGGCCGGTATTACCGCCCGCATTTGTGGCATTTGCCCTGTGAGCCATCTCCTTTGTGCGGCTAAAACCGGGGACAAGTTACTGGCGGTGCAGATCCCTCCGGCTGGCGAAAAACTACGACGGTTAATGAATTTGGGGCAAATTACCCAATCCCATGCCCTTAGTTTTTTCCATCTCAGCAGTCCTGATTTTCTGCTTGGTTGGGACAGTGACCCCGCTACCCGGAATGTGTTTGGCTTAATCGCCGCTGATCCCGATTTAGCTAGGGCCGGCATCCGTTTACGACAATTTGGCCAGACGGTGATTGAACTTTTAGGAGCCAAAAAAATCCACTCCGCTTGGTCTGTGCCGGGGGGAGTACGATCGCCCTTGTCCGAAGAAGGAAGGCAGTGGATTGTGGACCGTTTACCAGAGGCAAAAGAAACTATTTATGTCGCTCTAAATTTGTTTAAAAATCTCCTAGACCGTTTCCAAACTGAGGTGGCAGAATTTGGTCGGTTTCCCTCTTTATTTATGGGACTAGTGGGAACCCATGGGGAATGGGAACATTATGGTGGCCATTTGCGGTTTACCGACAGTGAAGGCAATATTGTGGCCGATAATCTCAGTGAAGATAATTACGCTGATTTCATTGGTGAGTCGGTGGAAAAATGGTCCTATTTAAAATTTCCTTACTATAAGCCCCTAGGTTACCCGGACGGTATTTATCGGGTTGGCCCCCTAGCCCGCCTTAATGTTTGTCATCATATTGGCACCCCGGAAGCAGACCGAGAATTAGAGGAATATCGTCAACGGGCTGGAGGCGTAGCCACGTCTTCCTTCTTTTATCACTACGCCCGTTTGGTGGAAATCCTCGCCTGTTTAGAAGCCATCGAATTGTTGATGGATGATCCAGATATTTTGTCCAAAAACTGTCGAGCCAGAGCGGAAATTAACTGTACCGAAGCAGTGGGGGTAAGTGAAGCACCCAGGGGAACCCTATTTCACCATTACAAAGTGGATCAAAATGGTCTGATTGAGAAAGTTAATCTGATCATCGCCACGGGTAATAATAACTTGGCCATGAATAAAACCGTGGCTCAAATTGCCAAGTATTACATTCGCAATCATGATGTGCAGGAAGGCTTTTTAAACCGGGTAGAGGCAGGTATTCGTTGCTATGATCCCTGTCTTAGTTGTTCCACCCACGCGGCGGGGCAAATGCCATTGATGATTGATTTAGTGAACACCCAGGGGGAAGTAATTCAATCCATTCGGCGGGACTAGTCGCCAGGACAAAAAGCAGGCGTAATTAGACAAAAAAATACCCCGGTATAACCGAGGGCATATCTAGGAGAACTCAATGTCAATGGAAGGTACCGAAACCCCTAGAACCCGTGCCCTTAATAGTTCTTGCAAAGGAATTCTGTCGGGTTTCCATAGCCTTATGTTCTTTATAGTAAACATAATGTTAATTTTTGTCAACGAGACTTGACGTCCGGTTCATTTTATTGATAAGAGTATGCCCCCACGGCGATCGCCCCGTTTTGTCCCCCAAAGCCAAAGCTGAGACATAGGCCGTAGGCTAAGCCCCCATGGGCCAAGGGGTTAATGGAGGTGAAATTGAGGGGAAATTCCGGTTCCCTTAGGCCGACACAGGGAGGTAATTTTTGCTGGTGCAGGCTCAGTAAAGTTAAAGCTACGGCGATCGCCCCGGAAGCCCCCAGGGTATGGCCGGTGGCCCCTTTGGTGGAGGTGATTGGTGTATTTGGTGCGAACATGGTTTGAATTAAGGCCGCTTCCCGCTGATCATTAAAAAGGGTGCCGGTGCCGTGGGGATGGATAAGACTAATCTGTACTGGAATTAAGCCACTGCGGGTTAAGCAATGTTTAACTGCTTTTTGGGCACTGCGATTATCAAAGGCGGGGGTACTGCGATGGAGAGCATCACAACTAAAACCCCAACCTAAAATTTCACCGTAAATTCTGGCCTTTCTCTTTTCAGCCAAGGCTCGGCTTTCCAACACCAATAATGCTCCCCCTTCCCCTAACACTAGACCCTGGCGCTGGCGATCGAAGGGGTAGCAACCATCGGTTGCTAGCGTCGCCATTTTGCTAAAACCGGCCAATGTGAGCGGTGTAATGGGGGCTTCCACTGCTCCGGCCAAAACCCGTTGGCAATGACCTGTTCTAATTAACTCCATCCCCTGGGCGATCGCCCACAATCCAGTGGCACAGGCGGCCATGGGACATTGCATCACCGTTACCTCCGGTAGAAGTTGGGCGGCGAGGCGGGCGGCCTGATCGGGTAAGGTCTGCCACCAATCCACCGGATCAAAGTTAGGCGCCACCGGGGGCTTAGTATTACTGCCAACCCAATCTTCCCAATGGCCTTGGCCGGCTCGACTAGAACCGATCGCCACGCCCCAGGGTTCTTCCGCGGGATCAAGTTGGGCATCGTCAAGGGCGCCCTGGACTAATGGCGGCACCAACTGCCCTAGGGAACGGGGATAATCTCCTCGCAGTGCCAAAGGTAACGGTGGCAAGTTAGTGAAGGGTTGCTTGGGCTTGATGGCCGTTTGTCCCTGTAACAACTTCTCCCAGGTTTGTAATTGATCGCCCAGGGCAGTGTCGAGGGCCAGACCCGTAACCACCACTCCTGTGGCTAGAGCATCTATTGGAACCGTTTTCTGCTTCCCCTGCCCATCCATGGCCCGATTAACTGTTAGCTTCGGGAATAGCAATTTCCAACATTTCCACCCGCCGGTCTAGGGCTTCTAATTCATCCTTCAGGCGATCGCCTTGGCCCACAATAACCGCAATCATTTGTTCGGGGCGGAGATACTTGGCCGCTACCCGTTGCACGTCTGCCACCGTGGTGTCCATCACCGCCTGTTGGTAGGTGAAAATAAAATCCTCTGGATAACCGTAATACTCGTAGGTCATCAACCGGGAAAGGGTTTGCCCCGGTCTTTCAAAGTTAAAGACAAAGGAATTCAAAATTGAGTCCTTGGCATAGGCCAATTCCTCCGGGCTTACTTCGGTGATGCGTAACTTTTCAAACTCTTGTAACAGGGATTGAAGAAACTGCACCGTGGTTTCTGTGCGGGTAGGGCCCCCAGCCAGGAAGTAACCGGGATAGTCATAGCGGGCCTGCCAACTACCGGAAACACTATAGGCTAAGCCCTGGGTAGAGCGGATATTGTTAAATAACCTGCCTGCAAAGCCCCCCAGGACCCCATTCATCACCGACAGGGCGGCGTAATCAGGGCTATCCACCATGCCACCAATTTGCCCTAAAAGCACATTGCTCTGGGTAACGTGGGGCAAATTAACCAAAAAAACTTCACTGTCATTAACTTGACTGGCACTGGGGGGAGTTAACTGGGGAGCCGTTCCCGACCCTTGCCAATTACCAAACTTGTCCGCAATGGTTTGCTTAATAGTTTCCCCGTCAAAATCCCCCACAATGCCCAAAATCATCTGGTCTGGACGGACGTAGCGTTGATGAAAATCAACAATATCCTGGCGGTCGATGTTAGCTAAGGTTTGGTACTCCACCGTGCGGGCGTAGGGACTGGTGGGGCCGTAGAGCATTTTGCTAAATTCCCGGCTGGCAATATCTCCAGGGTCATCGTTACGACGGGCAATGGCTCCCCGCAGTTGGTTTTTAGCCAGAGTAATCTGGGCTTCGTCAAAGGCTGGGGTTTGGAGCACTTGGGCAAAGAGGTCAAACACTAAGTCAAAGTCCTTACCAAGGGAAGAAAAACTAGCGGAACCAGAGGCGGTGCCAATGCTGGTTTCAATGGCGGCGGCCTTTTGCTCCAATAAATTGTTCAGTTGGGCGGGGGAATACTGCTCTGTGCCCCCCAAGCGCATAGTAGCGCCCGTCAACTGGGCTAACCCCACTTGATCCGCCGGTTCCCAACGGGCTCCTGCCCGCATTACTACTGACCCCGATACCAGGGGCAGTCTCCGGTCAGGCATTAGATAGACCACCAAACCGTTGGGCATAGTGTAACGTTCGTAGTCCGGCAGATTGATTTCCGGCAGGGGGGGGAACGTCAATTGGTCATGGGTTTTGGGCTGGGCTCCCAGGTCCCTCGCTATGGCCGGGGCTAGGGAAAGATTACTAAAAACGACGATCGCCATTACCAGGGTGGCCACCAGGACGAACCGTTGCCAGGCATTGGGGCTATGGGCCACTGTTTTGGGGGTTTTCCAAGGATTTTTCATAGGGCAAACAAGGCGATCTAGTATCCACAGTCCCCATTGTTTATCGGTTAAATCTGTCGTGGGGCTGGGGCGGAAGCAAAAACGGTGACTAGTGCCAAGGCAAAAGCCTCCCCAATGCTAACAGTGCTTTAACACTGGGAAGACTTTGACTAGCCAAGCTGGGCTGGGCCATTGTGCTGACCAATGACAACCGTCCCAACTAGACAGCGCCACCGGCCGCTTGTAGGCGAGCCCGAGCTTTTTTGTAATTGTTAGAAGCTTTCAGTTGGTTGGGTTTATCTTCCCCCCGGTTTGCTTCTTCCAAAGCACCTTGGGCTTCGGTGTAGGCTTGGCGGGCCGATTCAGCATTGATTTCTGTGCCCAACTCGGCACCATTGACCAATACTTTCACTTCGTTATTTTCTACCTCGGCAAAGCCCCCCATGACTGCAATATTTTTCCAGTCCTTACCAGGGCGCACCCGCATGACCCCAATTTCCAAAGCGGTGAGTAGGGGAGCGTGATTACTGAGGATACCCAGTTGGCCGGTGGTGCTGGGCAAAATCAGCTCCTGTACTTCCTCATCCCAAACCACCTTATCCGGTGTGATTACCCGTACTGTTAACGTCATTTTTAGGAATTTCCCTTTGATAGCGTTTCTATGCAAACAACTGGCGATCACCGGCCAGGAAAGCAGGGGGAATAAACCAATGGTCATCCTAGAAAACCATTCCTATTCCCCCTAATTCTCCTAACCTAGACCCCAGACAAATCAGCTCTTAGCCCTCTTTGAGCTTAGCTCCTTTAGCCTTAGCTTCCTCGATGTCTCCCACCAAGTAGAAAGCCTGCTCCGGTAAATCATCCAATTCGCCGGCCAGAATAGCTTTGAAGCCTTTGATGGTGTCGGCAAGGGACACGTACTTGCCGGGGGCGCCGGTGAACACCTCTGCTACAAAGAAGGGTTGGGAAAGGAAACGCTCAATTTTCCGAGCCCGGTCCACCGTCAAACGGTCTTCCTCGGACAATTCATCCAAACCAAGAATGGCAATGATATCTTGCAATTCTTTGTAGCGTTGCAGGGTAGATTGCACTTCCCGAGCGGTGTTGTAGTGCTCTTGTCCGACGATGGAGGGCTGGAGCATGGTGCTGGTGGAATCCAAGGGATCCACGGCGGGGTAAATACCTTTAGCCGCCAAGCCCCGAGAAAGTACAGTGGTACCATCCAAGTGGGCAAAGGTGGTGGCGGGAGCGGGGTCAGTTAAGTCGTCCGCCGGTACATACACTGCTTGGATAGAGGTGATGGAACCTTCCTTGGTGGAGGTAATGCGCTCTTGCAAATCTCCCACGTCCGTACCCAAAGTGGGTTGGTAACCTACCGCAGAGGGCATCCGACCCAACAGAGCCGATACTTCAGAACCAGCTTGGACGAAACGGAAAATATTGTCGATGAAGAGCAATACGTCTTGCTTGTTCACATCCCGGAAATATTCCGCCATGGTCAAAGCAGTTAAACCAACCCGCATCCGAGCCCCGGGGGGTTCGTTCATCTGACCGTACACCAGAGCGATTTTAGACTCTTCCGGTTTGTCGGCGTTGATGACGTTGGACTCAATCATTTCGTTGTAGAGGTCATTCCCTTCCCGGGTCCGTTCCCCCACACCACCAAATACGGATACTCCTCCGTGTTGGATGGCGATGTTGTTGATCAATTCCATCATAATTACGGTTTTGCCCACACCGGCGCCACCGAATAGACCGATTTTGCCACCCTGACGGTAGGGGGTAAGCAGGTCAATTACTTTAATGCCGGTTTCAAATACCTGGGGCTTGGTTTCTAAGTCCACCAGTTTGGGGGCGGGGCGGTGGATCGGGAAGGTTTCTCCACTGGGCACTGGGCCTTTGTTGTCCACGGGCTCACCGAGAACATTGAAAATACGACCGAGGGTGCCGATTCCCACGGGAACGCTGATGGGGGCCCCAGTGTCTATGACGTCCATACCCCGGACGAGGCCATCGGTGGTGCTCATGGCTACGGCGCGGACTTGGTTGTCGCCGAGAAGCTGCTGCACTTCACAGGTAACAGCTACTTCGTTACCAGCAGAGTTTCTGCCTTGGACTTTAAGGGCATTATAAATACGGGGCAATTTACCACTGGGGAACTGGGCGTCAATTACAGGCCCGATGACCTGGGTAATTTTGCCAACGTTAGTTGCTTCTTTTACGGCTACCATGCTGATTGTCTAGGAATTTGTTTATAGTTAGACTACAGGATTACTGTTTAGTTTTGGTCAAATTTGCCATCTTTAAGGGTATCACTTTGGGGCTGTCCCCAACTGGTGGGATGGTGCAAATCCTAGGCTGATAGGCGATCGCCGGGGGGAGGTTTTGGAGCAAAAGTTGGAACGGGAAGATTGTCTGAGGGCGATTGCGAGAACTTTGCTGGAAAAGGACTGGGCCACGGCAGTCCATTTTGCCATGGAGCAACTGGGGCTGTTGTTTGGTTGTCAGCGGGTCCATGTGATTTACCATGATCCGGCCAAGGACTGTTTACATATGGCGGAAGAATGGTGCGCTGTGGGCACTGCCCCCCGGTTACCCACTTTTCAAGGAGTCCCAGTGGCTACCTATCCCTGGATTTGGGCTAATTTGCAGGACAGTGACGGTGTTTTAGTGGAGGATGTGGAGCAAATGCCGCCGGAGGCTGAAATGGATAAGGCCTCCCTGCAGTTTGATCTGGTGAAATCTATCCTGGTGGTGCCCATGGTTAAGGATGCCCAAGTGTTGGGCTACATTAGCCTGGTTCATCTCCATGGCAACTATGGCTGGAACCCGGAGGAATTAAACTTGGCCAAGCTGGTGGGACAATTTTTGGCGATCGCCCAGGCCCGGCACCAAGCAGAAACAACCCTGACCCAAGCAAAGGAAGCGGCGGATGCGGCCAATCGGGCTAAAACGGAATTTTTGGCCAGCATTAGCCATGAATTGCGTACTCCCCTCAATGCCATCATTGGTTTTAGCCAACTGTTACATCGGGATCCCAGTTTGGCCCCCCACCGCCCCACCCTGGATATCATCAACCGGAGCGGCGAGCACTTATTGGAGCTGATTAACGACATTCTGGAAATGTCCAAAATTGAGGCAGGCCGCACCACCCTCAATGAAAAAACCATTGATTGCCATCGTTTATTGGACAATCTACAGGCCCTTTTTCAACTGCGAGCCCAGGAAAAACAATTACTCCTCCAGGTGGAACGATCGCCAGAGGTGCCCCAATGGATTAAAACCGATGGGGGCAAGTTGCGGCAGGTGTTGATTAACTTGTTGGCCAATGCCATTAAGTTTACGGCCCAGGGCGGTGTCACCCTGAAGGTTAAATGTCTGACTTCCCCTACTCCCCAGACCAACGGGGGTGAGGAAGCATCCATCTGGCTCCATTTTTTGGTATCGGATACGGGGGCGGGTATTGCTTCCCATGAAATGGATCAACTGTTTGTGCCCTTTGCCCAGACAGAAACGGGGCTGAAGTCTTGCCAAGGTAACGGTTTAGGGCTGCCCATCAGCCAAAAATTTGTGCAGTTGATGGGGGGACAAATTCAAGTCAGGAGTAAGGTCAATCAAGGCAGTGCTTTCTTTTTTGCCATTCCAGTGCAGGTGATGGCGGCCCCCAATCCGACTCCGGAAATCTCGGCGGCAATTCTCCCTTCTCTGGACCAGTACAATCAAAAAATTCTCGTGGTGGATGACCGCCCGGAAAGTCGGCTATTGCTGTGCCAATTGCTCACCAGCCTAGGCTTCGTTGTCCAAGAGGCGGAAAACGGAGAAATGGCGATCGCCCTGTGGGAGAGTTGGCAGCCCCAGGTGATTTTAATGGATATGCAAATGCCGGTGTTGGATGGTCGGAGTGCGACCGAAAAAATTAAAGCCAGCCCCCAAGGGCAACATACGGTTGTCATTGCCCTCACCGCCAGTGCCTTTGAAGAAGAACGGACGGAAATCCTGGCCTCTGGCTGTGACGATTTTTTAAGCAAGCCTTTCCGCCCCGAAGAATTGATCGCCCTCCTAGCCAAACACCTGGCCGTATCTTTACCTTCCCAGGTTCAACCACCGGCTTCCCCTCTCCGACCCTTTCCCGTCATCACTGCTCCGTCCCTATCAGAACAATTGGACCAGACCCCCCCATCCTGGCGACAACAGATGGCGAAAATGGCCCTAGAATGCAATGACGATGAACTGATTGCCCTGGTTGAGTCCCTGCCGACTTTGTCACCATCCCTGGCTCACCTATTGGCCACCTGGGCTAGGGAATACCGCTTTGAACAGATTTTCCTGACGGTTGAATCCAGTCTTGGAGAGATGACCCTAGTGGGGTAACCCAATTGATATTCCCAACTGTGACAACAGGTGCTTAAAATTCGTCTCAACTTTAACTTTTCTTTCCCCTCCATCAATTCCCGCAGGCGATCGCCATGGGCCAGGACTGTAAAACCCTTTTTATTGTCGATGACACCCCGGACAATGTACGGCTACTGGCTAATCTTTTGTCTGCCCATGGTTACCGAATCCGCAAAGCATTGGATGCCAATTTTGCCCTCAAAAGTATTGAGCAATCCCCGCCGGATTTGATTTTACTAGACGTTAATATGCCCACCATGAATGGCTATGAAATGTGTGCCCAGTTAAAGTCCAATCCCGATACCCAGGAAATCCCCATTATTTTCGTCAGTGCCCTAGATAACGTACTTGATAAAGTCAAAGCTTTTAACCTGGGGGGAGCGGACTACATCACCAAGCCGTTTCAAATGGAGGAAGTGCTGGCCCGCATTGAGCATCAACTGCTCCTGCTACAACAAAAACATCAACTGCGGGCAGAAATTCAAGAACGAAAGCGGGCGGAACAATCCCTGGAAGTTTCCCTGCGGGTGGTGTCCCACGATCTCCGCAATCCTGTGTTGGGGCTGTCCATGGTGCTCAACAATTACCTTAAACGGGCCGATCCAAACCAAACGGAACTTTCCCTGCCCCGCCAAACCCTGGAGCAGATGGCCCGCAGTTGTGAACGTCAATTAGCCTTGATCAATTCCCTGGTGGAAAGCCAACATTGGGAACAGCAGGGGGTTCCTTTGGTATTACGACGCCTTGATCTGGGCACCCTAGTGAGGGATTTTGCCCAGGAGTGGTCGTTGGGACTAGGGGAGCAGGAAGTAACCCTTAGTTTGAATCTGGGGGAAAATTTGCCCTTATTCATGGGGGATGCCAATTTCATCTGGCGGGTGTTGGAAAATTTGTTGGCCAATAGCCTTAAATACAATCCTTTACCCCGCTCCCAACCTTTGAACATTACCATCACAGTTACGGCCCTAGACCAAACCCTAACCTGTCGAGTCACAGATAATGGGGTAGGTGTGGACCTGGCCATCGCTGACCGAGTTTTTGAACGCTATCAACGCGGCGATCGAGATAATAACCCCCTAGGGCTAGGTTTGGGGCTATACGTTTGTAAACTAATTGTCGAAGCCCATGGTGGCAAAATTGGCCTCAATACCGCCGTTAGTAAAGGGGCAGAAATTTACTTTACCCTCCCCTTGGAAAAAGTTCCCGCTTAAAATTTTGGCATCTAGAGATTATTTATCAACAGTGAGCAAAGTTAATTGGTGATGCTAAAAGTTTGTGTGGATGCTACAGCAATAAGGGGCCAATTGAGTGGCATTGGTTTTTATAATCTCAGCCTTCTGCGGGCTCTTAATCAACTACAGCATAGCCAACAATTTCAAGGGCAATTTTCCCTGCAAATTTATTATCAACCAGGGTTTAAAGATTGGTTAAGGGGAAAGTGGCAAAAGAATAACTATCTATCTGAATTTGCTAATTGTACTTGCTTACCCTTGCCGGTTACCTTGAGCGATCGCCTGGTTGGTTTTGCCAATCCCATTATAAATTTGTTAGAAAAACGCCTAGGCAAACCGGATCTTATCCATGGCACCGATCACTACATTTTTCCTAGCCGACAAAGTATAAACTTGTTAACAATTCACGATTTAACCTTCCTCAAATTTCCAGAATTTGTTCCCCCCATTGTCCAACGCTATCACCAAAGAATTTTACGTTGTTTGCCCTTTGTCCAGGGAATTTTAACCTTTGCGGAAAGTACAAAAAAAGAAATTAGCCATTATTATCAATTTCCCCCGGAAAGAATTTTTGTTACCCCCCAGGCTAGCCGATACCAAAGTCCACCATTATCAACGGAGCCAACCTCTCTAGAAAGTGATTCGGCAAACGATCCATTGTCAGCCGCCATTCCCTACAATTTTGCGGTGCCCTATTTTCTTTTTGTTAGTACTCTGGAGCCCCGTAAAAATGTGGTTGGCCTGATCGAAGCCTTTAATTTATTCAAACAAGCCACCAAGGCTCCCCATCAGTTAGTGCTCATCGGTCAACTGGGCTGGAAGTATGAACCCATCCTAACGGCGATCGCCAATTCTCCCTATACAGATCAAATTCATCGTTTGGCCTATATTTCTAACCAATGGTTAGCCCTGTTTTATCAAAGAGCCACCGCTTTTGTTTATCCTTCTTTTTACGAAGGTTTTGGTTTG
Source organism: Synechocystis sp. FACHB-383 (assembly GCF_014698605.1). Classification (NCBI taxonomy): domain Bacteria; kingdom Bacillati; phylum Cyanobacteriota; class Cyanophyceae; order Synechococcales; family Merismopediaceae; genus Synechocystis; species Synechocystis sp. FACHB-383. The sequence goes on along the minus strand of NZ_JACJTJ010000018.1, from coordinate 2,117 downwards.
CCCGTGGTGGAGGCTATGAACTTTGGTTTGCCGATAATTACCGCTAACGCTGGATCTTTACCAGAGGTGGTGGGGGACAATGGCGTATTAGTGGATCCCCAAGATCTCGAGGCTTTGGCGTTAGCATTAGAAAAAATAGTTGCCAACCCGGATTGGCAGAGGCAATTAAGGCAAAAAAGCTTAACTAGGTCTAAGGATTTTTCCTGGGAACACACTGCCCGCAAAACCCTAGAAGTTTATCAGTCTTTAACTCATTAACCTATGACGACAGGATAACTATGCTACAAATTGCGCCCCCTTCAATCAGCTTAGAAGATTTTCTCAATTTACCAGAAACTAAGCCTGCAAAAGAATATCTGGAAGGACAAGTTATTCAGAAACCCATGCCACAAGGAAAACATAGTGTCATTCAAGGCGAATTAGTTTCAGTCATTAATGCATCTTTGAAAGTTCAAAAGATTGCTAGGGCATTTCCTGAATTACGTTGTACTTTTGGTGGTCGTTCCATCGTCCCGGATCTGTCTATTTTTGCTTGGTCTAACATTCCCAGGGAAGCTAACGGTGAAATTGCTAACTCTTTTCTCCTTGCTCCCAATTGGGCGATTGAAATTCTTTCTCCGGATCAAAGTCAAACTAGGGTAATTAGAAATATTCTCCATTGTCTCAATCATGGTACCCAAATGGGCTGGTTAATTGATCCTGACGAGCAGATTATTTTTACCTATACTCCAGGAGCACAGACGAATATTTTTGCCCAAACGGAGCAAATTATACCAGTGCCAACCTTTGCTTCTACTCTGCAAATCAGCCTTGGTTTAGTTTTTAATTGGCTCTTGGAATAAAGTTACTACTATAGCTTTAAAAATTCAAAAATATCTAATAATTCTTAAGATTTTTCCAGCATATCCTTCCATAATCGACTCTAGACTCTTCAATTTTATGGCAACCTATCACATCGAACATCATACTGAATATCGCTTTAATCAGCCCGTTTATTTACGTCCCCACCGTTTACGCCTCAGACCCCGCAGTAATGGTTGGCAAAATTTACTGTCCTACAAACTAACCATTGATCCCCTCCCCTCCGAATCAGCGGCAATTACGACCCTGGATGGCAACGCTGAGGAGAAGATTTGGTTCACGGATCCCACCGAAAAGCTGGCGATCGCCGTGGAATCCGTAGTGCAGACTACGATGGAAAATCCCTTTAACTTTTTGGTGGAACCCTGGGCGTTAAAGTTACCGTTTGACTATCCCCAATCCCTGGCGCAACAATTGCGGGGTTACCTGGTGCCTTATGAGGGTCGCCTCGATCCGGTGGCGGTGGAACTAGCTCAGGACATTGCCCATGACTGTCAGCGGCAACCAATTACTTTTTTGCAAAATTTGACCCAAAAGCTATATGAACATTGTACATATACAGTGCGGGCCACGGGGGAACCCTGGGAAGCGGGGGTGACTTGGCGCAGTCGGGAGGGTTCCTGTCGGGATCTAACAGTCCTATTTATGGAAGTCTGTCGGGCCATGGGTTTGGCCGCCCGGTTTGTCAGTGGTTACGAAGTGGGAGACCCGGAAGTTAATCAATGGGAACTCCATGCTTGGGCCGAGGTGTATTTGCCGGGGGCCGGTTGGCGGGGCTATGACCCCACCCATGGTTTGGCCGTTGGCGATCGCCATATTGCTTTGGTGGCCAGTGCCATTCCCGCCTATTGCAGTCCGGTGGGGGGAGAAGTGGCACCGGTGAAAACTTTTCTGGAAACGGGTTTGGCGGTGCAGTCAGAACTAGAAACGGCAGTAAAAATTACTGCTGTGAATGATGCTTAATTTAAATATTAACCCGCCGATCAATAATTACTAATTATCTATCATGGCGAGAATAGCAGTCTGAAAATGTTGATAGGAGACAATTTTTACAGTTTGAAATGGGTTTAATGCTAGCAAATCACTATCTCCCGCCACTAAATAATTTGCATTGCTTGAGACTGCCAAATCTAGCAAAAAATTGGGAGCATCCCACTTTTGCCCTGAGTATAAATGCTTGGTGATGTGAGTAGAGAAAATTGCTGTAAAAATAAGAAAAACAGGAAAAATCTATGACTCCAGAAGAAATTCAGCAG
>NZ_JACJTJ010000017.1:0-8806 GCF_014698605.1 Synechocystis sp. FACHB-383 | reverse complement strand
TTCAGACTTTTGCTGAATATGGCATGCGCTTCCAGATTGAAGAGAGCTTTTTAGATGATCAGTCCAATGTCTGGAATATCCAGAAATCACAGATTCGTTCTGTCTGTGCTTTTTCCCGATTATGGTTTCTCCTGGCCGTCGCCACTTTATTTGCAACCGCACAAGGGTTAACGGTCGTTGAACATGGCCACCGTCGTTGGGTCGACCCCCATTGGTTTCGTGGCCACAGTTATTTACGCCTCGGTTGGGATTGGTTAAAGACTGCCTTCTACAATGGATGGCCCATTATCCATCAGGTCGCTTTTTTCTCCCATCGAGACCCTCAACCGGCTATGGCTTCCCGTCGTCAGCACCACCGCCGCCTTTATGCCCTTGAGTTTACTCTCCAGGTCTACTCCTACGAGTCCTCTTAAACTTTTGTCAGTCAATCAGGCAATCCCCAGTAAATTAGACAATGGGCTTGGGTTAATTAGCTAATATAGATACAATTCTATTTATTAGCCCGGCCATTGCCTATGGCATCAATATTTCATTGGCTTTGAGTGTCACTATGGGTTCCAATTTCCCTAACAGGAAAATTTTGCCAACGGCCGGGGATGGGTTTGAGCAATCCATAGCTAGATTGATTGTGAGCATTGTTCCGGTGCAAGCAATTTATTATTGGCACTTAGGAACTACCCCTGCCGGAGTGGAAATTATCCCGACCCTCTCCATTGTTCTCCAGACTGAGCATGCCCCAAGGTTCATGGCGGAAAAATGCCTCAAATTTATTGGCGATCGCCAAGGAGAATTACAACAGGGAAAGAGCTTATTAACCGATTTAAAACAACACTGGCAAGAAATTAACCCAGCTAGTTTTGATTCTGGGGCAGTGCAGGGAAACATTCATGGCGATTTGCCTTACTTCCTCTTACCTATTTTTCAGCACAATCAATATGTTGGTGGCATTTGCTTAGTTTGGCCCCACAGCCAATGGCGTCTTGAGCAATATTTATTTTTGCAGGAAGTGGGTACGGTGTTTGCCTACCAATACCATGGTGAGTCTGAATCATGGCCTTCCCAAGAAAGTTCCAAGGTTGGCGATCGCCATGCCCCCATGACGATTAACTTGAGCCATATTCACCACGAATTTAGGACTCCGCTCACGGCCATTATTGGTTTTGCCAGAATGCTAAGGGATGAACTTTATGGCAAATTAAATCTTAAACAACACCAATATGTGCAAGGTACCTTAAATTCCGCTGAACATCTACTGTCCCTAGTGAATGATTTTCTCGATCTGTCAAAAATTGATGCCCGTTGCGAAGAATTATTCTATGAACAGGTGGCAGTGGAAGACCTATGCCTTTCGGTAATTTCCATGGTGCAAACCAAGGCTAAAGAGAAACAATTAGCCCTAAATTTGACCATTGATGATGGAGTAGATTTTTGCTATGTCGATCAAAGGCGTTGGAAACAAATCTTAATTAATCTCCTTTCCAACGGGGTCAAATTTACCTCCCAGGGGAATGTGACCTTGGCGGTCAAAGCCACCGAGGAAGCCTTAATTTTTTCCGTGATTGACACTGGCATTGGCATCAACCCGGCAGACCAGAGGGATTTGTTTCAACCTTTTAAGCAAATTTCCCCTCCCCTTAGTTTTGCTGAAAAAGGTACTGGCCTGGGGTTAGCCCTCTCCCGTCGCTTGGCCCAACTCCATGGTGGTGATATTCAATTAACTTCAACTCCTGGGGTTGGTAGCTGTTTTTCAGCGATTCTGCCCCTGAAAACACCGGCCAAAAATCACCAAACCTGACAATGGCGTGATTGAAAGTTGGCAGTTTTATGGATAAAATTCTGTTGTTAAAATTATCACAATTTACTGAACTTAGGATAAAAACAAACATGGGAGAATCAAAGCGTCGTAAACAATCCCTTGGCGATCGCTATGGCCAGGATCAACGGATTGTGGAGTGGCTGCCTTTAACAAAAAAACAAGCCGAGGATTTCTATAAATGGACTACCAAAGGAGCCTGGATTGGCATTGGTGTGATGGCGGGCTTGTGGGTCACAGTCAGATTTATTGGCCCCACTTTTGGCTGGTGGACCGTCCAGTAAACCGGCGATCGCCGAGTCCCAACGTCGGGAAAAGCAGTTAATATGGGGAGGACGCCGTTCTTTGCCGCCCTATGGTTACCCTTAATGAAACTGACTTGTTGGTGGTTCGGGGAGTTCAGTTCCGGGACCTGGAAAATTTAGATAAACTGACCGACCAACAGGGGGCAATGTCGGGCAGTTCATTGGCGGGTAGATTGCCGCAGAATCTTTTCTGGTACGGCATGCTTAGGGCCTTGGGTTGTTTTCCCAATCCGTTGCAACATCTTTTCCATTGCTTTGTGGCGGAGCAAAAACCCCAGGGTACCATCGGTGGCTTTGTGCAGGTGACCCCGTTCAACACCAGTCGCTCCACTTGGAAAATAGAGCAACTGTCGGTGCAAGCCCAGGCGATCCAGCCGGAATTGGTAACAGACCCAAAAGGTATGGGGTCCCAGTTATTGCGCTACTGTTTTCAAAATGTCTGGGAAGCCCGCACCTGGGTGTTGGATGTGGACGTAAACGATAAAAATATCCTTGCTCTTTACCGTCAGAATGGTTTTCAGCCCCTAGCCCAAATTACCCATTGGTCCTTGTCGGCGGAACTGTTGACCAGTCTGGCCCAGAACGATCCTGACTTACCCAATTTACTGCCCGTAAGCAATGCTGATGCGGCCCTGCTCTGTCAGCTTGATTGTGTTTCCATGCCCCCTTTGATGCGTCAGGTGTTTGACCGCCATGTGGCGGATTTCAAGCGGCGCTTTTTGAGTTCCCTATTAAACCGTTGGCAAAATTGGTACACCCACCAGGAAGAGGTCAGCGGCTACGTCTTTGAACCTCAACGCAAAGCGGCGATCGCCTATTTCAAACTCACCCTGTCCACCAACGGCCAACAGGCCCACCAAGCGGAATTAACCGTACATCCTGCCTATACTTGGCTCTACCCCAAACTTTTAGTGAAAATGGCTCAACTAGTCCAAGGACTTCCTCCCCAAGCCCTCATGTTAGAGTCGGCCGATTATCAACATGAACGGGAAGAATATTTGGAACAGTTGGGGGCCCAGCGTCAGCAACATCGTTTGTTGATGTCCCGTTCCGTCTGGCACAAACTCAAAGAAACTAAGCCGGAGCGATTGCAACTTTCAGAAGTATTACAGGGACTACAGCCATTACCTCGCACCCCCATTCCCAGTCGTATGTCTCTGTTGAATTTGCCGTTAAAATCCCAAAAAGACCGTCCAGATAACCAAGATAAACAGGTTAATTTGGGGCATGAGGATTTACCGGAAAACGGTCATCACATTTAAATTTTAGGGTCTGTTGGTAACATTCTGGTTTGCTCAATCAATTCCCTAATACCGGGAATTTTTTCACTAGTTTCTGCCCTATTGAAGGGAGCGGTAGGGCGAGAATTTCCAGTGATTTAACCGCTCAAACCGGAGCTTAAGAAGAAACTTTCCCTTGCTCGGGGTTGGGCACAGGGTCATAACCCCCCGGATGTAGGGGATGGCAGCGCAAAATCCTTTTCAGAGCCAGATAACTACCCCGCCAGACTCCGTGGATTTCCACCGCATCTAAGGCGTACTGGGAGCAAGTGGGCTGAAAACGACAACTGGGTGGAAACAACGGTGAAATCAAGACCCGATAGAGTTTGATCAGAGTTAAAAGTAATTTTTTCATCATTTACTAGTGACTATTGATCATAGAATAACAACTTTTTAATTGGGGCTCTAATTAATCTTTAAATTTTCCTTATTCACAACTAATTTATTCATGTTTATTGGTGGTGGATAATTGTTGAAAATAATGCCATGGCTCCATTTCCACGTTGTTAGATTAGCGCCAAGCCCCATATAATATGCCATAACCCTGATCCAATCTAGCTTCTGGTCTCCGACCTCCCTATGAAAAGTGCTTTTTTAGACCGTCTCCACAGTCCCGATCGCCCGGTATTAGTCTTTGACGGGGCTATGGGTACAAACCTGCAGGTACAAAACCTAACGGCAGCGGATTTTGGCGGGGCGGAATACGAAGGCTGTAATGAATATTTAGTCCATACTAAGCCAGAGGCGGTGGCCACGGTGCATCGTGCTTTTTATGAAGCGGGGGCCGATGTGGTAGAAACAGATACCTTTGGGGGCACCCCCTTGGTGTTGGCGGAGTACGATTTGGCAGATCAAAGCTATTACTTGAATAGGGCGGCGGCGGCGTTGGCCAAGTCAGTGGCGGCGGAATTTTCCACCCCAGAAAAACCACGATTTGTGGCGGGTTCCATGGGGCCGGGGACTAAGTTACCCACCCTAGGTCATGTGGACTATGACAGCCTCAAGGATGCCTATGTGGTCCAGGTGCGGGGCCTGTACGACGGCGGGGTGGATTTATTGCTAGTTGAAACCTGCCAGGATGTGTTGCAAATTAAGGCGGCCCTGAACGCCATTGAACAGGTCTTTGCCGAAAAAGGCGATCGCCTACCATTGATGGTGTCAGTCACCATGGAAACCATGGGTACCATGCTGGTGGGTACGGAGATGGCGGCGGCCTTGGCCATTTTGGAACCCTATCCCATCGATATTTTGGGGCTGAACTGTGCCACCGGGCCGGACTTGATGAAGGAGCACGTCAAATATCTTTCTGAACATTCTCCCTTTGTGGTGTCCTGTATTCCCAATGCTGGTTTGCCAGAAAACGTTGGCGGCCAAGCTTTTTATCGCCTCACCCCGGTGGAACTGCAAATGTCCCTGATGCACTTCATTGAAGACCTGGGGGTACAGGTAATCGGTGGCTGTTGCGGCACCAGACCAGATCACATCAAAGCTTTGGCAGACATTGCCAAGGCTCTGCATCCGAAGGAGCGTCAACCCCGGTACGAACCCAGCGCCGCCTCTATTTACTCCACCCAAACCTATGCCCAGGAAAATTCTTTCTTAATCGTAGGGGAAAGGCTCAATGCCAGTGGTTCCAAAAAATGTCGGGATCTGCTCAATGTCGAAGATTGGGACAGCCTAGTTTCCCTGGCTAAATCCCAGGTAAAAGAAGGGGCCCAAATCCTTGATGTCAACGTCGATTACGTCGGTCGGGATGGGGTGCGGGATATGAAAGAATTGGCTTCCCGTTTAGTCAATAATGTCACCCTGCCTTTAATGTTGGACTCCACCGAATGGCAAAAAATGGAAGCCGGTTTAAAGGTAGCCGGGGGAAAATGTATTCTCAATTCCACCAACTACGAAGACGGGGAAGAAAGATTTTATAAACTATTGGAAATTGCTAAGGAATATGGGGCTGGCATTGTCATCGGCACCATCGATGAAGATGGCATGGGGCGCACGGCCGATAAAAAATTTGAGATTGCCAAACGGGCCTACGAAGCGGCGATCACCTTTGGCATTCCCGCCACGGAAATTTTCTTTGATCCTTTAGCCTTGCCTATTTCCACCGGCATTGAAGAAGACCGAGAAAACGGGAAAGCCACCGTGGATGCCATCCGCAGAATTCGCCAGGAATTGCCTAATTGCCATATTTTATTGGGGGTTTCCAACGTTTCCTTTGGATTGAATCCCGCCGCCCGTCAGGTACTCAATTCCATTTTTCTCCACGAATGTATGCAGGTGGGTATGGATGCGGCCATTGTCAGTGCTAACAAAATTTTACCCCTGGCAAAAATCGATCCAGAACAACAACAGGTGTGCCTAGATTTAATCTATGATCGTCGGGAATTTGACGGGGAACGCTGTACCTATGACCCGTTAACGAAGCTAACCACCTTATTTGAAGGCAAAACTACCAAACGGGACAAATCCGGTGACGCTAATTTGCCGGTGGAAGAAAGGCTGAAACGCCACATTATTGATGGAGAAAGACTGGGTTTAGAAGATGCGTTGAATGAAGCTCTAAAACTTTATCCTCCCCTAGATATTATTAATATCTATTTATTAGATGGCATGAAAGTGGTGGGGGAACTATTCGGCTCCGGACAGATGCAGTTACCCTTCGTGTTGCAATCGGCCCAAACCATGAAAGCGGCAGTGGCTTTTCTGGAACCTCACATGGATAAGGATGATTCCGCCGACAATGCCAAGGGTACTTTTTTAATTGCCACTGTTAAGGGAGATGTGCACGATATTGGTAAAAATTTAGTGGATATTATTCTTTCCAACAATGGCTATAGGGTGGTTAACTTGGGCATTAAACAACCAGTGGAAAACATTATCGAAGCCTATAAAGAACATAAGCCTGACTGCATTGCCATGAGTGGTTTGTTGGTCAAATCCACTGCTTTTATGAAGGAAAATCTAGAAGTTTTTAACAATGAAGGTATCACTGTCCCCGTTATTTTAGGGGGAGCCGCGTTAACTCCTAAATTTGTCCATCAAGATTGTCAAAACACTTACAAAGGCCAAGTAATTTACGGTAAGGACGCCTTTGCCGATTTGCATTTCATGGATAAACTTATGCCCGCTAAAAGTGCCGCTAGCTGGGATGATTTCCAAGGTTTTTTAGGCGAATATGCTGAAGAAAATGGCCACGCCCCCATGGCAGATAATGACGCCAAAACTAACTTTGGCATCGAAGAAGAAAAGTTAATTGATGCGGGGGAACAACCCACGGAGCCAGAGGTCATTGATACCGTTCGTTCCGAAGCAGTAGATCCTAATATTGCAAGGCCGATGCCACCTTTTTGGGGTACGAGGATTTTACAACCCAGTGATATTTGCCTGGAAGAAGTGTTTCCCCTTTTGGACTTGCAAGCTCTCTTTGTTGGTCAGTGGCAATTCCGCAAACCCAGAGAGCAATCCCGGGAAGAGTATGACCAGTTTTTGGCAGAAAATGTCCATCCGATTCTGGCCGAATGGAAGGCGAAAGTCATAGCGGAAAATTTACTCCATCCCACGGTGGTTTATGGTTATTTTCCCTGTCAATCTCAAGGCAATACCTTATTAATTTACGATCCTGAACTGATCAGCCAAAATAATGGCCAAATTCCTCCGGATGCAACGGCGATCGCCAAGTTTGAATTTCCCCGGCAGAAGTCAGGACGACGGCTTTGTATTGCAGACTTCTTTGCCAGCAAAGAATCAGGTCTGACCGATGTTTTCCCTCTGCAAGCGGTGACGGTGGGGGAAATAGCGACGGAATATGCCAGGAAACTATTTGCCGGAGATAATTACACCGATTACCTCTACTTCCATGGCATGGCAGTGCAGATGGCGGAAGCTTTAGCCGAGTGGACCCACCAACGGATACGCCAGGAATTGGGCTTTGGGCATTTAGACCCCGATAACATTCGTGATCTTCTCCAGCAACGTTACCAAGGTTCCCGTTACAGTTTTGGCTACCCTGCTTGCCCCAACATGCAGGATCAATACACCCAACTGGAACTGTTACAAACAGAACGGATCGGCTTGTATATGGACGAAAGTGAACAGGTTTATCCGGAACAATCGACAACGGCGATCATTGCCTACCATCCCACTGCTAAATATTTTAGTGCTTAGATTCCTTGCCACAAATTAAATGATTTCAAAAGTCAGAATATACTCTGGATATTGGGAGTCAATTTGATCTTGTCGCCAATTTTCGGTCTTTAAGCCAGAAATTCGCTGAAATTCTCGTTGATTGGCCGTAACCATATATTGACAGACGTTAAAATGCTGGTAATTAGTTGCTTTATTTTTAATGCACGTCAGCGGTGAGGTTTAAGAGGTCATTTCTAAAGAAAATATAAAAAAGAAGGGAGAGAAGAAATTTAGTTTTTATGGTGGAGTGGTAAAAATTGAGTGTTGTGGATGAGCCGTTTACCCAATGTAGCCAATGTGAAACGTAAGCCATATGCGAGTGACATGAGTGATGCAGAGTGGGAGATAATCGAGCCCAAGCTACTGGCATATAAGGGATTTGGGTGTCCCAGAGAGGTAAACCTGCGAGAAATTATCAATGCTATCTTCTATGTACAGCGCACAGGATGCCAGTGGGAGATGCTCCCCCATGATTTTCCGCCCCATCAGACAGTGTATAAATATTTTCACAAGTGGCAAAGGAAGGGTATCTGGCAAAGAATTCATGATGAATTACGTAAAGAAGCGAGAGAAAAGACGGGAAGAGTTCCCGACTCCAGTGTCGCAATGGCCGAATCCCAATCCGCTAAAACAACGGAAAAAAGTGGGAAGTCTATGGTTTTGACGGTGGCAAGAAAGTTAAAGGATGTAAACGGCACATCGTGGTGGATTCCCAGGGTTTTATTTTAGGATTATTAGTAACGGAAGCTAATGCTTTAGAGCGCTTGGGAGCGGTAGTGATTTGTGATGAATTGCGTCAGCATTTATCCTCACTGGAAGTGATTTACCTAGACCACGGCTATTGCGGGGAAAATTTTGCTCGGGCAATAAGGCAAGTGTGTGGAGAATCAGTACGGCTCGAGGTCGTCAAGCGTTCCTCCAAAGAATTTGAAGTTTTAGCCAAGCGTTGGGTGGTAGAGCGTACTTTTGTTTGATTAAATTGCTATCGAAGATTGAGCAAGGATTATGAACTTTATACCGAAATCAGTGAAGTCATGATTTACGGCGCCCTCATTCGTATTACGCTTTCCCGTATTACTTCTTAATTTTTACTTTAGAAATTAGCTCTATAGCAAAGAACGAGATAGTTAGGACAATTCTCGCAAAGCTATATCCAATGCAGAAATTAGCGATTCTCCCTTACTAACAAGTTGGGAAACATAACGTTTTAGTCTCGCCCA
>NZ_JACJTJ010000016.1:0-45088 GCF_014698605.1 Synechocystis sp. FACHB-383 | reverse complement strand
TGTCCCGTTTCTCGTTTCAATTTAAGCAAATCCTGAACGGTCGTTTTGCTTACTTGAAACTGCTCTGCTACTTTTCTAATTGAGGTTCCACCACCTTCATAGGTCTTGACTATCCTTTCTCTTAGATCAACTGATAGAGCTGGCATTTTACTTTTCGATGAACTCCCCTGAATATTTGTCCCTCATTGTACCACCTCGTCATAGAATCCGCCGTAGTCGATGCAATTTTTAACAAAGGTGAATCTATCATTGGTGCATTATCTACACCTCTAAAAATTTAATTTCTGCGGAGATTGTTAATATGACCCTCAATCTTGCTAACGGTCTTTCCGCTATTACCACTGACTTTGCTGGAATAACCCATGTGGTCTAGGCCCAGGGAGACAACCTTTGGCACGCTGTCTATGATCCCAATTCCGCTAGTTGGATCAATGCCAGGGCGATCGCCAATATTACTGGCCAGTCCATCAAAAGCCTGAATTTAACCGTCGAACCTCATTTTATTTGTGGAGCCTGGCCTGAATGAGTATAAATTTATCTAATCGCCTTTCTGCCGTTGTTCAAGACAGTGCCGGAACGAGTCATATTGTTTGGCTGGAAGGAACGAATATTTGGCACGCTGTTTATGACCCAGTTTCTCAGACATGGAAAAACGCCCAGGCCATTGTCGATACCGCTGGTCAGCACATCCGTAGTCTTAACTTGGTTGCCGATTCAGGGTTAATTGTCGAATCTGGAACAAGCAATAATACGCTGATTCCAGGTCTGGCCGTGGTCTATCAAGAAGGCCGGGAAAACGACAGTAACTTTTTCTATACTGCGGCTCAGTACGACACTTCTGGCAAACTGCAATGGCTCGACACTCCCCAAGCCCTGACAGCAGATCAAGTTGGCGATTTAGAACCTCGGGTGGTAGTGGATAACGGTTTTGTGACGGTGGTAGGGCAAAAAGTTGATCTCATCAAAGCCCAAAACCAAGCCATCCGAGAAGATGCGGATTTATACTCGCAAACGTTTCAAATTTACAGTAACCAATTCCCGACAACGCCGCCGGCCCCAGTTACGCCCATTGCTGCTTACACGCCCCAGATTAGCAAAAATGGTGTCATTCAAGGCAACTATATTGTCGGTGGCACAACCACAACAGCGACGTTAGCCAATGCCAATTACCAGCCTTTTACCCAAGCGGAGGCTCAGAGTGCATTTCAAGGATTTGGGGCAAATTGGTCAGTCTCTCAAACCTTTGACACTAATTTATCGAACTTACAATTCTTGAAGGGAATGCCGGTTGTTCCCCAGTTTTTGCTTGAGCCTATTTTTAAGAAATTCAATCTATCAGGAACCCTGCTTGGCTCATCGGGCAATAACCCTAATCTTTCATTTTTTGGCGGCGGTGTCAGTACGGAAGGGCTGTTGCTCAATGCCTCAATGACCGTTCAGTTTAATGAAGATGATTCAGAAGACGGGGAGAATTCTAATGACGAGACAGGGAGTGCTGGCAGTAGTTTAAATCCGGAAGAAAACACCACAAACCTAACCTACAAACCGGAAACATCCATTTCTGTCATTGCCGCAACTCTTTATACCTTTGATACATCCCCCAAGCAGGGTTCTTCCTCCTATCCCTTAAGTGTTGAAACGGGTAGTCTTGGCTTAACGGCAGGTTTTACCTTTCCTTTACCCATTGAAGGCACACCATTTGTTTTTGATTTATTAGGCAGTGCTGGCCTGGGGATGCAGTGGCAATTATCTCCCAAAGATCCGCAAACCTATGTCTCTCCCGTTGGTGCGGTGTTATCGGGTGATAATTCGGTTCTTACAACCTTAATTAGCATTCCTCCTGTTGGGGCTTTAGCTGCTGTTGGCCTGGCGGTTGTCTCTGATATTGCTGAAATTGGAGAGTTGATTTTTAATGAGTTCGACCAGGACAACATTGAAGCTCTAGAACTGGAATCATTCTTGTTTTCTGTTCCTTTGTCGACTGGAATTGATGGTGGTGTTAAAATTCCTTTCATTCTTGAACTTGTCCTCGGCGGTCAGGTGAGTTTGGCTGGGACAGTTGGCACTACTCGAGCAACGGATGGCACCTTTCTGTTTGACCGGAATATTACCCTTGGTTTTCCTCTAAATTTAACCTTTAAAGTTCTGGGTTTTCTCGGCGGCACAGTGGGTATCTATCCGACTTGGACTTGGGGTGATGATCCCAGTAGCAGTGATGCAGCCACACTAAATCAAGCTACTTTAGAAACAACTCAGGCCAGCAATTCTCCCACTGCAATCGTCAAAGGGCCGCTATTAGAAATTCAAGGCTTACAAACTAACGGCACTCCCCAGGCCACAGACTTCCAAGTTAGCGTCAAAGACCCTCTAAGCAAGAAAATTACGACAATTCCGGTGTTTGGGGTTTTAACTCGGGACAATACCACTATTCTCAGGCTTGAATCGGCGATTCCGCAAACAGCCTTAAACGATCAGCCCTTTTCAAAAATTACAGTTAGCTATCAAAATAAGACGCCGATTCCTGTTGTTAATCAATCGGCCAATACGTTTACCTATAACTACAATCCCATCAGTGGCACAGGCAGTAATTACCAAGTCACGGATCAGCAAGTTATTGTCGCTTTTAATGCCACTCTAAATCCTAACATTACTCCCGATTTATCTCGATTTCAAGTTACCGATGCTAATGGTAATGGTAATTTAATTTCAATTAACTCCGTTAGTGTAGCCCCTCGTAGCGTGGTCTTAACTCTATCTGGAAATTCGAGCAGCACCTATAGCGTTAATTATTCGAGCAGTAGCGGTTCTGGAAATGTATTAACCACAGAAGATAATGTTGCAATTAGTGATTTTAATATTGCCAGTAATACGCCACTAAACACCGCTGGACAAGTAAATCGTACCTATAGCAATGTATCAGGAACAACCGGAAATACAATTACAACTAACCCCCTTCTCGGTAGTACGGTTGCCCAAGATTATGCTGAGGATAGCCCCCCTGCTTTAGCTGTAACTAATGATAATGATGGTGTTTTACTGGCCTGGAGTAGTGATACCCCGCCGATTACTCCCATTTCTGCCTTATTATCGGGAACACAGATTTTCCTCACTTTTGCTGACACTCTCCAAAATCCAAGTAATACCAAGGCCACTAGTAATCCGTTTACAGTTCTAATTAATAATCAAAGTGCTGAAATTCAGGATTCATCCAGCTCAGATAATTATGTTAAAATTACGTTAAATTCAAGTACTGTTATTAATGCTGATGATACAATTTCGTTCAGTTATAGCATTGATTCAACACCAGAAAATAGCCTCTATAATCTTTACCTTTCTGATGCCACAGATTTCGCCTTGTGGGTGCCTGACTTTACCACGCCTGTGACGCAAGCAGCTAGTTCAACCAATGCCCCAACGCTATTAGAAGCAGTGGCAATTTCTAATGTCATTACGCTCACCTTTGACCAACTCCTTTCATCTAGCAATTCTCCTGGCGGGAATCAATTTATCGTTACAGTCAACAATTCCAATAATTTTATTACTGTGAATGATAAAGTAGATATTGAGAATAATTCTGTTATTTTGCCCTTATTAGAACCCATTGGGCAAGGCGATATTGTTACAGTTAGCTATATTTCTGGTGATGGCATATTAGCTAATAGCAACAACATTCCCGTTGCTCCCTTTACTACGAGCGATATTCTGACCACATTTACCAATCCTGGGACGGTGATTAAGACACTTTTAGCCACCCCCAGCACCTCAAGCGTTAGTATTGCCTATCCAAGCTCAATTATTGGGACAAGTGGCTTAAATTACGATCCAGCAGTGTATTTTGACCAGGCCACAAATCAGGTATTTGCTGCTTGGGTAAATGTTGATAGTAGCCAAATTCAGAATCAACTCATCCCAGGCCAATATTATAGCAACTTAGAGATTATTACCCAGGCCCTGCAAAGCTCAACTATTTACTTTTCTGTTGCCTCTTTAGATGATCTTGGTGATCTTGGCCCCAACGCTCAAATCATTCCTTGGTCAGTGGCCGCCCCCATTCCCCAGCAAGCAGGACAGAATACCAATGTCACGCTTGGCCTGGGGCCTGATGGTTCGATTATGGCGGCCTGGTTAAATACCATACTGAATAATAATGGTACGCCCGTTACCACGATTTACTACTCTAAGTTGAATTCAAGCTCTGGGTGGTCTGAACCTGCTCGCATACTTCCCGACATTAACCCCGATCCCTTTACGCCCCTAACCATTAGTACGATAAATCAACAACCAGCAATTTTCTGGACTGAATCTGCCCCAGCATCCTATCGCCAATTAGTCCGTAACGCTGATCCATCGGTTTACTTACGTCTGGGAGAACGAACTGGAACGGTGGCCCGCAATAGTGGTCAGTTTCAAGCCGCAGCTAATGGCACCTATAGCGGTACTTTTACTCTGGGGGAAATGGGGGCCTTAGAAACTACCAGTAATTCCGGTGATCCCAATCCTGCCGTGTTGTTTCAAGGTGGGGGAGTAACGCTGAATCAACCTGTTCCCCTGACCAACAACGCTTTTGCGATTGAATTTTGGTTTAAGTTGCCCAATTTACCTCAGGAATCTATCAATTTAGTTTCTGCACCTGGATTATTTGGCCTGGGCCTGGAGGTTGATCCCAATGATCCTAATGCGCCGCCGAAACTTACCTTTGGCCTGGGTAACGACGATGATACTCAAATTCAAGCTAGTGAAACCTTAGCCACTGATCTTTGGTATTACGTTGTTGGTACTTATGATGGCTCAAGTCAAAATCTTAGTTTGTATCTCAATGGTGTCTTAGCTGGGACAGTAGATGATGTTGAATTTGATTCGTTTCCGACATCTGCGGCCTTGACTTTAGCAGGGGCTTCTACGGAGAATAATCCGGTTTATTTAGATGAAGTGGCATTTTACCCCAAGGCGTTAACGGCTTCTGATGTCAATGCAGGGGATTTAACTAGCCCAAACTTCCAAAACCTGACGGGGAGCCAAATTCTCGAGATCATTGCGGGCACGAATCAAATTGGTAATCACTATGCCGCCCAATATAACAAACCGATTCCCCCAGGCCCGAATACTTACTATTCCGTTTTGGATGGTTCAAGTTGGCAACTCCCTAGTCAAATTAACCCCACACCCGCAATCGTTCCCACCCAGTTAGCCGGGGCCAATATCCCTGTTTTCGATTTAGTCTCTGCCACTGCCGCCCAGGCCAGCACCATGATTGCGCCCAATGGAATTGCTGATGCCGTTTATCAGATTTCGCTTTCTAATCCAAACTTAACTATCAGCGGAATTAAAGTTACTAGTGGCAACCAGGCCTGGGCGATTGGCACCGATAACACTGGCACAGCACTAACGGGTAATCAGCTTGGCCTACTTTTAGGAGATACCCTACTCAACAGTCTTAATCCCGAGACATCAACCTTTAGCTATCCAATTCAGGGATATACCGAAAATCTCTTTTTGTTCATTGATCCCGGCAGTTCCAATACTCCTCTTGGGGCAGTTGACTATACGGTTTATTTCGACGGTGGTAATACCATTGGACCAACTTCTGTTGCTCCCTATCAGATCAATTCGGCAACAATGGGGCCAGGTCAAACCGTCACGGGAACGGCAACGGTTACCGAAGCCAATGACTCCTCCCTAGCCCTGATTGATAGTGGTTTTATTATTGATTCCGATAATCCGGCGATCGGGTACGTTCTGGCCAGTGCATTTAATTCCGATGGTAGTTTGGCATATGTGGCAGTGGGGAATCGCGGCTATAGCGACAGTCAAGGCAACCTTGGCAACAATGGTACAGTGCAAATCCTTTTTGGTGGCAGCGATATTCTCTCGGGCAGCGGCTCACTAAGTACCAATGATCTTAATGGTAATCCCGATGGGGTGCTAATTACCAATATTCAAGATGCGGGGGATAATAACCGAAATCTGTCTCTTTCCTTAGCCACGGGGGATATTGACGGAGATGGCATTCCTGATTTGGTAATTGGTGCGCCCAATGTAGGTAAGTTTGCCGGGGCTGTATATGTCATCTATGGCAGTTATCTCAACAGTCAAAAGGGCCAAAAAATTGATGTCACAAGCCTAAGCACGACACCGAATAGTATGGGTTTTGCGATCAATGGCAGTAATGCGGATGATTTAGCGGGCTTTTCAGTAGTCGTGGGGAACTTTGATGGGGATGACTACGATGATATTGTTTTCGGTGCGCCCTATGGCAAAGATAGTGACGGAAATCGGGTTGGCCTGGTTTATCTAGTCCCTGGTTTTGCCCAGGATAATGCTCCTGATTCGATTAGCCCTACTGTTATTTATACAGGCCAAAGTTTTGAAATTCCCAATCCCCAACCGAATCCACCCAGTCCAACCCTAACAGTGGGGGAAGGGGCCGGCTTTGCCCTAGGAGTGTCACGACGATTGACTGGGACTAATTCCCCATCTACATTTACGGGTAGTACGACCACAGATGATCTTTTTATTGGTGCGCCGAACTATCAAATTCAAGTCGCGAATCAGTGGATAAATCAAAGCAATCTCCCAGGCCAAAACTCACAAAACAAACAAAATCAACAAATCACATCAGACCTTTTTCCTAGTTCCAGTTATGTTTCAGCCGGGGCCGTTTATGTCTATAACTCTAATCAAGGCTTAAGTCTTAACACAAATCCTTGGGCCATCTATACCGGGCCAGCCATTCCCAATGCTCAAGGCACTGCCACCAGTTATTTTGCCGGAAGTGTGATTGGCTCTGGTTTAAATATGGATTTGGATGGAGATGGTCGTCAAGATTTAGTCATTGCAGGGCCTGGGGCCAATACTAATACAGGGCAAGCCTTTGTGATTGCTGGATCTACTGCAACTCCATCTGTAACAACAACTATAACAACTACAACAACTCCATCTGGAACAACAACTACAACAACTACAATAACTCCAGCAAATCCAGCAACTCCAACAACTTCATCTGTAACAACAACCACAACAACTACAACTCCAACCCCAACAACTCCATCTGGAACAACAACTATAACTACAACAAATACACAAACCTTAAATACAGTCAGTAACCTCGTGATCAATGGTGGCCTGGCTGGGGGCAAAACAGGAGCAGTTATCACCTCACCGGGAGACTTAAATGATGATGGCTACCAAGACTTCTTAATTACTGCTCCCCAAGGGGCCAATGCCACAGGTCAAAGTTATGTTCTGTTTGGGCCGCTAGATTTAAGTCAATTCGGGACTATTTTTGATTTAAATGTCACCGCTAACGACAACAAAACCACATTTTTACTTAACGGTAATCAACCTTTCCAAGCCACGGGAACCGCTGGAGTAGGAGTGGGAGATATTAACAATGACGGCATAGATGACATAATGCTCACGGCTCCATTGGGTCAACAACTCTATGCCGTTTATGGACATCCCTGGTTAGCGGACGATGGCAGTATCAAACTAGCTGATGTTTCCTCCAACAATGGTTTTGTTATTGATGGTTACCAATACTCCCTGGCCACCAGCCCCTTTGGGTATGTACTCGCCTTTGCTTTAATTTATAACGACTCCAATGAGTTAGTCACTGCTGAGTTACAGATGATTGCTCCCAACGGGGAAATTGTCTGGCAAACAACCGATTCAAATGAAGAATCAGAAGTTACTCCCGAAGCCTACGCCATTATGCAAAGTGATGGCAATCTGGTTATTTATGGCCAGCCGGCGGGTGATATAATTTGGGCTTCTGGCACTAACGGCAACGATGGTGCTGTCCTCAAGTTAGCTTCAGATGGTGGTCTGTACATCGTTGATCCCCAGAATAATATTGTTACCAATGGCACTTTAAATTCAGCAAACCCCAGCCTGATCAGTACCGCCGTAACC
This sequence comes from Synechocystis sp. FACHB-383, assembly GCF_014698605.1. Taxonomy (NCBI): domain Bacteria; kingdom Bacillati; phylum Cyanobacteriota; class Cyanophyceae; order Synechococcales; family Merismopediaceae; genus Synechocystis; species Synechocystis sp. FACHB-383. The sequence goes on along the minus strand of NZ_JACJTJ010000016.1, from coordinate 37,177 downwards.
CTCAACGAAAATCAAGAAATTACCACAAATTTAGCAACTTTTTTACTCAATGGAGAAATTGGTTATTTACTGGTTTTTGTCTTAGTTCAGAACGAGTTTAATCAGTTAGTCTCCGCTAAATTGCAGTTAATTTCCGCCACTGGTGAACTCGTTTGGCAATCAAATCCAGGGGAGGGAGTAAAGGTTACTTCAGAGGCCTATGCCATTATGCAAAGTGATGGCAATCTCGTTATTTACGGCCAACCAGGGGGAAATTCAGGTGATGTAATTTGGGCTTCTGGCACCAATGGCAATGATGGTGCAGTCCTTAAGTTAGCGTCAGATGGTGGCCTGTACATCGTCGATCCCCAGAATAATATTGTTCCTAATGGCACCCTAAATTCGGGGAATATAAGCCTAATTAGTACTGCTACTACATTGAACATTGGTGAAGTAATTACCACTGATGTAGATACTTTTTTGCTTAATTCAGAAACGGCAGGAAGTCTATTTGGCAATGGTCGCAATGTCGTCATGCTGGGGGATATTAATGGCGATGGCTTTGCGGATGTGTTATCTGGAGGCAGTTCTGCCGGTGGCGTGGTTGTCTTTGGTAATAGCACTAAAGATTTACTCGATGCGGCAGTGGGCACCGATGATTTGTTAATTTCTATTGATGGTGCGGAAGTAAAAGAATTTGTTGCTCTGGGAGACTTTAACGGCGATGGATTAGCGGATTTTGGGGTTATTGACAGCAACAATAACTTTTATACAGTGCTTGGGGATCCTAGTTTAGGGACTCAAGGAAATTTGGAGTTAAATGGAAGTCCCCCTAACATTACCAATGTTACCCAGGCCTGGGCAGTGGGAGATGTTAACGGTGACGGCTATGGTGATGTCGTTTTACAAATTGGCAATCAAAGTCAGCTTTATTGGGGCAACGTATCTGGTGAGTTAGCTCAATCAATTAACATAACCGTTTCTGCAGGTTATCCTGGTTCTTTTACCGGCATTGATATTAACGGTGATGGTGCCAACGAAATTGTCGTAGGTCAACCAACATCAAACCCAGTGTCTAATATTGGAGGGTTTCAAGGTAGTTGGCAATATTTTTCCTATGAGTCTAACTCTCTCACGATAACGTCAACCCTCACTCCCCCTAATACTCCTATTTCGCAACCTCTTGCTCCTGATGCTTCATGGACTCAATATTCTTTGAGTGATCAAGCCACTAACCTAACCACTTCACTGGCGATTCTAGATGGTTGGCTCTATCAGGCTTATTTTGGAACTAATGGAGGAATATTTCTACAACGAACTCGAGATGGAGTCAACTGGCAAGATCTAACCGAACTGTCCACGAGTACATTTGATGCAAAATATCCTGCTTCAATCGCAGCCTTTAATGGTTCCCTTTACTTAGGATTCACCGATAACAATCAGCAGGTTTGGGTTGCTGAAGGAACACCGATAGCATCATCTAGTTCGAATCCTATTGGTCTTCAATTCAACTCTCCTATAAAGATTAATCAAGCATCTAACAATGGCCCAACACTAGTTGCCTTTAATAATGAACTCTATGTTTTCTTTATTGAAAATGATTCTGATGACTATATCCTCTACACCAGTTCTACTAATCCTGGTAGTGATAGTGATTGGTCTGGCAACACAACTCTGACAATTAATAACGAAGTTCAAGCGAGTGATCAGCCGCTAAGTGCCACTGTTATGCCCGGAGAAAATGGTATTGCTACCTTAGCAGTTGCATATAAAGCCAAAGGGCAGAGCTACCCTTACACTGCGACAATCACTCCAGATAGTCCAGGAAATTTGGGTAACTGGCAAGTTTCTTCTCTATTAACTCAGGCTGTTACAGGCTCTCAACCATCCTTAATCGCGGTAGATGGAACATATTATTTATTCTTTGCCAATTCTAACGAGAGAGACCTGGAATATATTACCTCTACAGATGGCATAAACTGGGATGTCACCGAAACAATAATTGGCTCCTCAACTGATCTTGTTGGTGTATCTTCAGCTCTATTTAATCAAAGCTTGATCTTGTCACAAGTAAACCAAGATGGATTTAATTTTGTTACTTCAAAACCCTTTTTTGAATCGAATCAAGCCATTAATTTAGGTCAACAGGTTTATCATATTGGCGACTTTAATGGGGATGGCCTGGCTGACTTAGCTGTTTTAGCTCCAGGTTACCGAAATTTACTCACTCAGGACATCATTGCTTATAACGGCATTAATAACCTTGGGGGAGTTTTTATTTACTATGGAGATACGAATGGCATTGCCAGCACAGCTTCCCCCGACGTGGTCTTAGCCGCACCAGATTTACCAAGTGAAACCAACTTTGCACTGTTAGAGATTACGGCGATCGGAGATATGAATGGCGATGGCTTTGACGATGTACTTATTAGCTCTCCCCTTACCACCATTGTCGGTTCTCAAAACTCTTCTGCCAACGGAGCTCAGGGGGTAAATTGGGTGGTCTTTGGCGGTACCCACTGGGGTAGTCAATATAACGCAAATTCCCCCTTTGGATTAGGAAAATTAGCTGAAAATCAAAGTAATAGTAGCCAAAATTTTAATCCCTATGGCTTTGTGACAACAGGCCTACCCGGTTCCCAAGCGGGTATTTCTATCAGTGGTGGGGCCGATGTAAATGGGGATGGCTTTAGTGACTTCATCATGGGAGCGCCGGGGGCCCTGGATAACCTTAGTTACGTTCTCTTTGGTAGTGATTTCACTTCCCAAGTTAATCAGATGGGCACCATTGGCGATGATGTCATGCTGGGCACTCCCACTGGGGAAATTTTCATTGCCGGCCAAGGGGACGATATTATCTACACCAATGGCGGCGTTGACGTGGTTTATGCCGGGCCTGGCGATGACCTAGTTACAGTGAGCGATACCAATTTCCGCCGTTTGGATGGAGGGAGTGGCACTGATACCCTCAAGCTGACGGGTTACAACGGGCAAGCCTGGGATTTAACTACCCTCTCCCCAGGACTACGGTTGCGAAACTTTGAAATTATTGATATTCGCAATTACGGCGCTAACAACCTGACTCTGAACTCATTAACGGTGGTGAAGTTATCCGGCAATAACCAAGTTACGGTGTTAATGGATGCCAACGACACCCTTAATTTAAGTGCTGATTTTGAGGCAGATGGAACGGAATATCGTAACAGTCAAAAATATTATAAATATACTTCCAAAATTTCAGCGGCCGTTGTTTTAGTTAATCAGCCACAAACAATAACGTTCAATGCAGATAGTTCTAATAAACCAGTTCTAAATACTATTCCCACTGCTCAGCCCCTCAATTCCACCTTATCTGATAGCACTGCAACAGCTAAGCTTCAGGACTTTGCTGTTACTGCCAACGGTTTAATGTCAGGGCAAGCCACTCGTTTATTTGTTTCCAATCCCAAGGTATCAGAAGCTAGTGGTGAAGCCCAGTTTGTCGTTGAGCGCACTGGAGATTTAGACAAATATGTGTTGGTCAGTTACATCACCCAGGACATGAGTGGCAAAGCTGGCGATCGCTATTTACCCATAGCGGGACAGTTAATATTTAATCCTGGGGAGAACCAAAAAACCGTCACAGTTAAAATTCCTAATGACTTTGTTTATACCGGCGATCGCCAATTTGGTCTATTGGTTTCTTTGCTAAATGATGGTTTGGAGGCAGGAGATGGGGACTCTGCTTTTGCTTTAGCTGGTGATGCCAATGGTGCCCAGATCCGTCGTTGGAACTACCTGGCCGGGGACTGGGATAACAGTGTCATGAATGGCTTGATTGATTTCTCCACCACGGTTAATTCCGGCCAAGCTCAGATTAATTTGAGTGTTGAAGGGCTAGCCGAATTTAACGACTTTTTTAGTTACGATCCCCTCAGTCAAACCTATCAATCCCTGATATTTAATGATGAAACAGGGGCCCGGTTCACCAATTTAGATAACTCAAATGGCATTGGCGGAGTAGAACTTAAACTTTTGGACGGCGATCGGGGTGATGCCGATGGTATAGTTAATGGTTTGGTGGCAACTAATGGTTATGTGGGCCGCACCATCCCAGGCTTAATTAGCAATAATAACCGAGTTTTTTGGGCTCCCACCAATGCCGATGGGCAAGTGCAACTCAGGTTAATCAATAGTCCCTCACAAAACTATGAAATTGGTTGGGTTCCAGTGGATAGTGCCGATGGTGCCATTGATGGTTTACTTCCTGATGATCCGGGCTATGAGGAGGCCGCTTTGGCCCGTAAACAAGTTGTTTTTAGTGATCAAGCCAATGCCTCAGCCCAGGCTTTAACCCGTAGTTTAGCCCGACAAAGTTTTACTGATATTGAAGCTTTTGCGAGGACAGAATCACAATTTTTTGGTAGCTTTAGTAACTCTAATTTAGAAGCTAATCGTTACTATATGCTCTATAGTCAACAGGGAGAAGAAATCGCTTTTTCCATTGATGCTCCACTAATGGTTGAAACAGATAGTCGAGGTTATCATCAGTTAGATTTTAATGGCATTACTACAGAAATTGCTTCCAAAACTTTGGTTGTACCAGGAATTTTAAACCAGACTGTGACGGCAAATGTTTCCATTAGTCGTGCGGGGGCTTACGAAAATCTTATTGTTCTCTACAAAGTGGATAGTCTGACCGGGGGCATTGATACCGATGGCGATCGCCAGATTAATTTAAACCCAGGGGATGGAGGCTATTTACAAGCGGCATTAACAAGGGCCCAGAATCCAGCAACGGGGCTAAGCTTAAACGCCCCTGACGAGTTTTTTAGCACTACTCAAAAGACCATCAGTTTGTCGGGCAACAATATGTATGGCATGGCGATTATTCCCAACTCATCCATTGAAGAAGTGTTAAGCAAAAATCCCACTAACGATCCGACCCTTGGCCCTGTGGCGCTTTTTTCCTTTGGGGCCGCTAACCCTGGCGGCATTAGTCATATGTCTCGTTTGGGCAGTAATCTCTTTGGTTTCGAGGATATAGTGGGAGGGGGTGACCTTGATTACAATGATGTAATCATAGAGTTTAGCTACAAAATTTGATGCCCCTTGATAGTAGTTAATTTATTAAGAAACTAGATGAGGTGAAAGCCTCACGTTCAGTTTTGAATACAAGTACTTCTTGCGAGATAACCTCTTATTCCAGTAGCTATAAATTTCAAGAATACTCTCCTCACCCGCAAGGAGAAAATGTCGCCTGTTCGTTCACCGGTAGTGTCATTCAGGTAGTGAAGCTAAGATAAAGCCAACCTTAATTCCTCATTATTTATAGTGGTTGATAAAATATAAAATAGCAGATTAATGATTGAAGAAGTTTTTAGAAAATGAAAGGCGCTTCCTGACCAATCTTGAGCATCTTTGCTTGAGAATGTGTTTGAAAAGTTTTGCCCAATCCCTTACTCAGCAAGCATTTGGACATGTTTTTATGGTAAACGCTGAAAGCATTATCTAGTAAGGCTTACACCCTACTTTTCAAACAGGCTCTAAATTTTAGGGGAAAGTGACACAACTAGTTTGGACACATTACTCCTACCACGGTTGCTGTTTATTTTAGACTTTCACTACATAGATAACACCACCTATTTCTAAGCTAATAAATGGGCTCGGGTAAAAATTCAGTTTAATTTTGAGGTCTTTCTAGCGCTTTACGGGGGCGGTTAGAAGAACAAGATCAAGACTTTATTCGCAAAAAATTTTCAAACACCTTGGGCAACAGTTCGTAATTGTTCAATTTCCTCTGGGTTTAATTGCCACCCCAAAGCTCCGGCATTTTGTTTCGCCTGGGAAGCATTTTTTGCCCCTGGAATGGGAATCACGTTCCCTTGGGCAATGAGCCAATTGAGGGCAATTTGGGCCGGTGTTTTGTCGTGTTTGTCCGCCAAGGTATCCAAGAGGGTAAGTAAGGGAGTTAATTTTTGCAATCCTTTGGTACTAAAGCGGGGATCAAGGCGGCGGGCTCCCTGGAGACTGGGGGAATTTTCGGGGCGATATTTGCCGGTGAGTAGACCCTGAGCCAGGGGACTGTAGGCCAAAATGGTGACATTGAGCTGACGGGCCTGGGCTAAAATGCCGTTGCTTTCAATGTCACGGTTGAGCAGGGAGTAGGGCACTTGGTTGCTTGCGAGGGGAATGCCCTGGGCGGCTAAACACCCATGGGCGATCGCCATTTGCTGGGCGGAATAGTTGCTCACTCCCACAGCTTGGATGCGGCCTTTTTTGACCTCAGCGGCCAACACTGCCATGAAATCCGGTGTTTTGAGCCAAAATTCCAGGGGCCAATGGATTTGATAGAGGGCAATGCTATCTGTTAGTAGCCTTTCTAGACTGGCAGTTAAAGCTTTGGTGATATCAGAGCGCTGCCAACGCCATGGCAAGGGAAAGTATTTAGTGGCAATTTGTACTGTTTGGTCAGTTTCCTGGCAAAAGCGGCCAATGAGCCGTTCTGATTCCCCAAAACCGTAAATTTCAGCGGTGTCAATCAGGGTAACCCCGGCCTCCAGGGAAGCATGGAAAGCCCCCTCCACTTCTTCCGGGCCAAAGTCCTTACCGTAGGCCCAAAACAGGGTATCTCCCCAGGACCAAGTGCCCAATCCAAGGGGAGCAAAGGCGGGGCCGTTCGGGCCAAGGCTAATAGTCTGCATGGATATGTTGGGAAAAATCTAGATCTAAATGGCAAAACTAAGCCATACTTTTCCCGATGATAAACCAGTATTTCTGGAAAAGCTTGCCCACTGGGGAGGGGGGAGGGAGAAATGGGAGAATGGTTTTAATTGATTCTCCAGAAACATCAGAACTAAAAATTAGGGTCAAATAACCATGGCTAACTGGGAAAACTTTCTCAAAAATCTCGGTGAGTGGCAGGGCAGTTTTACTCGCATGTCTCCCCAGGGGGAGGTGTTGGGCCAAACCCCCTCCATACTGACTCTGGAAGGCTTGGAAGATAACAAGTTGGTTAAGTTCCGTCTGCGCCGCTACGATAACCCCGATTATCAAGACCCCCCGACCCAGGACTATAGCCAGGATTACCGTTCCCTAGGGCGACAAATTATCTTTTTTGGCACCGGTGCCTTTTCCAAAGGGCCATGGCAGTTGGCTCCCTTCAGTGAATTTGGGGCGGAATTTGGTTTTGTGGACGGCGATCGCCGGATGAGATTTGTCCAACTGTATGACAAGGAATTGAGCCTAGCCAGTTTGACGTTTATCCGGGAATTTCGTCGGGGGAGTAATGCCCAAGAAAGACCAACGTTAACGGTGGAGCAATTGTTGGGGACATGGCACTGCCAGGTTTATACAGGTTACCCCGATTGGCGAGAACCGGAAGTTAGTGGGATGGAAATTACCCTGGAGCAAACCGGAGACATGGTGGAACAACGGATAACTGTGGAAGGAAAAACCTCGGTGACCCAAGGGAAAGTGATCGGTAATCAGATCAATTTTCTGGGCTCCCACCCCAGCAACGTGCTCCTACTGCCGGATGGTGCTTCCTCTTGCACTCCCGATCGCCTGCAATTGGGACAACCCTTCTTTGGGGAAGTCGGCTGGTTGGTGCGCCCCAACGAACGACAAAGGCTGATCCGTTACTATGACAATAGGGGGGCTTGGACCCATTCCGCTTTTGTTGTCGAGTACCGTCAGTAGGTGCCGGTTTCCTTTGCACACCCGCTATGAAAAATCGCTTTGTTGCCCTAATTTTTGCCCTTTTCTTCGGCGGCTTTGGCTTACATAAATTTTACCTAGGCAATATTTTCGCCGGCATCGTCTATTTCATTTTTTCTTGGACGGGCATTCCTTTCATTCTTGGCTTTGTGGATGTGATTATCCTCGGCACCATGGACGAAAGAAAGTTCAACGCCATTTATAACCACAAACAGTACCTCACCTCCCCCGCTCCATCTCCCATGGTTACTGCCCCATCACCAGTCACCACAGAAAGGCTGGATGTGTTGATTATTAAAACCTGTGCCGCTAAGGCGATTGGTGCAACGGTGAGCGAGTGCATTGTGGCCACCGGGGAAGATCCCCAAAAGGTGAAGGAAACCATTGATGCTCTTTGTCGTAAGGGTTTCCTGCTTCCGGATAATCGGGAAGGGGACTATGCGGTGGTCTATCGTCCCATTTAGTTGATAAGGGAAATGTTTCAACTCTGGGTTAACTCAACGGATTACCTTGGCTTCAAATCCAACTGGGAAACAGCATCCGCAGGGCAAAACCCTTGGGGGTCAGGGGCATGCCCAGAAAAACCGGCGACCAATACCAAAAGGCGATCGCCACTAGGGTTAAAACTGTCCAAGCAATGATGCGGTGGCTCCGTTGGGGGCTGTCCAGTAAAGTGGCCAAAATTAAAGCTAAGGCCAAGATACTAAAGCCATAGGCGGTTAGGTAATGATAAAAAAAGGTGCAACGACTAATACCCAACCAAGGTAAAAGATTGGCGGCGTAGTTAACCACGATATAAAGGGTTACCCCCCGCAAAGGTACATTGATGGAATTGGTCCGATTAAAGAAAAATTGACTGATTTTTTGCCAAGCAATAGTGCCCAGCAATAGCCCCATGGCCCCCGTGGAAAACCAGAGCAAAATTGGATTAGCCATGGCGTGGACATCGTAAATTAAGCCGAATTTACCGGATTTTTGGTAAAAATAGGCGATCGGTCTAGCCATCACCAGCCAGCTATACCAAGGAGAACAATAGGGGTGAATATCAGGACTGTTGCCCACCCGGCGATGGTACTGCCAGGTTTGCCTTTGAATGCGCCAAAAACCTTCCAGGGAAGCGTATTCGCCATTCATTAACAAATGGGGAATCCAAATCACGCTGTAGGTAATTACCGGGGCTACCACCAACCAAAGGGCGAATTTAAAGGGAGAAATGGTCAACCAACGGGAAAAAAAGTCGTGATTATTCTGTCCATTGCCATCTAATGGTTCCAGTGAATTTACTTGTTGCCCGGCCCAGCCTTGCCTGAAGACCGTTCTGAACCAGGCGATCGCCCAGAGGAGGTAAATACCCAACAAGAAAGCAAAACCGTTCCATTTGACGCTGCCGGCACAGGCTAAACTAATGCCCCCCAAAATTAATTGCCACAGTTTGCCCTGACGCAAATGCCATAAAACCAGAGCTTGGCCCAGTAACCCAAAAAAAACCAGGTAAATATTATTCAGCGCATAGCGGGATTCCACCAAAAACAATCCATCTAAGGCCACTAGCCCCATGGTCAACAATGTCACCAAGCGTCGTTGGGTCAATAGATAGGCGATCGCCCCTAGGAGTAGGGGAATAGTGGCCCCGGTGAGGGCATTGAGCCAGCGGTAACTCCAGGTGGAACGCACCGCCCCCGTCAGATCGTTAACTTGCTCTGGATTGACAGGAAAAAACTGCCCCAACCCCATGGCCAAAGCAATCAGGTAATGACTCAGGGGGGGATGGGAAGGGAAAAAATCATTGCCAAGCCAATAGTCACTGGCAAATTTGGCGTAGTAGACTTCGTCGAAAACTAACTCGTTGAACTGTCCCAGGTTCCAGAAACGTATAACCAGGGAAAAGACAAAAATAGCAACGATGCTTGCTTGGTAGGGAGTTGGGCGAAGCTTCGGGAACCGGTTAAGCATTGAAGTTCAATCAATTCAACTATTTTTCCCAAAACCTTTTTATCCTTGGCGATCGCCCCTCACCTTAATGCTAAATTCAGCTAACTGACAATTTATTTCTACTCTTCTTCCCCTTCTTCTTCTGCAGGGGGATAGAGGAAAGTAGAACGGCCAGATAAAATAGATTTGCCGAGGGATAAAGCCTTTTCCGCTTGGGAGGAGGCTTGTCTGCGCCAGTGGGCTCGGCGTTGATCGCGTTTAGCTTTGGAGGTTTTCTTCTTGGGAACTGCCATGACTTCTCTGGGATCTTAAAAATTGACAACCTTTCTATATTACGCTTTTAGGTGGGCCATTGCACAGCGGTGATTATGCAAGAGTTTTCCCACTACTACGAAATCCTGGGGCTAGAGGTGGGGGCTAGTCTGGAGGAAATCAACGAAGCCTATCGAGATTTGGCCTTTGTTTGGCATCCCGATCGCCTGCCCAGGGACAATCCCCGTCTGTTAGCCAAGGCGGCCGGCAAACTGAAGGAAATCAACCAAGCCCGCGATCGCCTCAAGGAAATGCTGAAGTTGGAGTTAAGCGCTAAAACTTCCCAGGTGCCTAAAAAGGATCAGCCCAGCAAGGCCCCCAAAGCTAAGCCCAAATCCAAGCCTAGGGCCAAAGATCCACCACCTTACCCACCTCCCGGCGATCGTCAATCCCGGGCCCATGATCAACAGCAGACCAACCATAACCATAGCTCTAATTCCCACCATCATCAGGAAAACCATAATCGACCCTACTATCGAGACTTAACCGGGGCGGACTTGCGTTGGGCCAATTTGAAAGAAAAGGATTTATCAGGGCGAAAAATGGTGTCCGCTAACCTGAGTAATGCGGATTTGAGTGATAGTTTTTTACACCAAGTTAATTTGGAAAATGCCAACCTGTTTCGGGCCAATCTTTTCCGGGCTAATTTGTTGGAAGCTAACCTGCGGGGAGCAAATTTACAAGAAGCTAATTTAGTCGGAGCGGATTTGAGTGGGGCGGATCTCAGCGGAGCAAATTTACAAGGGGCTAAAATTGGCGCGGGTAATCGGATTATGGTCAAGCTAACGGCGGCCAAGTTAACGGGAGCCATTCTCCCCGATGGCAGTAAACATAGTTAATTTTTGCTGGTGTTTTATTTCTCTTTAATCTAGGAATTTTTCTTGTCAAACTAGGTGAAAACGAGAGGATTTTTTAGTCCCGTACCGAGCCTAGCTGACAATGGCCAATTGGGAGCCAAATTCGGTTTTATTCACCTCAATTCGTTGTTGGAAAGCCTCCTTAAACTGGGGCATATGGGTGACAGTTAAAATACAAGCAAAGTCCGAAGCAATGGCCGTGATGGCGGCCACCAGGCGATCGCAACCGTCCGCATCTTGGGTACCAAAACCTTCGTCAATAATCAGTAATTGCAAAGCGGTACCAGAACGTTGAGCCAATAATTTGGCCAGGGCTAAACGGATAGAAAAATTAATCCGAAAAGCTTCCCCGCCGGAATAGGTTTCATAAGGCCTGGTACCTTGGGCATCGGCAATGAGAATATCCAGGGTATCAATCATTTTTGGTTTACGTTTAGTGCTGCTTTTGCCTTCTTTTTGGGTAACAAATTGAATATGATGTTGATTACCCGTTAACCGTGCCAAAATGTAATTGGTTTCCGCTTCTAACTGGGGTAAAATATTCTCAATCATCATTGCTTGAATGCCATTTTTACCAAAGGCTTTGCTCAACTCTTCGTGGATGCGAAACTGTTTTTGGGCTTGATTAAACTGCTGTTTTGTTTCTTCATATTCCCCCTGCAAAGTGTCAATTTGGATTAATAATTGCTCCAAACCCCCTTTTTTGGCCAGGAGATTATCCAACTGTTGCCTTCTTTGTCCTAATTCTTGCTCCAACAATTGAATTTGTTCCCCATGGTCTGCATATTGACGAATTTGTTCCTCCAACTGGGCCAATTCCCTCTGCCTTTCTCCTAAGGCCTGCTGGCGATCGCCAATGAGCTCTCGATATTCCTGGGCCCGTTGCACCAGAATGGGTAATTGTTGCCGAGCCTGCTCTAGTTCTTGGTGCCGTAATTGCCAAGACTGTTGACGACGCAATTCCCCCAACAATTGTTGATGGGTTTCGCTGTTGTAATTCAGTTGGGATAGGACGGCTTCTGCCTGTTGCCATTGTTGATGTAGGGGGGAACTGGTGCCCAAACTTTGTAATTGGGAACGTAATGCCAGCAATTTTTCCTCCAACCCAGGGCGATCGGCCATTAGTTGTTTATGCTTAGCTTGGGCTTCTCTAAACTTAGCGTGGCGGATTTCCCCTTTTCTCAGTTGATCCACCGTGGAACGGGCCAATGCGTGGGTTTGTTCGTCGTAGGCTAAGCTAGTCAATTCCTGCTCCAGAACAGCTAATTCCAGTTGGAGAGAGGCGGCAAAAGTCCCTTGGTTTAAGCTCAGTTCTAGGTCAGCGATTTGCTCATTTAAATCCACCAATCGCTCATGGTTTTCTCCACTTTTTTCTAATTCCGCCTCCATTTGCCCATAATGTTGTAGCAATTGTTCTAAATTGCTTAGACCATCGGCAATTTCTCTATATTCATTACGAAGAATGGCCAATTCTTGATCCGCCAGGGTAATTTGTTCCTTTAAGATCCAAATTTGATTGCGTAATTCTTGACATTGATGATCAGTTTTTTCGATTACCTGCTGGTGATAATGGCCATCTAAACCCTGTTCGCACAGGGGACAAGTTGCCCCAGGAATATCTAACAAACTCAGTTTTTGCTCTAATTCCCGTAACTGTTTTTCAAATAATCTTTGATTTTCCTGCAATCTTTCTTTGAAATGACCCCGTTCCTGGCCTTTTTCTTCTACCCGTTTAAGGTAAACCTGTTTATTTTTCAGCTGGGAAATTTCCTCGTCCAAAGCCTGAAAAGCTCTTCTTTGGTCGGGGATGGCGGCAATGGCTATCTGTAACTGTTTGGCGATCGCCTGCCGTTGCTCTAGTTGCGCCTGACACTGAGCCCTAGCCCGTTCTAAATCCGCTTGTAGGACAGAACGTCGTTGTAAAAGGGGGGCAACTTGGTGCTGGAGGTTATCAAGCTGACTTAGTTTTTGCTTAGCAGTTTTTAACTTACCTAACTCCACTTCAATGTCCTGCTGTTGAGCTAGAATAGGTTGTAATTCAGCCAGTTGTTTATCCAGATGCTCCAATCGCAGAAGCTGTTGCTCCGTTTGTCGTGCTAATTCATTCTCTTGGCGTTGTAACTGTTGCTCTAAATCTTGTCGTTGCTGTTGTAAATTTTGATATTGTTGAAAGTCTTTAGCTAATTCTGCTTCCTGGCTTTGTAGGTTTTGATAACGCTGAAAATTAGTTTGAATAACGGCTTCTTGTTCCAACAATAATTCTAGTTTTTGACATTGCTGAGCAATTTCCTCATTCTGGTTCTGTAACCTGGCAATTTCAGTGGTCAACTCCTGACATTGTCGTTCTTGCCATCCAGCTTGCTTTTGCCATTGTTGCCGTTGATTTTGACTAGTTTGTAGCTGTTGTAACTGCCATTGTGTCTGCTCTTGTTGAGCTTGAACCACTTTAATTTCTGCGGTTAATTTTTCTTGATTAGCTACCACATCCGGTCGCTGGTTCAAGTCCTGCTCCAATATTTGCAAGCGTTCATTGAGAATATTAATTTTACCCTTGGCTTCCTTGGAAATATCCTTCGCTCTAGTTGCCAGTAATTCATATTGGTCTAACTTTAATAAATCTGCCAGGATCTGTTTACGTTCACTGGGTTTGCGCAACATAAATTCATCGGCCCTTCCTTGGCGCAGATAGGCGGAATTAACAAAGGTTTCGTAATCTAATTTCAGCGTGGTGGTGATTTTTTCCTGGGTAGCCCTGAGTCCTTTAGCGGAAAGGGTGCGGAAATGATCGCCGCTTTTGATTTGAAATTCCGTTACACTACTGCGGCCGCGTTGGCGACTGCGAATAATTCGATAGGTTTGGTTATTACTAATAAATTCAAAATCTACCCTTACTTGATCGGTGCCATTGTGGAGCACATCATCCTCACTTTCGGCCCGACACTTACCCCAAATTGCCCAAGTAATGGCCTCCAACAAAGATGATTTGCCTGCTCCATTAGCCCCACAAATACAGGCTGTGTGTAGACCGCGGAAATCTAGACTAACATTTTGGTAACTGAGGAAATTTTTTAAAATTAACTGTTGGGGCACCATGGTCAATCATCCCCCATTGTCCAACTGAGAAAAAGAACGATTAATCCCAGTATGGCAAAACGCCCCACCATTGCTCCTTGATTAACAAAATATTCAGGCAAGCTGATCAACACCTTGGTAAAGATAGCGTTGGTTAACAGAAAAAATACCACTAACAAAACTAAACTCATCGGCTAATTAGTCAATTAATTATCAAGACTGACCAAATAATATTTGACTCCATAATTTTAACTAACTACATTGAAAAGATAAAACTTTTGCCTTTGTTTGGTTGCGCCCGGCTCCCTTAGCAGCATACAGGGCCTGATCAGCAATTTTGATTAAATCACTGGGATGATAATGCAACAGGGGCACAGTGGTGCCAATCCCTAAACTTATGGTGAGGTAACGGTTCGTAGGGGAATCAGCATGGGAAATTTTTGCCCCCGCTAGATAGTGGTGGATGCGTTGAGCCACAGTGTAAGCTCCCGGTTGATCGGTGTAGGGCAAAATCACGATAAACTCTTCACCTCCGTAGCGAGCTAGGACATCGGAAGGGCGCTTCAAAGAATTTTGAATGATTTTAGCTACACTTTGGAGGCATTTGTCCCCCATTTGATGACCATAAAGATCATTATAGTTTTTGAAATAATCTACGTCACATAAAATTAGAGAAATGGGAGATTTTTGCCGCAAACATTGCCGCCATTCCTGTTCTAAATAGCTAGTGAAATAACGGCGATTGGGAATTTGGGTTAGTTCATCGTAAATAGCTAAATGTTTGAGTTGTTGGTTGACTTGCTCTAGCTGTTGTTTGGCAAATTCCAACTCCATGGTGCGCTCCTTCACCCTAATTTCCAAGGTTTGGGAATAATTTTTGATAGTTTCATAATATTGGGCAGTGCGGATAGCGGCCGCCACCTGGCCAGTAACGGTGGAAAAAAGATTCAAATCACTGGAATCGAAGTGCTTGGCCTGGTAGTGGACTAAACCAAGGACGCCAATAATTGAATTTTGGACCGTCAGAGAACAGCAAAGCAAAGAACGAATTCTAGAAGGCTGATTGAGGTAGTCTGGATCCTTTTGAATATCATCAATTACCTCTACTTGATGGAATTTTAAGACCCGCTCAACAATTTTTTCAATTGCTTTAAAGTCCCGTAATGAGTCTTCCGTTTTATACAAAAATGGAGCTAGACTATCTTGGCTTTGGTCATAAAGGTATAAAAATATTTCATCGACACTGATAACCTGACGAATCTGGGCTCTAATTACTTCGATTAGCTCATGCAACCCAGTACAGGTGGCCATGGCATTAGCAAATTGTGAAAGAAAAACCACTTCTTCATATTTTTGTAGAGCATCCTTTGCCAACTGCTTTTTTTCATACTCCGTTTGCACAATGTAACCCACCACAGCGGCGATCGCCTCAGCTGAATGGGGTGCAAGGTCACCGGTTACGGTGCCCAAACAAATCTGGTGGGCATAAATATCAGCCTTGGCCTGGGAACCCTGGGCATTGCCCCAAAGACAACGGCCCTCAGTATCAATAATGGCAAAGTTTTTGCCGACGGAATCGCCTAGCCGTTGGAGTAGGATTTTGACTTCTGGCTTTTTTAATACTTTTTGAAAGGAAAAGTTTTGCATGGACCTTTTGTTTGACAAGCCATCCACTGACAGATGGTGACTGATGCACCACTGGATTTCTGATTAAAGCTCCAACCCTTTGCTCTTCCCCAAGTATTATTTTTTATTTAAAATTTTCGTTGGCTCAAAAGATGAAAATATTTAAAAAAAGTCTTTAAATAACTTAGTAAGGTAGAACAATAGTCAGGGCAACAGCCTTCATACCTGTTAACTATAGCCTACTCTTCAGATTCAATCATTGACAGCCAGGGCACCACTGTTCCATCA
This sequence comes from Synechocystis sp. FACHB-383, assembly GCF_014698605.1. NCBI lineage: Bacteria > Bacillati > Cyanobacteriota > Cyanophyceae > Synechococcales > Merismopediaceae > Synechocystis > Synechocystis sp. FACHB-383. The sequence goes on along the minus strand of NZ_JACJTJ010000016.1, from coordinate 21,413 downwards.
ACGGCCCTCACTAAGGATTGATCGTGCCCTAATGGCGATCGCCGAGTAAAATTTAGCTCGCCTTTTCTGAACTACTCTCTGGAGTTTTGCTTTCTTCTAGTTCTGCCTTAATTTGCACTGACTTTTCGAGATTTTGAGCTTCCCGCTTCAGTTCCGTTTCAAACTCTTTGGAAGCTTCCTGGAATCCCCGCAGGGCCTTGCCTAAACTGCGCCCTACTTCCGGTAATTTTTTGGGGCCAAACACCAACAGGGCGATAACAAAGATTAAACCTAGTTCGGGTAAGCCAATGCCGAAGATATTCATAGGACTGGGTGCGATTACAGGGAGAGAAAGATTCCTTTAACCGACTGTAGCAGAGCTTTGTCCCCCACAGAAACCCAAGGGGATGAAAGGCCCATAACCAAGGTCAATGCCATGGCATTAGCCGAGGGCAGTATCCCCCGTGCCCTGGAACATTAACCAAGATAGGAAAAAGTTGCTGACAAAAATGGCCAATAGGGATGTGACCACAGCAGTTGTGGTGGATTCCCCCACTCCCTTAGCCCCCCCAGTGGTGGTTAAGCCCCAACTACAACCGATAATGGCGATGATGATGCCAAATACCAAAGATTTGAACAAACAGGCAAACACATCCCATAGCTGGGTAAAATTTTGCACAGAGTTTAAAAAAATAGTTGGATTAATGGCATAAAGGCTAGAGGAAATCACCAATCCCCCCGCCATGCCCACAAACAGAGACAATCCAGTCAAAATGGGCAACATCAACCCACAGGCAATTACCCTGGGCACCACCAAATAATCAATCGGATCTGTCCTGAGCATATAGAGGGCATCCAACTGTTCTGTTACTCGCATGGTGCCAATTTCCGCCGCAAAGGCCGAACCCACCCGCCCGGCAATCACCACCGCGGTCAAGACCGGGGCCAATTCCCTGGTTAACGATAGGGATAAAACTCCACCAATGGTCGTGGTGGCTCCATAGTAAATAAATTCCCTAGCCACTTGGATAGTAAAAACCATGCCCACAAAACCCGCCGTGATCAAGGCGATCGCCATGGATTCTGGGCCGACCATATTCATTTGTTCCAGGGTATTGCGCCGGTTAATCCGCCCCTGCAAAATGTGCAAAAAAACCTGGCCGGTTAAAAAAAAGGCCGCGACCAAACGCTGGAACCAAAGACTGAGGGAGTGGCGAGAGCGTCGATCCGACATACTTCACTGCAATGATTATGAACTGGGGCATCTGGAGCCCACACCGGTATTCCAATAGCTAGGCTAGGGGAGAAATATTCTGCCCCGACCTCAACGATTTTCCACCCGGAACCGTTCCACGGAGGTTAACAGATCCCGGGAAATGGAGACCAGGGTTTGCAAAGATCCCGCCACCCGTTGGGATTCCTGGGACGTTTCCTGGGCGGTCAGCTCAATGGACTGCATGACGTTGGACACCGCCCCGGAATTCTCCTGTTGTTTGACGGTGTCGGCGGTAATGGAACGCACCAACGTGTTAATCCGGTTAGACACCTCAATAATATCCTCCAGGGCTCGTTTGGACTGCTCCGACTTATCAGTCACGTCGATTACCTGTTGGATGCCCTCTTCCATGGCAGTCATTACGGAGCCGGTTTCACTCTGGATCTGCAAAACAATCTGCTCAATTTCCTTCAACGACTTGGCAGAACGATCCGCCAACTGCCGTACCTCATCCGCAACGATGGCAAAGCCTCGCCCTGCTTCCCCCGCCCGGGCCGCCTGGATAGAAGCGTTCAAAGCTAGCAGGTTAGTCCGGGAGGCAATTTGGGAAATAACCGCCACAATTTTGGAAATTTCCTGGGATGCTTCCGCTAAACGTTTTACCTTGCGGGCAGTTTCCGACACCGTTTCCCGAATTTGTAGGATGCCCCCCACCGTTCTTTCCACCGCTTCCCCACCTTTGAGAGCGGTTAAAGATGAAGTATGGGCCACTTCCTCCGCTTCCCGGGCATTTTCTGCCACCCGTTCAATGGATTCTGTCATTAACTGAACAGAGTTGAGGGTGACGGCCAATTCCTCCGCCATTCGTAGAGCATCGCTGGAGTTGTTACGAGCAAACGACTCACTGTCTTTACAGTTATTGTTCACCTGCTTGGCGGCATTTTTTACCTGCAAGACAATTTCCCGTAGATTTTGGATAGTCAGGTTAAAGGCATCGGCCACCGCCCCCAGCTCATCCGCCGTTACTTCTGCTTGTACGGTCAAATCCCCTCGGGAAGCCCCCTCCACATCGTCCAGGAGCCGAATTACTTGGCGTTGCAATTTCTCCCGCACTTTTTCAGTGGTGGCAGCCCGTTCCTGGGCTTCACTGGTGGCAGTGAGAATAACCTGGGAAATGTAGTTGAACCGCTGGGTCAAAGCCCCCAATTCATCCTCCGATCGCACCTTGGCCCGGACATTGAAATTTCCTTCGTAGATGGATTCAAACTGATTTTGCAGGTCGTCAATAATGCTCTTAATCTGTTGCATCAGGAGTCGATTGATCAAAAAGACCCCGATCGCCGTGGCTATGGCTGTGAGGAGGGCGAGGTTGAGGAGGGAAGCTTTACCCGGTTCTTTCTCTGGGGCCTGGCCCTCTGCGGGAGCTCCTTCCGCCGGAGCTTCTGTGGTGGTTTCCCCTGGAGGAGCCGGCACATTTTGAGGTGCTCCCCCCAGACCCACTATGCTACCCAATACCAACACAACAAACCCGGAAAATACACCGGAGGCGATCGCCATGTAAATTTGCTTTTTAAACAGGGAAGCATTGGTGAACCAACCGAGAAAACCCGCATCTACTTCGCTGGTGGGGCGGTCATTAAAGGGACTAGTGGCGCTGGATAAATCCCCGGTGGCGGCCCCCTCTGGTTTTAACCAAGTGGCCATGCCCGGTGGGGGGGCATTACCTCCATGGGCCACTGCATCACCGCCTTGGGTGTCATTGACCCGGTCCACAGGGCTCATATCCAGACCGGTGGTTTGGGTAAAGAGGGAAGAATCGGGCAACTCTGGGGCAATGTCCGTCAGGTTAAAATCGGACAACTCATCGTCAACCCCTTCCTCAAACGCATCAAAGCTCGGTAAGTTGTTGCCAGCGCCATAATTGCCAGAGGTGGGGGTAGGGGCTGCAGCCAAGGCTTCAGGATCGTCTAAACCTAGGGCTTCACTCCAGTCGCCCCCATCCCAAGCTTGATATTGGGGATGTTCGGTGCCCTCTGTCCCGCCAATGCCCGCCGCCGAGACATCCGCCGCCAAATCAGCAAAATCCGCTATCCCTTCACCGAAAGCTGGTGGCACCACAAAGGTAGATTCACCGGTTTGGGGCATCATGGTCTGTTCATCGTCCGAGTCCAGGTCATCGGTAAAAGCTTCCGGACTCCAATCTAGGTTTTCAATTTCGTAACTCCTGGCCCCACTGGTGCTAAAAGAACCGGATCCAGAGCTACGGCCAAAGGGATGATCCATGCCAGGATTGGTGGGGGTAGGTACACTACCCAAGGTGGGCTCACCAAAATCCTCCTCGGTGAATATTCCCGTTTCCCAGGCCATGGAACGATCAACGGAATCAACCTCACTTTGCCAATCCTGGCCAAAGGAGTCCTTCGCTCCGTTGCCCCCCGGCCCCTCCTCTTTGATTTGCCCCAGGGCCTGGTTAGCACAGTCGATTAAATCCTGGCGATCGGAAAGCCGGATTACCCCCTGATAAGCTTGGTGGGCTAGGGCGTATTGTTCCAGGCCGACATAGATGTGTCCCCGGAGCAATAGCACATTGGGATCTTCAGGAAAATCAGCGGCCAATTGTTCAATGTGGGAAGAAGCTTCTTGATAATTCCCCTGTCCATAGGCGGCGTAGGCCAACCCATAAAGCTGCGAAAAATTGGTTTCTGTTGCCATTTTGCCGGTTTCCTCAGTCGGATTTTAGGTGGGCCAAGGTGAATAAAATTGATTGCCTCAGCCGGATATATCAAGTTGCCCAGCGGGCGGATCGGAGTAGCGCCACATGGTCTAGAAGGCGCAAAATTTGGGGGGGAGAAGACGGGGCACCGTCAGCGGGAATCTGCCACTCTCCCTGGACGTAGGGGGCAATATGATCCGGCACATCGTTGGCCGGCTGAAGATTGTCCGTATCCAACCATTCCATATTACCGAGGGAGTCGATCGCCAAACCCAAAAGTGTTTCTTGATCTTCCACCGCAATGACGGGAATTTCCGCCCGGTCAGTGTTGAGATTGGCATTATTCCCCAGAAAACGACCCAGGTCTGCTACCCAAATGACCTGACCCCGGAGGTTAATAGTTCCTAACAATAGGGGCGAAGCGTTGGGGATGGGGGTAATGCGGTCTGGTTCCTGTTGCATCACTTCCCGAATGGAAACCGCTGGCAGGGCAAATTCTTCCCGGGAGGGCAAATAAAACCTGAGATGAAGCTCCCCTTCCAGGGCCTGCAGTTCCTGAAACGCCGGATCCAATTCCTGCTTGCCATCAATGAAAATATCAGCGGGATTAGAACTAACCATAGATTTCCCTACCTAAGACCCTGAACAACCATAACCCAAGTCTCATAAAATCCCCACAATTAATTGCGCAGGAGTTGTTTAATGGTGCCCACCAATTCCATCGGCTGAAAGGGTTTGGCTATATAGGCGTCGGCCCCCTGACGCATGCCCCAAAAACGATCAAATTCCTCCCCCTTAGAGGAACACATAATCACCGGCACATTTTTTGTTTTCGGATCGGATTTGATGCGCCGACAAACCTCATAACCGTTCATGCGGGGCATAACAATATCCAGCACCACCAGGTCCGGACTAAAACTCTGCAATTTTTCTAAGGCCTCTACCCCATCACAGGCGATGGTGACCTGCCAGCCATGGTCTTTGAGGATGCCAGATATCATCTCGCGCTGACTAGAGCTGTCTTCAACCAGCAAAACTGCGTTCATAAAAGTCCTTTCTGCTTGGCATTGCAAACCTGGATCCGAAGCAAATTGGCGAATCCTGCCTGGTTTATTTTCCATCATAGTCGCTCCCTTAACAATTCAGTCAGTATTATTTTTTGCTGGGGAGCCCATTGGTGTTGACAATTTACCGCAAAATTGTCGGTGGTGTAACAGGGGATGGGGATAGGGACTGGGGACAATGGTCAACGGATCATGATTTTTTACAGTAGGATTCAACTAATGAAATTAGTTCTTGTTGGGTAAAGGGCTTAGTCAGATAGTCTGTGGCCCCGGCCATCCGGGCTAGGAGTCGGTCAAGGTATGCTTCCTTGCCGGTGAGCATAATGATCGGAGTGGTCCGTAGACGCTGGGAATGGCGGATCATGCGACAGATTTCATAGCCATCTAGGTGGGGCATGGTGATGTCGCAGAGGATCAAGTCGGGTTGCAGAGTCAATAGGGTGGTCATGGCCTGCAGGGGATCTTGGAGCACCACCACTTCACAGTTTGGGTTTTGACTGGTCAAAAAAAGTTCAATTTGTTTACCGATGGCATAGTCGTCGTCAAGGCAAACAACTTTATGAATGGTGTGGTCTGTCAAGGTTTCCCAGGCTGGATCCGTCTCACTGTGGGATTCATGGGCTGGAAATATTTCGATCGCCCCCGATTCGATGTAGGGGTAGAGGCCATGGGCAATGGCGGGCAGATTTTTTTGTAGGTAGCGGGAGATCTGCCGTAGGGGGATGGCTCCATCGGTCCAACTACGGAAATGCTGGGCAAATTTGGCCGGTATTTTGTTGGCTAATGCCGGATCCTTGGCGATCGCCACCGGTTGGTCGGGGGACTGAATGTGTAAATATAATTGCTTCCAAGCTTGGATCTGTTGCCCCGCCTGGGCCAATAGGGGAGTGACGGGAAAGGAAGTGAGGGCGGGCTCTAGGGCGGAACCTAAGGCGAAGACAAAATTTCCCTGGCGTAAACTCAGCACATCAAACAACACCTCCTGCACCATGCCCAAAACAATGCGGTGGGCTTGGACGGGGGTAAGAATATTTTTGGAAAGTAATTGCCACAAACAAGCGTATTCAGGAATATGGTTCAGAGCCAGGCTTTCCAGTTCCATTTCCCCCAGGGGAATAGCAATGCCATGGTGGCGGAGATAGTCTTGGAGGCGGAGCAACTGGCCACAGTCTTGGTCGGCGGCATAGACCAACTTGCCGTCCACAAAGAAGAGAAACCAGTAGCCTACTTTGTCGGGCAAAATCCGACCACGACCCTGATGGGGATGAACCTCAACGAAAAGTTCTCCCGTCCGCTGGCCCAATGCAATGAGCCGCAGGATACTCCGGAGATCAATTTCGTTCAGGGTTCCCTGCATGGCGTTTTCACAAGATTGATGTGTATATCTTATCGAACTTGCCGCAAGCTTACTCACCAACCAAGGCTGGGGCTTTCCCCCCTTTCTGCCATGCCTCCAAGGGGCCCTGGAATTTGACCTGAGCCCAGAGTCCAATGGGGGGGTTAAAACATTTCGTCAATTAAATTTTGGTAGGTTTGGGTGACCACCGGTCGCTTGAGCTTCAAGGTTTGGGTCATCATGCCGTTTTCCAGGGAAAATGGTGCCGGGACAAAACGAAAATCCTTAATTTGGTCATCGGCTCGATACCCAGGGCGATCGCGCACTTCCCGTTGCAACTCCGACCGCATTAACCCCACCACTTGGGGGTCATACAAACCGCTGGCTTCCATGGCTTCATTACTGGCCGATGGTTCCGGCAGGGTGATTTGCAAATTTTTAGTCTCAGCCCACTTTTGCAACGCATCAAAGTTGGGCACAATCAAAGCCCCCAAGAATTTTTGATCCTGTCCCACTAACATAATTTGGTCGATGTAGGCACTGCGTAAACAGGCATCTTCAATGGGTTGGGGTTCAATGTTTTCCCCGTTACTGAGCACAATGGTGTCCTTGGCCCGACCGGTAAGAATCAAATCGTTTTGGGGCGTTACCCAGCCTAAATCACCGCTGTCGAACCAGCCCTCTGGGTCTAACACCTTGGCGGTGGCCTCCGGTTTGTTGTAATAGCCCTGCATTACTTGGGGCCCCCGGATCAAAACTAGTCCCTGGGTTTCGGGAGGCAAGTCCCGTTTAGTTTCCGGATCAACGATGCGGATTTCCGTTAGGGGTACAGGGCGGCCGGAGGAGTAACGTAGATTGTGTTTATGCACCCTGGCATTGGTAACGGGGGCCGTTTCCGTTAAGCCATAGCCCACCAGGACGGGGATACTAGTGATTTCATAAAAATCGTCTAAATGTCTAGCCAGGGCTCCCCCCCCAGAAATGAGGGTTTCCAGTCTGCCTCCGGCGGCCTGCCGGACTTTGTGATAGACAATTTTGTCCCCCAAGTGGTGCAGAGGACTAAGCACCAGGGCTCGGCAACGGGCCACCCATCGGGCGATCGCCGAAGCGTGGAGATGATTCAAACTAAGGTTATGGGCAATGCGTTTGGCGAGAATATATTGGTGGGAAATGCCGAAAAAGAAATTAATTAGCTTTTGTTGCCCGGGGGATTTTTCTCGGAAGGTTTTTTGCACCCCTTCATAGAGGGATTCCCATAACCGGGGCACCCCGACAATGTGATGGGGTTTAATCTGCTTCACATCATTTTTGAAATGGCGAATGCTGGTGTAGTTCAACGTACAGCCCCGGGAGAGAAAGAAATACTCGGCGCTTCTTTCGAGGGAATGCCAACAGGGCAAAATACTCAACACCTGATCCCCAGGGCGGGGAATAATGACTGAACCCAATTCCCGTACTTGGTGCAACAAATTGCCGTGGCTGAGCATGACCCCTTTGGGTTGCCCGGTGGTGCCGGAGGTGTAGATTAGGGTAGCCAAATCCTCTTCTTGGCGGGGGACTGGGGTGGGGGTTTTGCCTTCTCCCTGGGCCATGACTTGGGCAAAGTTATATTGGGGAATGGCGCTGTCCTGGTCCACCGCTTCGTCGGAAAGGAGGACAATTAGGTTCAAATCAACCTTTTCGCTGTCCAGGGCTAGTTTGCTCAGGGTTTGCCGATTTTCCACGATCAGGGTGCGGCTGTTGCTATCTGCCAGAATGTAGAGCAATTCCTGGCGATCGGCTTGGGCAGAACGGACGGCGTTGACTGCCCCGGCCAGCATACTACCTTGGTCAGCGATGAACCAACGGGGACTATTGTCGGCGAAAATAGCTAGGTGTTGATGGGGAGTAACCCCCAAATCCTGTAGGCCAGTCGCAAAGGTCTGGATTTTGTCCCGCAATTGGGCGTAGGTCAGGGCCACGGGGGGATCACTGTGGCGATCATTAAGGGCCACAATGTCGGCAAAATTTTCCCCAGTGATGGCCCAGGTGTCCGCCAGGGAGTGGATGGAGTTGTAGTTAATTGGCGCAACCATGATCAGATAGAAACAAGGGAGAAATCTTTATTTTTAAGGCTAGAGAGGCTAAAGAACGACAGTTTAAATCTATTCAATGTATTTGACCTTGATTTTCCGCATTGGGCCCACTTTTACAGCAATATGTTGACAGTTTATACCCAGTCTGACCAAGCTTTATCCTGGATAGAACGCCATGGTCATTGTCCACCGGCATTTGTCTGTGTGTTGGGTTTTACGGAAACGGGTTTAATTCCAGGTATTTCCGCCGCCGGCAAAACCCCCGCTGATCGAAAGTTTACGGCGATCGCCGATGCAGAATTTTTAATTAGGGGCACTACCGCAGGGGCAACCTATCCCTTACCTCCCCTCATTTCTGGGGTTTCCCCTGTGTTCATCACCAAAGCGTTGGTGGACGCCCTCGGCACACCGGTGTATTTGTTTAACTCCGGTTTACCCGTCCCACCTTCCGTAGCCGCCATTGATCTGGGAGGGCAACCGGCCCGCTGTCTCTCCACAGGGCAGGCCCTATCGTTGGGGACAGTGGAGCATCTTTTTCGGCAGGGTTTACAGTGGGGCGAAAAGTTAGCCCAGGAGCATACTGACAGTTACTTGGTACTGAGCGAATGTGTAGTGGGGGGCACTACCACCGCCCTAGGAGTATTGTTGGGTTTGGGCATCGCCGCTGGGGGTAAGGTCAACAGTAGTCATCCCCATTGCAATCATCAGCAAAAATTAGCCCTAGTACACCAAGGGTTGAACCATTGTTCCCCCAATCAAGATCCCATGGCTGTGGTCGCTGCCGTTGGGGATCCGATGCAAATCGTGGTAGCTGGGATGGCGATCGCCGCTAGCCATAGTACGGGGGTGATGTTGGCGGGGGGAACCCAAATGTTGGCAGTTTATGCCTTGATCCAAGCCCTAGCTCAGCAAAGGAATCTGAGGGTGGATTTTTCCCGCCTGGTGGTGGGTACAACCAAATGGGTCTGTGAAGATGCTACGGGTGATACGGTGGGATTGGCCAATTTGCTTTCTCCGGTGGTTTTGTTAGCGCCCCAACTCAGTTTTGCTCCTTCCCTTTATCCCCAACTGCGGGTCTACGAACAGGGCTTTGTCAAAGAAGGGGTGGGGGCCGGGGCCATGGCGATCGCCGCCCAACTCTATAAAAATTGGGATCAGGACCAGTTGCTAGGACTAATTGAGAATTTAATTGCCAGGGAATTGGGACCGGGCCTGGGGAGCCCCCAAAAATGACAGTGATTATTGCGGGGGAAAGAAGCGGCGCTGGCAAAACGACCATCACCCTGGCGATGTTGGCCTATCTAGCGCAACAAAAACTAACCGTGCAGTCCTTCAAAGTGGGGCCAGACTACATTGACCCCATGTTCCACAGCCAAATTACGGGCCGTCCCTGTCGTAACTTAGACCCCTTTTTAACTTCCGAAAGCTATGTCAAAGATTGTTTTCTTTACCACAGCCAAGCCACTCCCTATAGTTTGATTGAAGGGGTAATGGGACTATTTGACGGCGTGCCCTACCAAGGCATGGGGGATTATGCTTCCACTGCCCACATTGCCAGATTATTGAAGTTGCCCGTAATTTTTGTGGTGGATTGCCAGCGTTTATCCGGCTCCATTGCTGCCATTGTCCAGGGTTATCGCCATTGGCAACCGGAGATTACCTTAGCCGGGATAATTTTGAATCGGGTGGGAGGCGATCGCCACTTAGAATTACTCAAAATTGCCTTGGCACCGTTGGATATTCCCATTCTGGGGGTATTTTTCCGTCAGCAGCACTTAACTTTGCCCGATCGCCATTTGGGGTTGGTGCCCTGTGGCGAGTTGCCGCAAATTCAGCAATATTTTGACCAATTAGCCCATTTGGCCGCTCAGCAATTGGATTGGCCTAAGCTTATCCCCTTACTAAAAACTCCAACCAACATACTCCCCCCCACTAATTTATTTAACATTCCCATCCAAAACCCCCAAGCCCGATTGGCGATCGCCCAGGATCAGGCGTTTAACTTTTACTACGCCGATAACTTGGATCTACTCAACCACTGCGGCTTTGAACTCATTCCCTTTAGCCCCCTAGAAGATAATAAACTTCCGCCGGCGATCGATGGAATTTACCTGGGCGGTGGTTTTCCTGAGCTGTTTGCGGAACCTCTCAGTCGTAATCAGCCGTTAAAAAATCAGTTCAAGCAACTAATTAACCAAGGGCTACCCGTATATGGGGAATGCGGCGGTTTGATGTATCTCAGCCAAGCCATTACGGACTTTACCGGGCAAACTTTTCCCATGTTGGATATTCTCCCCACCGCCGTCATCATGGGGGGCAAACTCAGTCTCGGATATCGCCAAGCCCAGGTGGTCAATTCCCACAGTTGGTTGTGGCCAACAGAACCCCTGCGGGGCCATGAATTTCACCGTTCCCAGATGACGGAACTCCCTGGCCAAGCTCTCTACCGCCAGCGGGGGCTCCTGGCCATTGACCAGGGGACAATGGATGGCTGGTGTTTGGGCCCTGTTCAGGCTTCCTATCTCCACCTCCATTGGGGCAGTCAAATTTCCCCGGTGGAAAAATTTTTAGCTACTTGCCTTGCCTTTCAAAAAAAGTTGAGCTAACTTGGGAGGAGTCCACCATTTAAGTCAGTACCATTAAGGAATACAGGAGGTGATGCCCATGGTAGAAAGTAGTATGTGCATGGGTCGTTTGGTTGAAGTTAGCCGGCTGTGTGCCGGGGCCGTTCTTTAGAGTAACTATTCCCCACAACCCGAATTAGCTACATTTAAAGTTCCTTCCGGCAGTCAGGTTTCAACCGAACTGACCCCCTAGACCGCTCTCCCGAACCGCTGCAATCCAGCCTTTGGGGGAGCGGATAGTTTTTTGGTGGGAAATTAGATTATTGTGGGGGGCTTTGGTCGGTCGATTCACGATTCCAGTCGTAGCAACTGCCCGTTATTGTTATCGGTTAAAACATAAACATGGCCATCGGGGCTTTGGCGAATATCCCTCACCCTGTCTCCAATGGCAATAGTGGTTTCGCTAATAATTTCGTTATTTTTCCCAACCCGTAAATGGCGAACGCCCCTGTCCACTAACCCACCAGCAAAAATGGTGCCCTGCCACTCGGGATGGCGATCGCCACGATAAATGGCTAAACCGGAAGGGGCAATGGCCGGAGTCCAAACCTGGAGGGGATCTACCATATCAGGGCGAGATGTGACGGGGGCAACGGGCTGACCCGTACTGTATTCCTTGCTGAAGGACACCACTGGCCAACCGTAATTTTCTCCCTTTTGAATTAAATTCAGTTCATCCCCGCCCCTAGAACCATGCTCCGTAGCCCAGACCTGTTGGGTAACGGGATCATAGGCCATGCCTTGGATATTGCGGTGGCCATAACTCCAAATTTCCGGGGCCGCCTCGGGATTATCTACAAAGGGATTATCGACGGGTATGGTGCCATCATCATTGATGCGAATTACCTTGCCGAGGTGACTAGCCAGGTTTTGGGCCTGTTGGCGGATAAAGTCTCCCTCCAGTTGCACAGGGGGATTGCCGCCGTCACCAATGGAAACTAGCAGTGTTTCGTCCGGCAACCAAGTTAACCGGGAGCCAAAATGCTGACCGCCGGATTTGGTTTGTCCTACTTCAAAAATGACTTGCCAATCCGTTATTGTTTCCCCATCAAAAACCGCCCTGGCTACCCTGGTGCGATTAGCCTGCTGAGTACCGTGGGAGTAGGTGAAATAGACGAAGCGATTTTCTTCAAAACGGGGGTGCAGAGCAATATCCAGTAAGCCCCCCTGTTGGGAAGCAAATAGTTGTTGGGCAGAGACGGTGGCAACTTCTTCTACCCCGCCGATCGCCTCTGGATCTAAGACACCATTACGAACAATGCGGAGTCGCCCCGGTCTTTCGGTGATTAAAATGTCGCCGTTGGGTAACCAAGCCATACCCCAGGGATGTTCCAAACCGCTGATTATCGGCACAGCTTTAATTTCTTTTTGGGGAGTTTGGGCCACCTCCATCGAATTAGTCGGCCTGGGGGAAGTTTGACCTGCTTCAGTGTTTACAAGATCAGCTTGGGAAAATGCTCCACAGCTTGAGAGGGCAATGCCACTGGCCAGGGGGAGGGTAAGCTTGAACAGAAATGAAATAAACATAGGGCCGATTAGTCGCGTTCCTTTTTACTCCACCTTAAACAATTTGCCTGGCAACCAAGACCAGTTAGTGGCCAGTTGATCTTCGGCAGTGTGATTAGAATGGAGCTAAAGTCAAAGCCCACCGAGGTTAAAACTCGATGACTGCCGCCAAGCCCCGTTGGACAATCGCAGACCTAGAATTTTTTCCTGATAATGGCGATCGCCATGAAATTATTGATGGAAACCTGTACGTGACCCGAGCGCCCCACTGGAAACACCAAAAAGTTCTCACTAGGCTGTGTCAGGCTTTACCCTCCCAAGATGCCCATGGTCGGACGGGAGAAGTTTTGCAAACACCGGGGCTAATTTTTGCTAGCGACGATAATGTCATTCCCGACCTAGTTTGGATTAGTCAGGAAAAACTTAACCATTATGCAGATGAAGCCGGGCATTTCACCGCCGCCCCGGAACTGATCGTGGAAGTGCTTTCCCAAAAGAGTCAGGATATTGCTAGGGATCGCCAGGTGAAGTTGAAACTCTACTCAAGGGTGGGGGTTGAGGAATATTGGATTGTGGATTGGCAACAACAAACGGTGGAAATTTATCGGCGATCGTCAGCCCGTTTGGAACTGGTTTTAACTCTGTTTTCTGAAGACCAATTAACTTCCTCCCTTTTCTCTGATTGGAGCCTACAGGTTGCAGATATTTTTGCTTGAAAACGTCAATTAAACAGGGGCAAAGAACCATGTCTAACCAGTCTCGACAATCCCTGCCTGCCGTAGTAACTCCTTCAAGCGAGCATTTTCTGCCTCAGCTAATTCGGCCCGTTTTTCGGCCTCTTCCGCCAACGCCGCCAGAGCCACAGTGCTCAAGAATGGACGGCGATCGGGGTAGAAAATTTTTAAATCATCCGGGGTAAGTTCAAAGTGGATACCCAAAAGGGGACTTGTCCAATGCTCCACTTCATCAATGACCGTTAACTTACCCTGCCACCGTTGCAAACCCACTAGTTCATTGTTATCGGGGTCGTAGACATAATATTCTTCCACACCGTAAAAATCATAAAAATCCCTCTTTTTATTCATCTCCTTGAGACGATTGCCGGGGAACAGCATCTCAAATACTACCTGGGGCGGTTGATTGTCTTCCTGCCATTGACGGTAGGAACCCCGATCGCCCTTGGGTCGGCCTAAAGCCACCAAAACATCGGGGGCAACCCGGATTTCTGGCTTACCCTCCACGGGATACCAGAGCAGATCCCCGGCCACAAAAACATCGGGGTTATCCGCAAAAAGACATTCCAGATTTTCTTTTAATAGGACAATCCAACTAAACTGCTTGGTATTGTCAGCCATGGGTTGTCCATCACTATCGGGATAAACAATTTGCCGATCTAAGGCGGCGGTCATAGCGGTGGTCTCCAGCAGCTCGGGACTGACCTTTAGTTTAACTGATGATTTTTGATCATCATCTAGGGAGCGTTCTTCAACTCTGGAACAAACTACAACAGAACAAAATAGTTAAATTTGTTACCTTTTCCCCGGTAACAATCTGAAATTTCAGCAAAACTTAATAGATTCATTAAGGAAACCTCCCTCCTCTCCATAATGACCGCTACAATTCAAAAACCGGGGAATGCCCTGCCATAGAGGTCTTCGTCCCCTCATCCCAAACTTTTGTACGGTTACCAGTCCTATGAACAGTTCTCACCTCGCCCCCCAAGTCCAAGGTCTTTACGATCCACAAAATGAACATGATGCCTGTGGGGTGGGTTTTATTGTGCAGATGAAGGGCAAAGTTTCCCACGACATTGTGGAGCAGGGCCTACAAATGTTGGTTAATTTGGAGCACCGGGGAGCCTGTGGCTGTGAGCCAAACACGGGGGATGGGGCCGGTATTTTAATCCAAGTTCCCCACAAGTTTATCCAAAAAGTAGCTGGGGCTGAGGGGATTACTATTCCCGCTCCAGGGCAGTATGCAGTGGGCAATATTTACGGCTCCCCCGATCCGTTGGCCAGGGCCGAAGCTCGGCAAAAATTCAATGACATTGTCACCCAAGAGGGTTTGCAGGTTTTAGGCTGGCGAGACATTCCCACCCATAACGAGCCCCTGGGGGATACCGCCAAGGGCAGTGAACCTTTTATGCAACAGGTTTACATTGGTCGGCCGGAAGGCTTGACCGATGACTTGGATTTTGAGCGCAAACTATACGTCATTCGTAAGTTGACCCACGGGGCCATCCGATCACAAAAGATTGATAGTCATTGGTATGTGGCTAGTTTGTCTGCCCGCACTTTGGTTTATAAAGGCATGTTGACCACTGCCCAAGTGGGACAGTATTACCCCGAACTCCATGACCCGGAAATGGAAAGTGCTCTGGCCCTGGTCCATTCCCGGTTTAGTACCAATACCTTTCCCAGTTGGGAGCGCTCCCACCCCTACCGCTACATTGCCCATAACGGCGAAATCAATACCATGCGGGGCAACGTCAATTGGATGCAAGCCCGTCAGGCCCTGTTTGAATCGTCCCTATTCGGGGAGGATATGGCTAAAGTTCAGCCGGTGATCAATATCGATGGCAGTGATTCCACCATTTTTGACAATGCTCTAGAACTACTATATTTAGCCGGCCGCTCCTTGCCCCATGCAGTGATGATGATGATTCCGGAGCCTTGGAGTGCCCACGAGTCCATGAGCGCGGAGAAAAAAGCATTCTATAAATACCATTCCTGCCTAATGGAGCCTTGGGACGGCCCGGCCTCCATTGCCTTCACCAACGGCAAAATGATGGGGGCAGTGTTGGATCGTAATGGTCTGCGGCCTTCCCGTTACTACGTTACCAAGGATGATCTGGTGATTATGGCTTCGGAAGCGGGGGTATTGCCCATTGAGCCGGAGCGGGTGGCCAAAAAAGGACGGCTACAACCAGGGCGGATGTTCTTGGTAGATATGGAGCAGGGGCGCATCATTGCCGACGAAGAAATTAAACAGAATATTGTCAGTCAGTATCCCTACGGTGAATGGTTGACGGCTAACCTAAAGTCTCTGGATCAATTACCTGTTCCCGGCAATGTCCCCGGCACCGATGCAGAAAGCTTACGCCAGCGGCAAATGGCCTTTGGTTACACCTTTGAGGAGTTGCGCATTCTGATGGCTCCCATGGGTCGGGATGGAGTGGAGGCGATCGGTTCCATGGGGGCAGATACTCCCCTGGCGGTGCTGTCCGATAAACCCAAGTTGCTTTACAACTATTTCCAACAGTTATTTGCCCAGGTTACTAACCCCCCCATCGATTCCATTCGAGAGGAAATTATTACTTCGGCGGAAACCACCATTGGCGGTGAAGGTAATCTGCTCGACCCCCGGCCAGAAAGTTGTCGTTTGATTGAATTGAAAACGCCGATTCTGACCAACGAAGATTTGGCCAAGCTCAAGGCTCTCGATAACGATGAGTTTAAATCCGTTACCCTAGACATTCTGTTTGACCCCAACCAAGGGGAAACTGGCTTAAAAACTGCTTTAGATGACTTATTTACCAAAGCGGACCAGGCGATCGCCGGAGGGGTCAATTTAATTATTCTCAGTGACCGGGATGTGGCGTCGGAAAAAGCGGCAATTCCGGCTCTCCTAGCGGTATCAGGGTTACATCACCATTTGATTCGTAATGGTTCCCGTACCAAAGTGGGGTTAGTGCTCGAATCTGGGGAACCGAGGGAAGTGCATCATTTTGCCGTACTGCTGGGCTACGGTTGTGGAGCCATTAATCCCTATTTAGCCTTTGAAACTTTAGACGGCATGATCGCCGAAGGTTTACTGGTTAATGTAGACCATAAAACTGCTTGCAAAAACTACATCAAAGCCGCCACCAAGGGGGTAATTAAAGTAGCTTCTAAAATTGGCATTTCCACCATCCAAAGTTACCGGGGCGCACAAATTTTTGAGGCCGTTGGCTTAAATCAGTCGGTCATTGATCAATATTTCTGTCGTACTTCTTCCCGTATTCAAGGATCGGATCTCGGGATAATTGCCCAGGAAGCCATTCTGAGGCACCAACACGCCTTTGCCCCCCGCCCCGGCGATCGCCATACCCTGGATGTGGGCGGTGAATACCAGTGGCGTAAGGATGGGGAAGAGCATTTATTTAGTCCCCAAACCATTCATTTGCTCCAACGGGCAGTGCGGGAAGGTAACTATGATCTTTATAAACAGTACGCCGCTTTAGTTAACGAACAAAACCAAAAGTTCTTTACCCTGCGGGGCTTACTGGACTTCCAAGACCGTGAACCCATTCCCCTCGAAGAAGTGGAGCCGGTGGAAGCAATTATGAAACGCTTTAAAACCGGGGCCATGAGCTACGGTTCCATTTCCAAAGAAGCCCATGAATCCTTGGCGATCGCCATGAATCGCATTGGCGGTAAGTCCAATACCGGGGAAGGGGGGGAAGACCCAGAACGGTTTACCTGGACCAATGACCAAGGGGATTCCAAAAACAGCGCCATTAAACAGGTGGCTTCCGGTCGTTTTGGGGTCACCAGTTTGTACCTCTCCCAAGCCAAGGAAATTCAGATCAAAATGGCCCAGGGGGCTAAGCCGGGGGAAGGGGGTCAGCTACCGGGCAAAAAGGTCTATCCCTGGATCGCCAAAGTGCGCCACTCCACCCCTGGGGTTGGTTTAATTTCCCCGCCGCCCCACCACGACATCTACTCCAT
The DNA here is from genome assembly GCF_014698605.1 of Synechocystis sp. FACHB-383. Classification (NCBI taxonomy): domain Bacteria; kingdom Bacillati; phylum Cyanobacteriota; class Cyanophyceae; order Synechococcales; family Merismopediaceae; genus Synechocystis; species Synechocystis sp. FACHB-383. The sequence continues at coordinate 4,191 of NZ_JACJTJ010000016.1, read as the reverse complement.
TGAGGATCTGGCGGAGTTAATCCATGACCTGAAAAATGCCAACCGGGAAGCCCGCATTAACGTCAAGCTGGTGTCTGAGGTTGGTGTTGGTACCATTGCCGCTGGGGTAGCCAAGGCCCATGCCGATGTGGTCTTAGTTTCCGGTTACGATGGTGGCACCGGGGCCTCTCCCCAAACTTCCATCAAACATGCCGGTTTGCCCTGGGAATTGGGCCTAGCGGAAACCCATCAAACCCTGGTATTAAATAATCTCCGTTCCCGCATTGTGGTGGAAACCGATGGGCAAATGAAAACCGGTCGGGACGTGGCGATCGCCGCCTTGTTGGGGGCAGAAGAGTTCGGTTTTTCCACTGCGCCGTTAGTATCCCTGGGCTGCATTATGATGCGGGCCTGTCATCTCAACACCTGCCCCGTGGGTATTGCCACCCAAAACCCAGAACTGCGGGCTAAATATACCGGCGACCCGGCCCACGCGGTGAATTTTATGACTTTCATTGCTACGGAACTGCGGGAAATCATGGCACAACTCGGTTTCCGCACTATTAACGAAATGGTAGGGCACACGGAAATCCTGGAGCCTAAAAAAGCGGTGGACCACTGGAAAGCTAAAGGCATCGACCTTTCTCCCCTACTGCATCAGCCTGACGTGGCCCCGGAAGTGGGACGTTATTGTCAAATTCCCCAGGACCACGGTCTCCAGCACTCCCTTGATATGACCCAACTGCTGGACCTCTGTCAACCGGCGATCGCCAAAGGCGAAAAAGTTAAAGCCACTTTACCCATTACCAACATCAACCGCGTGGTGGGCACCATTGTGGGCAACGAAGTCACCAAACGCCATTGGGAAGGACTACCGGAAGATACGATCCATCTCCATTTCCAAGGCAGTGCGGGGCAGAGCTTCGGCGCTTTTGTACCCAAGGGTATGACTTTGGAACTGGAAGGGGATGCCAATGACTACGTCGGCAAAGGTCTCAGCGGTGGCAAAATTATTGTCTATCCTCCCCAGGGTTCCAGCTTTATTGCAGCGGAGAACATTATTGCAGGGAACGTCTGTCTCTACGGCGCAACGGGGGGCGAGGCCTACATTTCCGGCATGGTCGGAGAACGCTTCTGTGTCCGTAATTCCGGTGTCAATACGGTGGTGGAAGCGGTGGGCGATCACGGCTGTGAATATATGACTGGCGGGAAAGTGGTTGTCCTCGGTAAAACAGGACGAAACTTTGCGGCGGGCATGAGTGGTGGTGTGGCCTACATCTTTGACGAAACGGTTGATTTTGCCACCCGTTGTAACCAAGCTATGGTTGCTTTGGAAACTTTGGAAGATCCTGAAGAAATCAAGGATCTGCAAGAGTTAATTCAAAACCATGTTAACTACACCAATAGCGCCAAAGCTAAAGCTATCCTAGCAGATTGGGAAGTCAATATTCCTAAATTTGTTAAGGTGATGCCGAGGGATTATAAACGGGTTTTACAAGCGATTAAAAATGCTTTGGAAGCCGGCTTAAGTGGTGATGATGCCCTGAATGCGGCGTTTGAGCAAAATGCCAAGGACGTGGCTCGCATTGGAGGCAGTTAGGTTAATCTGAATGAGAGAGGGGCTTCGGCCCTTTTTTCCTCATTATCATTTTTGAGAATGGCATTTGGGAGTTTCACGAAAATGAGTAAACCTAATTTTTCGCAGTTAACCCGTCAGGAGTTAAAAAGTTATATTCGTCAGCATCCCACTGATGATGAGGCGATTCGAGAGTTATTTGTTAACCGTTGTTCACCTGACGCAAAAGTTTTTCCACCGCTTTCTGAGATGACGAAGGAAGAGTTGGACAATGTGTTTGGTCAAAGTATGTCTAGTTAGCTACTGAAGAAGAGTCATTCTATCTCTATCTGAATTCTTTGAAGTCTGGTTCTTCATATAGCCAGCTTTGTCCTAGTTCTCTTTACCCTTTAGAAATTGATAAGGCAATTGTCTCGTACACATCCCCAAAGTAAGTTAATTACATATTATATTCTTCTCTAATCCAAAATGTACTCACTTAAGGCTACAGATATTGCTGAATATATTCGTTATCAATCTTGTGATCGCCGGTTCAAGTTAAAGTTAAATAATTATGAGCTTGTTAAACAGGACATTCCTTTTGCTCAGTTAATCTTCTCAACATCTTTAGATCCAGTTTTAGAAGCAGAAGGTAAAAAAAGAGAAAATGAATGGGAGAGATCGCTTCAGAAAGAAGGGTTAGTGGATTTAACCCAAATAGAGCAAAATGCTGGAGAAGATAAATCAACTGATTGGAATGACTTTGTTGAAAGCTTACAAAGCTTACAAGTTGGGCAAAGGGCTTATGGGCGAGAAATTTCTGTAAGTGGAAATTTAGGTGAATTTAATATTCGTGGACAAATAGATTTCGTAATTATTTTCTGGGAAAACAATGAACCCAAACTACGATTAGTTGAGTGTAAAGCGTCTCGAAAAGATAGAACTTATCATCAAGTACAGGTCGCATTATATCGAATACTTGTACGTCAATTAATAGAAGCAAATCCAATAAACATTAACGGGATTAATCCTAAGTTTGAAGATATTGAATGTGTTGTAGCTCGTATAGATGAAAATACAAATAAAAGCCAGGATATCATTAAATCTGAAGCCTTAAATTTAGACACAATAGAAGCGGACATTAGTCATCTGGTAGCTTACAATGGCGTACTAAAGCATATTATTGAAACTGATTTAGATAATTTGGATTATCAGTTAGACCAAAAATGTAGTGACTGTACATTGAGCGTTCACTGTTTAACTGAAAGTGCAAGGCAAAAACGTTTAGAATTACTAGGAATAGATTCATCAATTGTTAAAGCTTTAAATAAAGTAGGTGTTGAAAATCTTGATAGTTTAGCAGAGATTGATTTGACTGGCATTCAAGCTAGTCAACTTCAGCAAGACATAAGTTTTACAGAGAATTTGGAACTGCTTCAATTAAAAGCAAAAACTCGTAGGCGTACTCTTCCTGATGGGGATTTAGATCCAGAGACTTATGAAGTGACAGCACTTCCTAAATATTCAGGCAATAGTCAACTACCAGAACATACAGTTAATGAAGAACGGCTCATTCGTGTTTATCTTTCTGTTGAGTATGATTATGTGGAAAATAGAATAGGTGCGTTAGCTGCTCATGTAACTAAAAGTGAAGGAAAATTAGATCCAAAATTTCAGCAAAATGAAGATGATACATGGAAACCAGATCCTAATCTTAAAGAGTATTTAGAAGAACTTGATGAAAATGGGCAACGAATTTATCTGGAAAAAGAACTTGAAGGAGAAGATATAATTAAGTTTAAAACATCAGCTTGGACAGGAGATTACAAAGAAGATAATAGTGCTGAAAAAGAACTAATACAAGGATTTTTATTGGAATTAGTTGATGCAATTGCCTGTGTTGCGGAAACCGAGCAAGCACCCATTCATTTTTATGTTTGGTCACGTCAAGAAATGACTCAATTAGTTGAGGGATGTTCTCGTGTTAGTTCCCAATTATTAAGTCATTTGCGAGAATTGTTGGGGTGCCGGGAAAGTTTAGAACAACTTATTTACTCTTGTCTTTCCGATGAAGTAGATCGTCGCTATGCTTTAGGATGGACAGGTAGAGATTTAGCCGTTGTAAGTTCTCTAAAGTGGTTTGGAAGACGTTATCATTGGCAAAGAAAAGTTTCAGGAGTTATCGTAAGTTTAGATCAAATTTTTTCTAAAGATGTTTTCGACTTTAAAACTAATTTAGAAATAGGTGAAAATAATCAATGGGCAGAATCAAATGATCAAAATACTCGTAAACATCAGTTTGAAGTTAGACTAAGATACTTTAATTCTCTAAGTGCAGCTTATTGGCGAGGTTATTGGCGACAACTTCCTGACCCTAATAACCCTAATCTTAAATTAAATATCAGAAAATCTATTGAACTCTATAATCAAGCGCAAAAACCCAATTATTTAAAAGAGTATTTTCGAGCTCGTACCCATGCCATCAGATGGATAGAGGAAGGAATTAGATTTAAGAATGCAGAAATAATTAAAGAACCTTTGACTCAGAAACGTTGAATGGTATTTATGTGCCACCGAAAAATAAGCAGAATAACCCTATAGCAAAGCAAATTCATCACCTTAGTGCTAACTCCCTTAGCCAGTGTACATAGCTTATT